>CAUJFI010000018.1 GCA_963170125.1 Deinococcota bacterium | reverse complement strand
CGCGGCGGCGACCAGCGCGGACCCGCCCTGGCCGTGGCGTCCCCTGCGGCGCGAGAAGCGCCGCGCAACGCCCCGCGCGCTGGTACGCTTCCTCGCATGAGCCGGACGGTGGGCAAGGCGCAGCGCCTCGCGCTGCTGAAGGAAGAGCTCGCTCGGCGGCCCCGCCGCGTGGTCGAGCTCGCGGGCGAGCACGGCTGCACGCGGCGCACGATCGAGCGCGACCTCGTCACGCTCGTCGAGCAGCTCGGGGTCGAACTGCGCAAGGACGGCGACGGCCGGTACTTCGTGCCGCGCAAGGCCTCCGCCCTGAACGAGGTCGAGGCGCTGGCCGTGTACAGCGCGACCCGGTTGCTCACGCATACGGGGGTCGGCGAGCGGCACTACCGCACCGCGCTCGAGAAGCTCGCCAACCAGGTGCCCGAGCCGGCCCGCACGTCACTGCTCCGCAGTGTGGACGACCTCAGGCAGGGACCGGAGGACCGGACCCTCGACCTCGTGGCGCAGGCCTGGTTCCAGCGGCGCGTCCTTCGCTGCGAGTACGACTCGGCCAACTCCGGGACGACGAGCCCGCGCGAGCTGGAGATCTACTTCTTCGAGCTCAACCGCCGCAACCTCGAGCCCTACGTCCTCGCCTTCGACCGCACGAAGAACAAGAAGGTCGTCGTGCTCAAGCTCGCACGGATGCGGAACGTCACCCTCAAGGACGAGGGCTACGAGATCCCGAGCGACTTCGACCCCAAGGCGCGGCTGGACCCCGCCTTCGGCATCGTCGTGGGCGAGGAGTTCGAGGTGACGCTGCGCGCGAGCGAGACCGTCGCCAAGCGCATGACGGAGAACGGCGACCGCAGCCTGCGCCTGGGGGCCGACGCGGGCGCAGGCAGGCGCTTCGTGCATGTCACGGCCACGCGCGACTCCCAGGGGAGGCCGCTGGAGATCCTTCCGTGGCTGCTGGGCTGGGGCTCCGCCATCGAGGTCGTCGCCCCCGACTTCGTGCGCAGCGCCCTGCGCGCCGAGCTGACCAAGGCGCTCGCCGCCTACCCGGAGTGAGCGTGGGCTCGGGCCGCCCGTGGCCGAGGCGCGCTGGCGCGGGGTGCGCGTGAGCCTGGAGTTCGTCTGCCTGGCCGCAGGGCGTGGCACGCGTATGGGCCGCCTCGGCGCGTACCTGCAGAAGTGCATGTACCCCATAGGGCTGCGCCCGTTCCTCGAGCTCACCATGACGCAGGCCGCCAGCGCCGGCGCCGCGCGCGTGCACGTCGTCGTAGGCCACCACGCCGAGCAGGTCGGCGCGTACTTCGGGAGCGAGTATGGCGGCATGCGCGTCGAGTACGTGCGCCAGGACGAGCCGCTCGGCACGGGCCACGCCCTTGGCCTGCTCGCCGAGCGCCTCGCCGGGGTGACGCGCGTGCTCGTGTGGCAGGGCGACGTGTACGTGCCGAGCGCGGTGTTCGCCGCCCTGGACGCCCACCGGTTACCCAACGCAGTGACGCTCGTCTCAGAGCCCGACGCCGGGCCCGAGCTTCTCGCCACCGTCGAGGGTGACCGGGTCCGGTGCGTGTGGGGTGGCGCCGGACCCTGGAGTGACGGCGGCGTCTGGAAGCTCGAGACGCGGCTGCTCGCCGCGTTGGGCGGCGTCGGCGGGCAGGTTCGGCCCGCGAACGCCGAGGTCAGGGTCCTCCCGAACCTCCAACGGCTGATCGACGCCGGCGAGGCCGAGGTCGGGGCCGTCGTGGTCGGCACGCGCCTGCACCTCGGCGGCACCCGGCCGACGCCCGAGGTCAACGTCGCCGGTGTCGTGCAGCGCCTCCTCGAGGAGGGGCGCGGGCGGTGAGCGGGATGCTGATCGCCAGGGCGCCGCTGCGCGTGCCCCTCGCCGGCGGGCTGACGGACGTGAGACCTTACGCCGAGCGGTTCGGCGGCGTCACGATCAGCGCGACGATCTCGCTGGCCGCGCGGGTCACGTGGCTTCCGAGCCTGGACGGGCGCTTCGAGGTGGTGGCCCAAGGGCGATCGGAGTCGGCCGCCTCCCCCGCCGACGTGCGCAACGACCTCGTACGCGCCGCGCTCACGACCTTCGGTGGGGGGCTGGGGCCGGCACGCATCGGCGTGTGGTTGGACGTCGGCGGCAACAGCGGGCTCGGCGCCTCGGGCGCGATCTGCACCGCGCTCGTCCACGCCATGCTCGCGGCGCGCGGCGCGACCGTGGAGCCCGCTGTGGTCGGGGCGGCCGCCGCGCGGCTGGAGGTGGAGGAGCTGGGCGGCGCCTCGGGCTACCACGATGCCAACATCTCGGCCCGCGGCGGGCTGCGACGCCTGCACTACGCCGGCGCGAGCGTGACGGACGTGTCGCTCCCCATGAGCGCGGCGGCGCGCTCCGCCCTGGCGGACTCCCTCATGCTCTTCGCGACCGGACGCACGGGCCTGACGGGCCCGTCGCTCGCGGCGCTCATCGCACACATCGACGACGCCTTGCCCGTGCTGCACGACATCAAGGCGGTAGCCGCCACCCTCGCCGGCGCCCTGGCGGCCGGCGACCTCCGCAGGGTGGCCTGGTGCGTGGGCGAGCAGCAGCGCCTCAAGCAGCGCCTGCCGGGCGACTTCGTCGACGAGGACGTGCTCGCGCTCACGGCGCGCGTCGCGGCGACGGGCGCGAGCGCCCAGGTGCCGGGGGGCAAGATCGGCGGTTACCTGCTCGTCTGCTGCCCGGACGGCCAGCAGGACGCGGTGCGTTCGGTCCTGGCGGGGTTGCCGGAGGTGCCGCTGGCGTTCACCAGCGAGGGCAGCGGCGTCGTCAGGTTCTGACCCACGCCCCGGCTACCGCCCGCCGGCCGGCTGGCGCCGCGCGACCGGGACGGGCCGCGGCCGGGCGCCTCAGTAGCTCACCGACTCGAGCCGCACGACCAGCTCGACGCTGCCGGCCTTGAACGCGCCGTCGGCGCCGACGCGCTTGCCGATGAGCGCCTGAGCGACGGGCGCCGTGAACGCCACACGCCCGTCGAGCGGGTCCGCCTCGTCCACCCCGACGACGCTGAACTCGGCGGTGCGACCGGCCTGCGGGCCGGTGAGGTAGCGGACGATCAGCGTCGCCCCGACGTCGACGGCGCTGCGGTCGTGGGGCGGCACGACCACCTGGGCGGTGGCGATGCGGCCGAGGAGGAGCTCCAACTCCTCCTCGGCCGCGGCCAGCTGGCGCCGGCCCTCGGGCGTCGGTTCGGAGGCCGCGACGGCCTGCAACGCGTGTCTGCGTTCGTCGCGCTCCCCTTCGAGCGCCGCCAGGCCGGCGGGCGTGACGAGGTTGGGAACACCGTCCGGCAGGGGTGGGCGGTGGGTGACCACCACGTCCTCGCCGGAGGCGTCCTCCTTGACGAACGCCCTGCTCACTGCCCCAAGCTGCCGATAAGGGCGTCGATCCGCTCTTGCATGGCGGCGAGCTCGGCGCGGACCTCGGCGCGGCGTTCGGACGAGGCGGCCAGCTCGTCCTCCTGCGCGGTGAGGTCGTCGACGTAGCGGCGGTACAGGGTGGAGTTGCGGTCGAGCTGCGCCATGTTCTGGCGGACGCGCGACTGTTCGTTGTCGATCTCGGCGGCGCGGGCGGCGAGGGACTCGCCCTCGCGCTGCAACGTGGCGTACTGACCCTTGAGGTCGGAGAGCTGCTGGAGCTTGGCGCGGTCGCCGTCGCTCAGCTCGGCGTTCTGCAGGTAGTAGAGGAGGGTGTCAGGCGACGTGCCGCTCACGCCCATCCTGCGCAGGTCCGTGCGCTCGAACACGACTTCCAGCTGGCAGGCGGCCGAGGCGTCGTCGCAGCTCAGCTGCGTCGGCAGGTCGGGACTGGTGCCGCCGTTGATGGCGACGCCGAAGCGGTAGCTCGTGTCGGTCACGAGCGGGGCAGGTCGCGGCGAGGCCACGTCGAAGCCGGGCATGCGCGGCAGCTCGACGACGAGGAAGCGCGCGTCGTCCGTGCGGGTAGCGATGGTGACCTTGGTCGTGCTGCGCGTGCGTACGGTGCTCTCGAACATGCCGTTGACGAGGCGGATGGCCGTGACCTGCTCCTGCCCCTGGCCGCGCTCGACGTCGAGCGCCAGCTCGAGGTCGACGGCGTAGCTGAGGATGCGCGAATCGCCGGGGATGACGTCGGCCATCTGCGCGGTGCCGGCGAAGCCGCCGGCGTCGTAGAGCGTGACGGTCCCGGCGGCCAGGTGCAGCCCCGTGTCGTTCGTTAGGCGCACGGCGCGCAGCGGGTTGCCGGCGAGGGTCGCCTCGGAGTAGATGGACAGCTGCTCGGCGCTCACGTCCGTGAGGACGATGGGCACCATGGCGGACTCGTACGCGCCGACGGTGACGGGCTGCGAGACGTCATAGCTGAACGTCGCGCCGCCGCGCGTGCCGGTAGCCATCGCCTCGACGCCCGCGCCGGCGAGCTGGGGCGCGGCCGCCGCCGCGGGGGCGGGCATGGCGTACATGCGGGCGGCGGACACGTCGGCCATCTCGTTGGCCATGAAGACGCCGGAGTCGGCGCCCGGGGCGATACCGGCGGCTAGCTCGGTCCTGACGCGCGGGCGTGCCAGGTAGATGGGCTCGTAGAGGTCCGTGATGAAGGAGATCGGCTGGCCCGCGACGAAGCTCATCTGGACGCCATCCAGCCGCGTGTTGGTCGGGTTGTCGACGATGGCCCAGCCCTGCAGGGTCGCCTTGCCGTCGTCGCCCAGTACGAGGCGGTACGTGCTCTTCCAGACGGGCATCTCGCGGAGGTAGGCGATGCGGACCCGCCGCTCGCCAGCGCCCTCGAACGAGAGGCTGACGGTGGCGGTCTCCTCGCCGGCGTACGTCGAGAGCGCCGTGAGGGCGGCGTCGAGCTGCGCCTTGAGTGCCTCGTCCTCGAAGCGCACCTCGTCGAACTCGTCGAGCGCGACGCGCGCCACACCGGAGCTCGTCGCCAACGTCACGAACGTCCTCTGCGCCTGTTCCGGCGCCTGGACACGTTCGGTACCGACTACGGTGCCCTTGACGGTCCGGCCGCCGACGAGCTCGACGACCTCGCCACGCGCCTGGGCGAGCACGCCCTCGAGGGTGAGGTTCTGGGACACGTCGACGCGGTAGCCGTCGAGCACGCGTTCGAGCGGGTCGCGCGCCGTGTAGCGCACGGGCTTGATGGCGCCGCCGCCGAAGTCCTGCAGCACGAGGCTCTGGAGCATGTCGTCCATCTCGCTGCGGGGCACTTCCAGGCTCAGGACCTGGTCGCCCGTGACGGTTCCCTCGTGCTCGAAGTAGCCGACGCCGTTGGTGAAGAGGACGACGCGGGTGACCGGCAGGTCGGCCTGGTCGGCGCCCTGCGCGAACGCGGAAGCGGTCATGAGTACCCCCAATGCCAGGGCGGACAGGAGTCGTATGGTCCGAACGGGACGCGTGATAGGCATGGCCGGATGCTAGCGCATACCCGGGTCCGGTTCGGTTGAGATTCCGTCAACCGTCCGCTCGTGAGGCGCTCACGCTCCGAGGGACGGCGCGAACGCCCCCAACGTACGCGGCCAACGGTTCGAGGGCTGGCGAGAAGAGCGCGAAGTCGGCGTCCTTGCCGGGCTCGAGGCTCCCCTTGCGCCCAGCCGCGCCGACGGCCCTGGCCGGGTTGAGCGAGGCCATGCGCACGACCTCCGCCAGCGGCAGACCGACCTCGAAGTGCATGACTTGGAGCATGCGGTCGAGGAGCGTCGTGCTGCCCGCGAACGCGGTGAGGTCCTTCAGCATGGCCACGCCGGGGCCGACGAGGATGTCGAGACTGCCGAGCCTCAGCTCCGTCCCCTCGGGCATTCCGGCGCCGTGCGTCGCGTCGCTGACGATGCAGAGGCGGTCTGGACCGATGGCCTTGTACGCGAGGCGCAGGAGTGTCGTCGGGAGGTGGCGGTGGTCGGCGATCACCTCGACGGTGAGGCCGTCGAACGCGAGCGAGGCTTCCAGCAGCCCGGGTCTGCGCCACGGGCCCTCGCGCACGGTGGTGGACTGGGCGCTGAACAGGTGGATCACGTGCGTGAGCCCGCGCGCCATGGCCGCCGCCAGGTGCTCGTCCCTGGCGCTCGAGTGGCCTGCGGCCGGCACGATGCCGAGCGCGCTCAGCCTCGAGGTCAGCTCCATGGCGCCTGGGAGCTCGGGCGCGAAGCTCATCAGGGTGATCACGTCAGAGTAGGCGAGGAGCTCGTCCACACTGCCGTCGTCCGGGTCCCGGATGTGCGCCGGGTCCTGGGCGCCCGACTGCGCGAGGGCGAAGTACGGGCCCTCCACGTGCATCCCGAGGACCTGGGCGTGCGCGGGCGCCCCGTCGTTCCGGCCCGGCTCGTACGGTGCCCGGTCGTTCTGCGCGCTTAGCCACCGCCGCCCTTGCGCCAGCGCGGCCGTGAGTTCAGCGATGCTCGCCGTCAGCGTCGTGGGCAGCACGGTCGTGACGCCGTGCGCCAGCTGCATCGCGAGGATGCGCGACCACGCCGCGTCGTCGGCCTCGTTGAACAGCCGGCCGCCGGCGCCGTGGGTGTGGATGTCGACGAGGCCCGGGAGCACGTAGGCGCCGCGGGCGTCAAGCGTTGGTGCGGCCAGTTGGTCCGCCGTCAGCTCCGACTCGGGCACGACGGCCGCGACCGTGCCGTCGGCCACGACCAGCGCCGCGCCGGGCGCCAGGCGGTCCGGGAGGACGAGGGTGCCGCCCCGCACCACGAAGCCGGCCCCCGAGCGTGGTTCCTCGCCGTCCGTCACCGGTCCGCCGCTCGCAACTCGATCGTGTAGTCCATGTCGCCTCCGAACCTTTCGCCCCCTGGCGTGCTGCTCAGCGTCCCATCGTACGTGGTCGCTTGGCGGTCCTGTGACCCGAAGGCGAGAGTGAACAGCGGCTCCGCGTCCTCGTCGGCCCCGAGCGCCACCACGCGCGCCGCGCCGCTCACGCTCGCCGGCGCCAGGGCGGCGGGGCTCGGCTGGTAGTCGTGGAAGCGGTAGGCGCTGACGTGGCCGTAGACGGTGAGGGGCGCCTCGCCGGCGCCGTCGAGCAGGAACGTGCCTTGGAAGTCGTACGAGCTGCGGGTGGCACCGGTGCCGTCATCCGACGGGTCGCGGGCCGTGACGCTCAAGGTGGCGCCCGTAAGCTCCAGGACGGGCAGAGGCACGTCGCTCGCCTCGTCGCCACCGAGCCCGATCACGTGGGCGCGCCCGTCCGAACCGGCGGCGACGAGCACTCCGTTAGCCTCATCGACGGTGAGCGTCCGCTGGGCCGCGGTGCCCCAGTGCCAGTCCGGTGACGGCCCGAGGTCGAACGTGCGCGCTCGCGCCGGGTCGCTCGTGGCGAGGACCGTGACCTTGCCGCCCCGCACCTCCCACAAGCTCAGGAAGTGCCCGCCCGTGCTGCGGCGCATGCCGTCGCTGGCGCGGGGGACCGTGACGGTGCCACCCGCCTCGCCGCTCGCCAGGTCCCACCAGTGGATCTCGCGCGCTCCGGTGGCCGTCGGGTAGACGGCGAACAGGGTGCCGGAACCGACGGTGAGTTGCTCGGCGTCCGGGGCGGGCAACGCGAACTGCCGCTGGCCCGTCGCGCCGTCGGCCAGCGCGATCCAGGTGGCCGTCGCCGTCGCGCCAGACCTGGTGACAGTCACGAGCGAGCCAGTCGTCTCGTCGAAGGGCGACGAGCGGAACGTCCGGAAAGGCTCGGCGTCGGCTGCTCGGGCCTACAGGAAGTGGCCAGCAGCGCCACGATGGCGAGGGGGAAGGCGGGCAGCCGGACCGGCTTTCGCCCCACCGCCCCCGCCGCGTTCGGTTTGCGTCGTCGGCCGACCTTCCACTGGTTTCCCACCCCGGCAGTCGCTTTCATGCCCAGATTCTGGCAGCGCGGCGGCCCGGGGCGTCCGGTGTTCACGGAGGGGCGCTACAACGAACCGGCTTGCGCCCAGCCAGGCCGGCTGCGCTGAGGGCTGGTCATGCCGCCCCGTCGCCGCGCGGTACGGCGAGTGCCTCGAGCTGTCGTCCTTCCGGCATGAAGTTCTCCGGAGCCAGCCACCGCCGGTAGGCGGTGGCCAGGGCGGGCCAGTCGTGATCGAGCATGGCGAACCAGGCCGTGTCGCGGTTCTGCCCCTTCACGACCATGTGCTGCGCGAAGACCCCTTCCGGGCGGAACCCGAAGCGCAACGCCGCGCGTCGGCTGGGCTCGTTACGTGCGTCGCACTTCCATTCGAAGCGTCGGTACCCGAGCGTAATGAACACGTACTCGGCCAGCAGGTAGACGGCCTCGGTCGCCAGGCGCGTCCGGGCCGCGCGCGGGCCCCAGTAGATGCTACCGACCTCGATGACGCCGTGCTCCGGCGTGATACGCATCAGCGCCTGCCGCCCCTCGCACCGGCCCGTCGCCCGGTCGACGAGTGCGAAGAAGAGCGGGTCACTAGACGCCTGGGCCGTCTCGAACCAGCTACGCAAGCCGAGCGCGTCTGGCCGCGCCTCGAAGAGGTAGCGGAAACGCTCCTCCTCGGCCGGGCCGGTCACGGCCTCGAGGAGCGTGTCGAAGTGGGTGGCCGCCGACAGCGGTTCGAGCCTGGCGTAGGCGCCTTCCAGGGTCACTCGGTCGGGCAGCGGTCTGGGCAAGGCCGGTAAGGGGAGCATGGCAGATGCTCTCGCGCGGCGGCTCCTCCGTCAAGGGCCTCAGAGGGTCGAGCAGCGTAGACGGCCGGCCGGCTCCACGGCGGCCCCGCCTCCACGGTGATGACCGGCAGTGGCACCCGGCGCCAACCGTCGACCATGCTCGCGGTCGACCCCAGCCGACCGGTTGGTACAGTGCCCGCATGTCTGCCGATCCCGCGCCGCTCAACGTCGTCGACCTGCGCGTGCGCCTCGCCGGCGTGAGCGTGCTCGACGAGGTGACCTTCCGCCTGGCCGCAGGCGATGTCGCGCTCCTCGTCGGACCGAACGGGGCGGGCAAGAGCACGCTGCTGCGCGCGGTCATAGGGCTGCTGCCCAGCCACGGCGAGGTCGAGATCTTCGGGCGCCCGAACCGCAGTATGAGCGCCCGCTCCAAGTTCGTCTTCTCGCCGGACGACCCGGCGCTCTACGAGGACCTGACCCTGCGTGAGCACGCCCGTCTCAACGCCGTCCTGTACGGCCGGCCGGACGCCGACGCCCACGCGCTCGAGTGGCTCGGCGCGTTCGGCCTGGAGGCGCGCCTGGACGAGTACCCCGGCACGCACTCCCGCGGCATGCGCCAGAAGCTGGCGCTGGCGCTGGCGCTAGGGTTGGAGTTGCCCCTCACCATCCTCGACGAGCCGTTCAACGGCCTTGACATCGCCTCGCAAGAGCTGCTCGCCGCCGGCCTCCAGGCGCGGGGCGCGGCCGGAGGCGCCGTGCTGCTGACCGGCCACCAGCGCGACCTCGAGAGCGTCCTGGAGGCGCGGCGGCTCGAGCTCGTCGACGGCACGTTACGCGCGTGACGGCTGGCGTCGCTTACCTGAGGCGGCGCACGGTCGGGCGCGCCATGCGCGCCTACCGCGACTGGGTCGGCCGCGCCGTCGGCTGGTGGACGATCGTCTACCTGATCGCTTGGTTGGTGATCTTCGTCATCGCGGGCCTCGAGACCCTCACGCCGCTCGCCGCGCCGCTCGGCGGACCCCGCCCGTACCTGGTCGGCGTCTTCGTCGTCGCGTTCATGAGCGTGATACTCGCCAGACGGGCGCCGCCCCTCATCCTCGACCGGCGCGACCTGTTCCGTCTCGGCCTCGCCCCCGTGCCGCCCTGGTCGGTCCTGCGCTGGCGCTTCATGCTCAAGGCGGCGGGGCTCTGCGCCGCCGGTGTCTTCGTCGGCCTCGTGTGGACGGCCCTGGCCCCGGCGCTCTTCTGGCAAGCGACGCCGTTCGCCGCCCCCGTGATAGGCCTCGTCCTGGTGGCGCGGTTCTGCGCCGCCTGGCTCGTGTACGCCTACCGGGCGGTCGGTTTACGCGCCTGGCACGTCGCGCTGCTCGGCAGCGTCCTCAGCGCCGTGCCCTACGGGTTCGCCGACGCGCTCCTGGGTGCCTCGCCCGTCGTGCTCGTGGCCCCCATCGTCGTCGTCACGCTAGGCGTCGCTTCCGTCAGGTCGTCGTTGGCGGAGGAGTGGCCGCCGCGCTTCGCCTCGCAGAGCCTCGTCCTCACTCAGCTGCAGGCCATGCGCCTCATGCAGCTCATGGCCGGCATGGCCGGGTTCATCCGTCAGGCTGCGGCCGACGGCGGTGAGCGCAGACGCCTGCTTGCCGCCCTCTACGACACTCCCGGCGCCACGCGGCCGAGCCGGTCGTTGCCGCTCCCCACCGTCGAGGCGCCGGTCTGGCGGGCGTTCGCCTGGCGCGCTCTGACGCACTTCTGGCGCGCCCCGTGGTGGCGACAGGTCACGACGCTCAGCCTCGCGCTCCTCGCCGGCGGTCTGGCGGCTATGGTCGGCCCCGGCGGGGGGGCGGGGGCGTTGGGGACGGCGCAGCCATCCGTCGGCGCGCTCGGGAGCCTGTTCGGCGGCCCGTTGGCCGTGTTCGCGGCAGCGATCCTCGTCGCGCGCGCCGGGACCGCGCTGTTGGGTCCGGAGTTCGCCGTCGGCGTGTTGCCGGTCGACCCGTACTCGCGCACCCTTGGCCGGGTCGCCCCCGCCGCGGCCGCCATCGTGTTCGCGCTGCTCGCCGCCAGCGTCCTCTTCGGAGACGCCGCCGGCGGCCTCTTCTCCGGCGTGGCGCTCGTGCTAACCGTGCTGCTGGTGGTGGAGAAGTACGGCTCCTGGAGCGGTGCCGGCGCCGCGCGCTGGGAAGCCCAGCTCGTCGCCGCGCTCCTAGCGGCGTTGCCGGCATTCGTGCTGGCGGCCTTCGGGGTGCCCGGTTGGACGTTCGGCGCGCAGATCGGGCTGCTGCTCGTCGTCTCCCTGATCGGCGTGTGACGTAAGTGGCCCGCCGCGGCCGCGCTGCCATTAAGTGGGATTTAAGCACTCCTCCCCTAACCTTGGGTCACGTTAAGGAGGAGACCGTGCGCATCCGCACCTTAGTCTTCGTGGCCCTGGCCATGTCGCTCACGTCGGCGCTCGCCCAGCAGTTCAACGGGACCTTCGCCGACCAGGCCAACGGCATAAGCATCGCGTTCCAGCAGGCGCAGAACGGCGCCCTGTCCGGCGCCGTCATCACGGGCAATGGCCAGTTCCCGCTGCAAGGGCAGGCGGACGGACAGTACGCCTACGGCGCCGTGCAGTCGCAGCAGGGGGTGCTCGGGTTCCAGGCGCAGGTCAGTCCGGACGGCTCGACGCTGCAGATCCAGTTCTACGAGATGGGAGCGAACGGACAGCCCGTCGGGCAGGGGCAGGTGATGGTCCTGCAGCGCCAGGGTGGCGCTCAGACCGGCTTCCCGACCCCTCCCCCGGGGGCCGTGCCCGTGAACCCCGGTGTCGGTACCCAGCCGGGTACGCCGGCTCAGCCCGGCATGCCCACGCAGCCTGGTTTCGGAACGCAGCCGGGCGTCGGCACGCAGCCCGGTATGCCGACGCAGCCTGGCATGCCGACCCAGCCTGGTTACGGTACCCAGCCGGGTATGCCTACCCAGCCTGGTTTCGGCACGCAGCCGGGCACGCCGGCTCAGCCCGGCATGCCGACCCAACCAGGCTTCGGCGCGCAGGCCGGCGACATGACGGGCACTTACGTCGGCAACAACGGCGCGTTCGTACTCTCGCTGCAGGGCGCGCAAGGCGGCTACGTCGGCTATATCCAGGACCAGGGCCAGCGCTACCAGTTCCAGGCGCACGTCGACGACGACGGGTCGGTGCACGGCCAAGGCAACCAGTTCGAGTTCTGGGTCTACGTGGAGGGCGGCACGACGATGCTGGACATCGGCGACACGACCTACATGCTCCAGAAGACCTCGAACCAACCCACGCCATGAGCACGCTCGGCGGGCACCGTGGCGGAGGCGTCGAGGCGTATCCTCGACACGGCAGGTCGAAGGAGACGGGGATGAGCGCGATCGGACGACGGTACGTGGTGGTCTTGCTCTGCGCGGTGGTGCTCGGCCTCGCCGCCGGCCAGTACTATCCGTACGGCTACCCGGCAGGGTACCCCTACGGCTACCCGACAGGGTACCCCTACGGATACCAGTACGACCCCACGATGGGCGGAACGTACGCTATGCCTTACGACCCGACCATGGGTGGCATGTACGGCGGCTACGTCGATCCCATGGCGCAGATGGACAGTATCCTCCAGGAGATTCAGGCGCGGACCGCTCAGAACAACCAGTACTTCGCGCAGATGGACCAACAGCTCCAGGCGCGCATGAACGAGATCAACAAGTACTTCATCGACCTCTACAGGAAGACTACGGGTGACACGACCTCGCCCGACTCCTACGCGTTGCAGATGGGGCAGGCGATCCACTGCCAGCAGAACCCGGTCGACTGCCAACTGGCTTACCAAGGCTCGAAGGCGGCGCAGGCCGGCCAGCAGGCGAGCTTCGACGCCTGGATGGCGGGCGTGCAGCAGCGCGACGCGGCCAACGACGCGGCCATGGCCGCCTGGTGGCAGCAACAGCAGTCGCAGGAGGGGGCGATCGCCGACTTCAACCGCACCGTCATCCGCGAGGAGGCCCAGTACACGGACCCCGGCACGGGGACCACGTACGACCTGCCATACGCCCCGAGCCAGAACACCTACTACCAGACGCCGACGGGCCTACCGTTGGTCTTCGACCCCGCCTTCAACGTGTGGTACCAGATCAACCCCGACGGGAGCAGGACTCCGTACTACGGGGCGCCTTAGTCGACCTCCGCCTTGCCTAGCAGGGCGAGCGTGTGGCGGTGCGGCGCTAGCCCGGTCTCTTGGCGCAGGAGCTGGGCGAAGCGCTCCAACGTCCGCTGCGCGTCCCGCCGCCGCCCGAGGCGGATGAGGAGGCCGAGCAGCGCCTGCACGGCCTCCTCATGGAGGGGCTCCAGCTCGAGCAGGCGTTTCAGGTAGCGGACGGCGTCCTCGATTCTTCCGGCGCCGTCCGGATCGCCGGCGGCGGAGACGTTCGCCTCGGCGCCGGCCAACAGGGCGTCCAAGACGCGCTCACGCAGGTTGAGGCGTTCCTCGACGACGGTGTCGCTGTCCACGCCCGGCGCGAGCGGACCACGGTACAGAGCGGCCACCGCCTCGGCGTCGCCGCGCCCTAGCGCCGACTCGAGCCGCGCGTGGTCCGACTCGAAGCGCGTCAGACCGCTCTCGAGCAGGTAGGTCGTCACGCCCCAAGGCTCCAGGAGCTTGCGCAGCATGTTGAGCTGGACCCCGAGGTTGTTGCGCTGCTTCTTCTGGTCCGTGTCCGGCCACATCGCCTCGGCGATCGCCTCCCGCCCGGCGCCCAAGGCGAGCAAGGTGACCAACTCGCGCTGGCGGTCGGTGAGTGGCACCGGCTCGCCCAGGCGGTCGACGCTCACCTCGCCTAGGACCTTGACGTCCAGCGGCGGCACGTCGCCTAGGCGCGATCTGACGGCTTCCGTCCAGCCCGAGGCGAGGACCTCCGTGAGGGGGTAGGCGCGAGCGAGTTCGGGCCGGTCTGGCGGCAGCGCCGCGAGCGGCACGCCTGTGTAGGTGAGCATCCCCTCGCGGTTGGTGCTCAGGTCGAGGAGGGCGTCGAGCTGCTCGGAGGTGCGTTCGACCAGGTAGGCGGCCGCGTGCCAGTGGAGGCGGAACTCGCGGTACGGGTAGGCCTCGCGCGTCTCCTCGAGCAGCTTCGTGGCCCGAGCACGGTCGCCGCTCCGCTCGTACGCCCACACGAGTTCGAGCTTCGTGAACGGACCGACCTCCAGGACCTCCTGCAGGCCGATGGCCGCATCGAGGTCACCGGCCCGGCGCAGCGCGCGGAGCCAGAGTGCGCTCACGCGTTCGGAGAGCTCGAACCTTTCCCATTTGCGCGCCCCGGCCAGCAGGGCCGGGAACGCGGTCGTGTCCCCTTCGAAGTACGCGAGCATGGAGTTCACGACGACCGCCCCGTAGCCGTGCGCCTTCGCGGCGGCAGCGCGCGTGGCCTCGACGGCACCGCTCTCGTCGCCGACGAACGCCTGGGCGACCGCGAGGTTCTGTTGGAACGTCACGAACGCGGCGTCGTCGATGCCCGGGGTGGCGGCCACCTCGCCGATCATGGCCAGGAGCTCATGGGGGTCGCCGTGCAGCTCCCACAGCGTGCTCGAGAGGTTCGCTCTGGTCATCATCGTCAGGGTCAGCTGTTGTTTGCTCGCCTCAGCTGCCTGGAACCGGGCGAGCGCGGCCCGGAAGCTGCGCTCCGCCTCGCGGTAGTCGCCCTGCGCGAAGGCGACGAGCCCGAGCCCTCTGAGGATGGTGCCGGCTTCCTGCGGCGGCAGCGCATCCACGAGGTCGAGCGCCACGGCGCTGAACTCCGCGGCCTGTGCGAACCGCTTCACCCCGCTGAGGCCGAAGAGCGTGTGGCTGGCGAGGAGCGAGCGTAGCCTCGGCGTCAACGCTGGGCTCAGCGTCAGCTCGCGCGCGTCTTCCAGCGCTTCCTCGAGCCGCCCGAGCGTCAGGCGTGCGAGCGTGACATGAGCGCGCCGTTCCAGCTCAGCGCTCTGGGGCACTGCCGCGTCCCACCTCAGGAACGCCTCTGGGGCGTTCAGAGCCACCGCGGCGCCGTCGTCGCCGAGCAGGACCGCTCTCAGCCCGTCGAGGTAATTCGCGCGCTCGCAAGCCGCGCCGCGGCGCGCCGGTTCGAGTCGGTGGGCCTGCTCCCCCAGGGCCGCGTTGGCCTCGTCGCCGTGCGCTCCGAGTACGCTCTCGGCGATTAGCGGGTGCAGGCGGTAGCCGTCAGTGAGCGTCTGGAGGAACCCCGAGCGCGCGAGGTCGCCCGTGGCCGCGACCGCCGCCTGCTTGGGGAGGAAGTCGACGGTGGCCAGGAACATCAGTTCACGCCAGGCGCGCTCGCTCACGCTCCGCTTCACGCCCTCCAACAGGGTCGCCTGCTGCGGCAGGTCACCCGTCAGCGCGGCGAAGTGGAGCGGCAGCGACCAGCCCCGCGTCAGGCGCCACGCCTCATGTCCGCGCTCTCGGTCCTGGAAGAGTTCGGCGGCCTCGTCCTCCTGGAACGCGAGCTGGTCGTTGGTGAGGTGGAGCAGGCGCCCTTGCGTGCGGAGCTTCGGCAGCTCGAGGTAGGGGAGGGGGCCGCGGCTAGCGAGCAGGACGAGGCCCGGGTGGTGCCGCAAGACGGGCGTCAGGTCTTCGCTGCCCTGCAGGTCCTCAAGCACGAGCAGGGTCGGCTCGCGCCACAGCTCCTCGTCGATGATGCCCCACGGCGCGGCGGCGGGGAGGGAGAGCCGCTGGGCCAGCATGGCGCGTGGGTCGCGGCCCGCGAGCGCGAGCCACGCGACACGCCAGCCGTCGCCCTCGAGCTCCGCGGCCCACTGCCCAGCCAGGACGCTCTTCCCGTAACCGTACGGCGCTTCGAGCCATACCATGAAGCCCGGTTCGTCCGGCATGCGCTCCAGCAGCCTGGTGCGGCGCAAGTGGAAGGGGGTTGCCGTGGGCCGGACGCTGAGCATGTTCGCTCCAGGAGGTTAGCGCTCCGTGGCTTCGTGGGACCGAGTATAGCTGGGAGCTCCTGACGCCCAGCATGCGGCGGCGGGCCTGACGGTGCTCTTAAGTCGGCGTTAAGCGAGACGGCGGTAGTCTGCGCGCCATGGAAGTCGACGGCGTGGGGGTCTTCGAAGAGCCGAACCGGTCGGAGGGCGGTCGGGCACTCGCGAGCGAGGCCAGGCCGCACCTCGGCTCACTGAGCGGCGAGGAGCTGGCGGAGCTGTGTGCGACCTTGGAGCGCAAGGTCGTCAGCGGCTCCGCGCCGCTGGCGACGTACGGCGACCTCGCGTCGGCGCAGGCCGAGCTGCGCCGGCGCGGCCTCGTCAGCGCGGCCGAGGATCCCGCCGGCGCTACCTAGACGAGGCTCACTGCGTGCCCGTGTACCAGAGCTCGTTCACCTGGAAGCCAACGTTCGCGGCCTGCTTGCGGTAGCGCGTGAACACCAGGAACCCGGAGCTCGGGTCGTAATAGTTCTCGAGCGCGTCACCACGACCCTCGTACACGACGAGGGCGGCGCCGTTCTGCACGCCACCGAAGTAGACCCGTATGCCGGTGAACGGGTCCTGATCGAGGACCTGGCCGGCCTGGAGCCTGGCTAGCGCGTCGGGCGCGGCCCACAGGCCGTCTATGGCCGCACTGCCGAACGCGCGGTTCAGCTTGACCTGATCGGGCGGGAGGCCCTGGGTGGTGGCCAGCTGGGAGACCTGATAGCCGAGCAGCGCGCGGCCAAGGCGGTGGGTGAACACGTAGCTGATCGTCATGGCAGAGCCGGGCAGGGGCGGTAGGCCTCCGCCTCCCGCGATCTCGGCACGGCTCTGCCCCTGGTAGAGGATGGTCACGCCTGGCGCGGCCCAGTCGGGCGCCGGTCGGTCCGCCCACGGCACCTGCAACTGCCTGGTGCCGAGGAAGAGCAGGTGGCTGTAGCTGATCGCGCCCTGGTTCTGGAACACGACCGTGCCGTTAGGGTCGGTGGCCATCACGCCGGGCTGGGCGTCCATGTTGCCGCCGAAGAGCAGCAGCCCGGAAGCGACGTCGTAGGTGTTGCTCGAGTAGCTCGCTTGCGACATCGTCGCGATGGACACGGTGTCGAACTGCGTCCCGTTGATGAGGCGCGGCCCGCGCCACACACGCGTCATGCCGTCGAAGCCGGGCTGCATGGCGGCGAGCCGGGCCGGCGCCATCCAGTAGGGGCTCAGGGAGCCGGCGTCGCCCACCGCGACGTCCACTCCGCTCAGGGCGTAGCTGCCCGACTGGAGGTCGGTGTTGAGGTAGCTCCGGACGTCGCCGACGAGGCCCTCGGCTCCGGCCGCCAGGATGTCGACCTGGACGAGCCCGACGCCCCCGCCGCCGTACGTCGCCTCGACCCGGTTCCACTGGTCGTTCTGCCAGACCCAACCGTTCGGGTCCGGCACGAAACGGCTCCCGGACAGGCTCGAGCCGCCCGCGTCCCACGTGAGGCGCGAGCCCACCTGGAGGAAGGCGGGCAGCTGGGCGAAGGCCGGGGCGCCAGAGAGCGCCAGGAAGGCGACGACTACGTGCAAGACGAGTCGGTCGGGGCGGGGCGCCCCGGCGATGCGACGCGCGGTGCGGGACATGGCCCATGCTAAGGGCTCCTGCGCCGTTGACCGCCGCAAGACGCTCTGCTATGTTTGTGCAACAGATGCTGTCAAGATTGACAGCCTGCAACAGATAATGTCGGGTGGGCGCCAGCCCAGCCAGTACGGGTCGCGAGAGGACTGCATGATGAGCAGCAACGCCGGACCTACGCTCAGGTTCCTTTGTCCGAACGGTCACCTCGGCTTCGCGCCGATCAAGGTGCCCAGCTTCGAGCTCGGCGTCGCCACGCGCCCAGACTTCATCCTGGCCGACTCCGGCTCGGACGACATCGGTCCGGTTCCGCTCGGCACGGACACGTCGACCTCCCCCAAGGAGTGGCAGCGGCACGACCTGGAACACATGCTGCTGGCGGCACGCAAGCTCGGTGTCCCCATGCTCATAGGCTCGGCGGGCGACACCGGCACCAACAGCAGAGTGGACATGTACGTGCAGATGATCCGCGACATCGCCGCTCAGCATCGCCTGAAGCCGTTCAAGCTCGGCTACTTCTACTCGGAGGTCCCGAAGGGCTACCTCCAGGCCAAGATGAGTAGCGGCGAGGCGGTCGAGGGGCTCGACGGCCGGGGCGACCTGACGCCGCAGGAACTGGAGGCCACCGCCCGCATCGTGGCCGTCGCGGGCGTGCACCCCTACCTGGAGCTCCTGAACCGCGGAGCGGACGTGATCATCGGGGGCCGCAGCTCGGACGCCGTGATCTTCGCCGCGCCCGCCATCCGCGCCGGCTACCCCGAGTCGCTCGCCTACTACCTGGGCAAGGTCCTCGAATGCGCGTCCTTCAACGCGGAGCCGTACGCCGGCAAGGAGAGCGTCATCGGTGAGATCGGCTTCGACGACGTGAAGGTGACCGCGATGCATCCCGACCAGCGCTGCACGATCGCGTCCGTCGCCGGCCATGCGATGTACGAGCGCTCCAACCCCTTCTACGAGTACGTGGCCGGCGGCATGCTCGACATGACGGACTGCCGCTACGAGCAGTACGACGAACGCACCACGCGCGTCACGGGCCCCCGGTTCGTGAGGGCCGACAAGGTGCGGGTCAAGCTCGAGGGCTCCGGCAAGGTGGGAGAGCGCTACATGGGCTTCGCCGGCGTCCGGGACCCATACACCATCGCGCGCATCGACGAGGTCATCGGCTGGGCGAAGCAGCAGGTCAGGGAGCGGTTCGGCGAGCCCGAGAGCGCCGGCTACGAGCTGCATTACCAGGTCTACGGGCGCGACGGCGTGATGGGAGAGATGGAGCCGCTCCGCGACAGCCCCGGGCATGAGCTGGGCATCATGGTGTTCGGCGTGGCGCCTACGGCGGAGATGGCCGAGGAGGTCACCCTCACCGGCACGCGCCAGATGTTCTACGCGCGCCTGCCCGACGTGAAGGGCACGGCCGGCGGGGTGGCCTTCCCCCTCGACGAGGTGACGCGCGTGAGCCCGGCGTACCGCTGGACCCTCAACCACACCGTCGCGGTCGCCGACCCGTTGGAGCTGTTCGAGCTCCATACCGCCGAGGTCGGTCTGGCTGCCGCCGGGTCGGGTGGTCGCTGATGGCCAGTAGGAAGCTTTCAGAGCTGGCCAAGACCATCCGCAGCAAGAACGCGGGCGTCGACCGGATAACGTTCGACGTGATCTTCCGCGACCGCGCGAACTACGAGCTGGTGAAAGGGAGCGGTGTCCTGAGCCGTGCCTCCGTGGCAGAGCTCTACCGCATCGACCCGGCGCGGATCACGGACTTCGTGGCGTACGACCCGGCCTTCGCCATCAAGTTCACCATCCTTCGCGGACGACCGAGCGGCAGTGCCGGCGACTCCGACATCTTCGGCGCCCAGCAGTACGCGCCGCTCCTGAGCGTGGAGGTCCCGGTCGACTGACGACCGCGCCGAGGCCTCGGGAGCGAAGCTTGGCGTCGCCTCTTCGCGCCAGCCGGTTACGCTGGGCCGCATGAGTTCGGAGCAGCAGGCGGACGAGCTACGGGCGCGGCTCGATAGGGCGGCGGACCGCCTGACCCCGCAGGAGCGCCGCCTGGCAGCGCACCTCGTGGACCAGCAGGAACGTTGGGGCTACCTGTCGAGCACGGACCTCGCCAAGGAGCTGGGCGTGCACCGCTCCACCATCGTCCGGTTCGCCCAGGGCCTGGGCTTCACGGGCTTCCCCGAGCTGCAGGAGCAGGCGCGGGTGGCGTACCTGACTACCGTCGCCATGCAGCGCGAGCTGGTCCTGAGCGACGTCGGCACCCAGGAGCGCGATACGGTCCAGGCCGTCTACCGACGCGAGGTGCAGAACCTGGGGCAGAGCTACCAGCACCTCGACCTGACGGCGCTCGAGGCTACGGCCGGCGCCTTGGCGGGCGCCCGCCGCGTCCTCCTGTTCGGTCGGCGCTTCTCGCACCCGATCGCGCTGCACCTGGGGTTGGTGCTGCGCACCATGCGCGAGCGCGTCGACGTGGCGCCCCCGGTCAGCGGCACGGCGGTGGACCTCCTGTTCGACCTCGGGCCGGAGGACTTCGTGCTCGTCGTCTCGTTGCGGCGCCACTCCCAGGAAGTCCAGCGCACCCTGCGGTTCCTCGCCGACGTCGGGGTTGGCGTCGCGGTCCTCACGGACGCCAGCCCGGGCAACGACGTCCCCCCCGGGACCAGCGTGTTGCGGGCCCACGTGGGGAGCACGGGCGTGTTGGACTCGTACACGGCGCTCGTCAGCGTCAGCCACGCCCTGCTCACGCTCACCGAGGCGGCCTTGCCCGGCGCCGCGGCGCGGCTCGCCCAGGCGGAGCGCGCATGGCAGCAGTTCAACAGGGATTGAGGCGCCGCCAGCCGAAGCCGTCGACGCCCGCGAGCGCGTGGCACGACCCGCCCCGCCTGTACCCGGGCTAGCCGCCGGCGCCTCCCGAGTAGCGTTTGGCGGCGAGAACGAACTCCTCGAACACCCGCCGAAAGCCTGGGTGGCGGTCCGACAGCCACTCGGGGTGGAACTGCACGCCGAGCCCGAACCCTTCTTCGGCCTCGATCGCCTCGGTCCAACCGTCGTCGGAGACGGCGGTCGTCCGCCAGCCCGGCGGCGGGCGGTCGACGACCTGGCGGTGGAAGCTGTTGACCGCGGCTTCGGCGCCGAGCCAGTCGGCCAGGGCGCTGCCGCCCGTCAGCGCGACCGTGTGGGTGGTCACGGTCGGGGGTTCGGTCTGGTAGTGGCTCTTGGCGCCCGCGCGGCTCAGGTCGCGCCGGATGGTGCCGCCGAGCGCCTCGGCGATGGTCTGGTGGCCGCGGCAGATGCCGAGTAGCGGCGTCCGGTTCGCCCAGGCCAGGCGGACGAGCTCGACCTCGAAGTCGTAGCGCTCGGGGTTCGTCTCGCGCAGGCTCGGGTCGGGGTGGTCGAGGAAGTACCGGCTCGGGATGCTCCCGCCGCCGCTGAGCAGGACGGCGTCCATGGCGGCGATCACGTCCGCCGCTTGCGCGGAGGCCGCGGCGTGCGTCGGCACCAGCAGTGGGAGGCCACCGGCCTCCCGGACGGCCTCGGCGTAGCGGGCGCCGACCTGGAAACGCCACTCCGGATGCCCTTCCTTCGCCATGACCTCGGCGACGTGAACGGTGATCCCGATGACAGGTGGACGCATGGTGCCTCCCTGGCGCGGTCCTTGTCAGCGGACCTTGCCGACGACCGGGCGGCCGAAGCCGCGGCGGTTCTTGCTCCTGGGCGCGTAGGCCTCCTGCAGGCTCTCGCCGAGCAGGTTGATGGCCAGGACGAGGACGAGCAGGGCGATGCCAGGGATCGTGCTGACCCACCAGGCGATGAACAGCACGCCGCGACCCTCGGCGATCATCGAGCCCCAGGCCGGGATGTTGGGCGGGATCCCGACCCCGAGGAAGCTGAGCGACGCTTCGAGGACCATGAAGTAGCCGATCCGCAGCGTGCTCAGCACGCTGACGGCGGGCAGCACGTTGGGGAGGACTTCCCTGAAGAGCGTGCGCGGCCGTTTCTGGCCGAGCGCCCGCGAGGCCTCCACGTACTCCCTCTCCGCCTGGTCGAGGGTCTCGCCGCGCGCCAGCCGGTAGAACTCCACCCACCCCTTGAGCGAGAGGGCGGCCACGAGGTTAGCGAACCCGGGCCCGAGGAACGCCATCATGCCGATGGCGAAGATCAGGTAAGGGAAGGCGAGGAGCAGCTCCGTCAGCCGGCCGACCACCGCGTCGAAGGCGCCGCGGTAGAAGCCGCCGAGGGCGCCGAGCGCGGTCCCGAACACGGCGGTGATCGCTACCGTGAGGACGCCGATGAGCAGTGAGACGCGCGCCCCGTAGAGGGTCCTGGTGAGGATGTCGCGGCCGAGCGAGTCCGTCCCGAACCAGTGCTGCGCGGATGGTGGAGCCAGGCGCCGGGTCAGGTCGCCCGTGTCCGGACCGTAGGGAGCCAGCACCGGCGCCAGGACGGCGGCGAGCACGTACACGGCCACCACGGTAGCGCTGATGCGGCCCAGCGGCGTCGCCAGCACCCTCAGCGCGCGGTTCACAACGCTATCCGGGGGTTCAGGAGCGTGTACAACGCATCGACCACGAGGTTGGCCCCTACGTACGTGAGAGCGTAGAGCATGACGGCCGCCTGCACGACCACGTAGTCGCGCGCGAAGATGGAGCTGACGACGAGTCTACCGAGGCCCGGCCACGCGAAGACCGTCTCGACGATCATGTTTCCGCCGAGCAACTCGCCGAACTGCAGGCCCGTGACCGTGAGCGCCGGGATGAGGGCGTTGCGCAGCGCATGCTTGAGAATGACGCCCCACTCGCGCAGGCCCTTGGCGCGCGCCGTCGTCACGTAATCCTTGCTGAGGACCTCGAGCATCGAGGTGCGCACCACGCGCGCGAGCACGGCTGCGAACACCACACCCAACGTCAGGGCCGGCAGGACGAGGTGCTTGAGGGCTACCCCGAAGGCCTTGAGATCGCCGGCCAGCAACGTGTCTACCAACATGAAGCCGGTGGTCCGGTCGACTACCATGGCGGCGGCGATGCGGCCCGACGTCGGCAGGACCCTTAGCTCGACCGCGAACAGGAGGATCATGATTAGGCCGAACCAGAACGCCGGCATGCTGATCCCGACGAGGGCGCCGGACAGCACGGTGCGGTCCAGCCACGAGCCCGATCGCACGGCGCTGATGATGCCAACCGGCAGGGCGATGAGGATGCCAACCAGGACCGTCGCGAGGGTGAGCTCGATCGTGGCGGGGAGCGTGTCGCCGATGAGCTTCGCCACGGGCGCGTGCTTGACGATGCTCTCGCCGAGGTCGCCTCGCAGGAGGCCCGACAGGAAGATGCCGAGTTGGGTGAGGAGTGGCTTGTCGAGGTTGAGCTGGCTGCGCAGCGCGGCCAGCTGCTGCTGCGACACCTGGGTGTCGCCCAGCATGATCTCCACCGGGTCGCCCGGGAGAAAGCGCAGGAACAGGAAGGCGAGGATCGCTACCCCGAGGGCGACGGGGACGGCGGACAGCACGCGTTCGAGCAGCTTCGTCAGGCGCATGGGTTCCTCGTACTTCCGGTCCGAGGCGGGGTGGCCCGCGCGCGACCGGGTCCGGACTCCCTCAAGGTAAACATTAAGGTGGCGCCCCTAACTTTGAGGCGCCACCCAGATGAGCCGCCGGTCAGTTCGTCTCGTAGCCGGCTTGGCGGAGGAGCTCCTTGGCCTTGTTCGGGTCGTACGGGTACGGCGCCAGGTCCTCGGCGTAGCCGAACCCGCTTGGCAGGAACACCGTTGACAGCCTGTCGGCGTAGCCGCGGTAGATGTTCTTCAGGATGCTGTCCCAGTCGATCGCGTAGTTCAGTGCCTGGCGCACGCGGGTGTCATCGAACGGGGCGGCGGCGTTGTTCAGCTCGATCTGGTAGGAGCGCGTTCCCAGAGCGGTATGGACGGCGACGCCCGGCACGCTGGCGATGCGCTCGACGAGGTCGGGCGGAACGGCCTGGATCACCTGGACCTCGCCGGCGAGAAGCGCGGCGATGCGCGTCGACGCCTCCGGCATCATCTGCCACACGACGCTCTTCAGCTTCGGCGCGCCGTTCCAGTGCGTGGGGTTGGCCTCGAGCACGACCTGCGAATCGAGCGCGCCGCGCGCGTAGACGAAGGGGCCGGAGCCGATGGGCTTGGCGGTGAACGCGGCTACGCCCACCTCGGTCAGGTAGTCCTTCGGCACGATCTGGAAGTGCGTGAGCGCCTGCAATACGAGTTCCTGCGGGAACGTCTCCTTGTAGACGAAGCGAACGGTGGTCGCGTCGACCTTCTCGACATGGTCGATGGGACCCAGCAGGCCCGCACGCGGGCTCGTCGCGCCATCGATGGCACCCTCCGTGAGGATGCGCTCGAAGGTGAAGACGACGTCGTCGGCGTCCAAGGGTTCGCCGTTGCTGAAGGTGACGCCCGAGCGCAGGTCGAACTCGTAGGTCAGCGGGTCGATGACGCGCCACGCCGTAGCCAGGTGGGGTTGCACCTGACCCTCGGCCGTGGGGATGGTCAGGGCGTCGAAGATGTTGCGGAGGACCGCTTCGGTGTCGCGGTCGCGGTACATGGCCGGGTCAAGCGTCACGACCGCGTTGACGCGCATCCCGATCACGAGCGTGTCGGACCCGATGACGGACACTCGCGAGAAGTTCTCGCTGTTGTCGGCCGCGGGCTCCCAGCCCTGGACGCTGTCCGACGCGGCCTCGATGTTCTGTAGCACGTACCCGAACACCAAGGGGGCGTCAGCGAAGATCTGGCGCTGCGCCGTCAGGTAGGCTTGCTCGCGCGTAGCGTCGTCGATCGAGGTAGAGGCGACGCGGAAGGCCTCATCGACGGCGGCGTTCGAGTAGAAGGAGTAGTTGCCGCGGTCCTTGGTGCGAAGCTTCGGGATGGCGAGATCGAACGGGTCGAAGTAGGCGCTGCCCCAGTCGGAGGTGGAGGCTGCGCGTGTGCCGGCCAGCATCTCGTCCCTCAGGACCGTTGTCTGCCAGACCCGCAGGGACGCGTCGATGCCTATGGCCTGGAGCTGGGCGACGATGGCCTGCCCCTCGTCCGACCGGTTCTCCGTGACGTCCAGAACGAACGTCAGCTTCTCCGCGTTGGCCGACATGAGAACCAGAGCGACTAGCGAGAGTAGCAACCATTTGATCCGATGCATGCCGTCCTCCTTGGACCACCGATCGCTTGCAGTGGAGTGCTGCTCCGCCCCCAAGGTGTGCCTTGTCGGGCGCCTTCGAGCCGTACACGTGCTGTTGTACAAACATACGGTCATGCAACAGGCGTTGTCAACCGACCCAGCGAGCTGACTCCCCGCGGTTCATGGCGCCGGGGCGGCCCTGCTGGACCCCGGCGGTTGACCGTGCGTGGCCTCATTGCGTACACTTCACGACGTTCGCGCCGCGGTGCGCGCCGTGGGTCGTTAGCTCAACCGGTAGAGCAGCTGACTCTTAATCAGTAGGTTGTAGGTTCGAGTCCTACACGACCCACCAAACGTAAGATAGGACGTGCCTCACGCGAATGAGCACGTCCTGTTCCGTTTTTTGGGTCGCTGGAGGCGAGACGCATGATCCGAGACGCCACCGAAGCGGACCTGTACGCGCCCCACACCGAGGCGCTAGTGGACGACCTGGCGTCCGGTGACGCGAGGCCGGCCCGAGTCCCGGGGGCGTGCTGATGGGCCTCCTGGTCGCGGTGGTCGCCGCGGTGCTCGTCGTCTGGCTCGTTGTGCGGGGCAGCGAGGCGCGGCGCGACACGCAGGCGGTCCGGGACCTTCCTCAGACCGACCTCCTCGTCGAGGCCCTCTACCGCGACGGCGTGCGGCTGGGTTACCGGCACGCTTGGGTGCACCAGGCCGAGGCGGAGCGGCGGCGCGTGACGAGCTTCGTGCGCAGGCGCGAACGGGTGCTCGTGGCGACCCTTGGTGGAGGGGCGCTCCTCGCCGGTGTGGCGCTCGCGGGCGCTGTGGGCGCGCTGCCCGCGCAGTCCGGATGGGCGGCCGGGCTGCCATCGTGGCCGTGGCTGCTCCTCGCCGTCGCCTGCGCCGGGCTCGGCCTCTGGTTGGCCGTTACCCTGGCGCCCCGCGACTACCCCGGGTTCTCGGCGGCTCCCGACACGGTGGCGACCCATATTGCCGCGGCGGCGGCGGAGCTTGACGAGGTGGCCAAGTCCCACTCGGTACGGCGGACGGAGCTGACGCGGGCGTACCTGACGAAGCTCATCGACGACCGTTTCGCCGCCGGACTGCAACAAGGACGTCGCGAGTCAACGAGGCTCTTCAACGAGGCGGACGTGCAGACGCGCGTCTCGTCCGCCGCCAACGCCGCCTACGTGCAGGGGCGCGCCGACGGCGCGAGCGAGGCGCAGCAGCTCGCTTCCGAGGCCTACGGGCGGGGTATGGCCGACGGCCACCGCACGGCCCTCGGCGCCAGCGAGGAGCGCCTGCGGGCGGAGCGGCAGGCAGCCTACCAGTCGGGCTACCGCGCCGGGCGTACGGAGGCCCAGGCGCGGGGGCAGCCGCCCGGATCCGCTCGTCCGCGCACGGTCGCGGAGGCCATGACGGTCCTGGACGTACGTGAGGGCGCCTCCAAGCTGGAGATCGAGCAGCGTTACCGGGAGCTGCGCGCCGCGGTGCACCCGGACGCCATGCGCTCGAAGAAGATGCCGCGCGCCATGGTCAGGCTCGCCGAGGAGCAGTTCAAGCTGATCGGCGAGGCGTACGACATCTTGAAGAAGTAGGCTCGTGATCTCCGCCGGCTAGCCAGGCGCGGCCGTCACGGAGCCGTTCGAGCGCGGCGGAGTTCGGGGTACGTCGTTCACGCCTAGCCTCCCCGCCCGAGTAGGTCCGCGCTTCGCCCGCGCCTCAACCGAGCACGCTCGCCTGCGCCACCCGCGGGAGCTGCCCGAAGACCTCCTCGCGGCTCAGGCGCCCGCCGCCGCCGAGCCGCGCGTTGGCGGCGCCCGCCGCCACTCCCAGCCTCAGCGCCTCCGCCATCGGCCACGCTTGGGCGCTGGCCCAGAGGAAGGCCGCCAGCAGGCAGTCGCCTGACGCGACGGGGTTGACGGCATCGACGGCAGGCGCCGGCACGAAGGCGCCCTCCGCACCGACGTACGCGGCGCCCGCCGCCCCGAGCGTTAGCAGGACCGGGACGCCCGTGCGCGCGTAGGCCTCGTGGGCCGCGGCGATCGGGTCGGCGGTTCCCGGGCTCAGGAGCCCGATCTCGTGCTCGTTCGGCTTGACGAGGGCGACGCCCGCGGCGACCGCCGCGACGAGGAACGGTCCGCTCGTGTCGACTACCGGCTTCTCGCCCCGCCGCTCGGCGACCACGGTGAGGAACCGCCCGAACTCCTCGGGAGACAGGCCCGGCGGCAGGCTTCCCGAGATGACGAGGCGCCCCTCCGGCAGCCCGGCGGCGAGCCGCTCCCAATCGCTGGCCTCGGCCAAGGGCCCCGGGTCGTTGATCTCCATCGGCTGACCGTGGCCGTCCACCACGATCTGGCACTCGCGCGTCTCACCGGTCACCCGCACGAACGGTCCGTCCAGGCCGTCGCGCTCGAGGAGCGCCTCGAACCGCGCGGCGTTGAGGCCGGCGAGGAACCCCGCCACGCTCACGTCGGCCCCCAGCGCGCGAAGCACGCGGGCGACGTTCATCCCCTTGCCGCCCGCCGACTCGATCGCGCGCGCCACGCGGTTCAGGCCGTGCGGCGCGCGCGGCTGGCTCAAGTGCAGGATGCGGTCGACGGCGGCGTTAGGCGTCACGCAGACGAAGCGCACGCCCTCACCTGGCCTGCCCGGAGTCGGGGTCGACCATGAGGCTGGAGACGTCAACCGCCTCGAAGTCGCTCCCCTCGATGAGCATGAGTTGCCGCAGCACCTCGTTGTCCCAGCGCTCGTCCGGCGCGCCTGAGAGGAACCAGCTCGAGCCGTTGTCCGCGAGAACGAGGCCGTAGCGCTGCATGGCCCTCACGATGACCTGCACCTCCGGCGCCATCCCGCTCGCGTCGAAGTCAGCGCGCAGGCGGAAGCGTTGACCCATGGGCGGCAGCGCGGGGTCGCTACGGTTGGAGGCGTCGCGGCGCGCGGGCCACACGTGGGCGTCGCGCGTACGCGGCGCCGTGAACCGGATGGCATGGGCGATCTCGCCCGCCGCCACCTCGTCGTAGCGCACGAGGCCGGGGAGGATCGGGAGGCCGGCGGCGTCGGCCGACGTCCAACCGTCCGGTCTGAGGGCGCTGCTTTGCAGGTCGAAGACGGCGCCGGAGCCGGCGGTCCAGCTCCCGTCCCTCTGCAGCTCGGCGTCGAACAGCTCGTACAGGACGCAGCTCGAGACGTCCACGACGAGCACGTGCCGGTCGCCGCCTGGCGCCACGCCACCGATCGGCGCGCCCTCCACGGGCGCGTCGCGCGGGAGGGGGTACGGCACGCGGTCCGACTCGTCCGCGTACTGGAAGCTCACGGTCACCGTCGGTTGGCCGGCTGCGACGGTGGTGAACGGGATGCCGATCGGCGCGCCCTCCCAGAGCCCCGACCCGAAGTCGGCGCGCACGGGCAGGCCCGCGCCGATGGACGCCACGTAGTCGCTCGTCCGTGGCAGGACCGGTAGCCCGTCGACGGGGGCGTTCCAGATGTCGTCGGCAGGCAGCAGGGGGCAGCCGGCGAGGTCCGGCCCACGACCTGGCGGGGGAGGAGTCTGCGACCTGCTCTCCGCGCAGCCGCAGAAGGCCGTCAGGAGCAGTGCGGTAGCGATCGCGGTCCTTGCGACGTCGCGGGTCGGATGGTGGGGCATGGCCACATCATGGTCCGATCCTGGGGCCGGAGAGTGTGCGAAGTCCGTTGTCCGCCGGTTCTCGGCCCCTCCCCGGTCGGCGGGAACATAAACTGGCGCCGATGGATGGGTTAGTCGACCTCTTCGCGAAGGTGATCGGGCCACACCCCGTCTGGCAGGGTTTCTGGGGTGGGCTGATCATCACCTCCTTCAATCTGCTCGGCGCACTGGCGGTTCTCGTGTGGCGCAACCCCACGCGGCGCTCGCTCGACGCGGCGCTCGGGTTCGCGGCCGGCGTGATGCTCACCGCGAGCTTCACGAGCCTCATCCTGCCCGGCATCGAGGTCGGCGGCTTGCTCCCCGTCGTCATAGGCATGGTCCTCGGCGTCATCATGCTCGACCGCGCCGACGCGTGGGTGCCACACATCCACGTGCTCGTGACGGGCCGGTCGCGGGCCGACGCCGCGCAGGAGTCCGGCGCGGACGCGCGCCGGCGCAGCGGCCTCTCGGGCGTGCTCCTCTTCATCGTCGCCATCACCCTCCACAACATGCCGGAGGGCCTCGCCGTCGGCGTCGGCTTCGGCAGCGGCAACCTGAACGACGCCATCGCGCTCATGTTGGCCATCGGCATCCAGAACGTGCCGGAGGGCCTCGCGGTGGCCGTCGCGGCGCGCAACGCTGGGATGGGCAGCCTCTGGTACGCCGCGTTCACGGGGATCAGGGCGGGGGTGGTCGAGGTCCCGTTGGCCGTGATAGGCGCCTGGCTGGTGCATGTCGCGGCGCCCATCCTGCCTTACGCCATGGGTTTCGCCGCGGGCGCCATGTTGTTCGTGATCCTCGACGAGATCGTGCCGGAGACGCACGGGAACGGGCACGAGCGCGTTGCGACGCTCGGCACCATGCTGGGCGCCCTGGTCATGCTGGTGCTGGACGTCGCCCTCGGCTGACCGCGTCGCCGAGTCTCTCGGCATGGGCCGACTCGCGCAGTGTCCGGTAAGCTGTTGGGGTAGGAACCTCAGAACTCGCCTGGGTAGCGGGATTCTCATAGGTGCATACCTATGAAAAGTGGCCCACGCGGGGGGTCGTGGGCCGAGAGAGAGTGTAACAGCCTGGCGACACACTCGGGAAGGGCCAGACCTGTGGGCTTACTCACATCTCGTGCCCGAGCGCTGACGAGCGGCCGCCTGCTGCGTCGTCGCCCGGCCGCCGGTCAGTCGAACAGGGCCCTGAGCTCGATCCGCCTGTTACAGCACCTCGACGCCTCGGTAGCCAGCCGGAGCGCCGCGTCCCGGTCTGGAGCCTGGATGATCCAGAACCCCACGACGTGCTCCTCGGACCCCGTGAACGATCCGGCGGTGAGCACCGCCTCGCGACCGCGGCCATCGACTACGGTCGCCGTGGCCGGCGCGGCCAGGCCGCAGGCGAAGAGCCGGTGGCCATCGGCCTGGATCCGTTCGTTGAAGGTGTCGATCGCGGCCATCTCCTCGGCGGTGGCCATGCCGTCAGAATCGTGAAGGACCGAGAACAAGTACTTGGGCATGGTGATCGTCTCCCGTCGTGGCCCGTCCGTGAGCCTCACGGAAGGATACGCACAGGGCCCGGCCGGGTGAGGCCGGCGCTCACGGCACCCTCTGCCACCGACCTGCTACCCGGGCCAGCAACGCTGAACGGCGCCTCGTCAAGAAGCGCCGTTCCCAGCACGTTTGCCTTGGTGGAGCTGAGGGGATTCGAACCCCTGACCTCGTGAGTGCGATTCTGGTCCGTGACCATGCGCGATTAGGCGCCTTGTGGCTCCAAGTGGCTTTGTGGCGGCATTTCCACCTCATGACCACCGCCCGATGAGGCCGTGTCAGGTGCTGCCGCTAGGGGTATAGGGCTACCGTTTGCCCCGGAGCTGCCCCGGCCTGCCGCCTCGAGAATCCGCCCGATCTTGTCTGCCACGCTCCTGTGCGCCGCGCTGGATCCACGCAGGTACTTCTTGGCCGTGAAGCGCGGGTCAGTGTGCCCGAGGCGCTCTGCCAGGGCGTGCAGGTTCACGCCCGCGTCCGCCAGTGTAGAGCCGTGCGTGGACCGAGTGGCGTACAAGCGGATCCTGTTCACGTTCGCTTCGTCTTGCAGCTCGTTGAACTGTCGACGCAAGGTGCCGCGGTCCCACAGCGTGCCGAACCGCGTGCAGAACACTAGGTCCAAGTCATGCCAGGGCAGCGGTTCCTTACCTGCAATGGCGCGCTTCTCGTTCTCGGCCTCACGGATGGCTGGCAACTGAAGCACGTACTCGCGTTGACGTTGGAGGGCGCCGGCCGTGACCGAGTCGAAGGGGAGCGGCCGCTTCGCCGCTGCGGTCTTGCCTCCCATCCGCACCTCTTTCGGGCCGGTGCTAGAGGCCACCTGCTCAACGAACAGGATTCGTTCGTCGAGGTCCACGGACGCCCAGGTTAGGCCCAGGATCTCTTCGGTGCGAAGGCCAGTACCTAACCCGATGAGCACATAGCGGCTCACTTGGTCGTCGCGTTCAAGCGCGCGGCGCACGACGCTCGCCATCTCCTCCTCAGACCAGCGTTGCACCAGCGGCTCGGGTGGCGTGGGTGGCGTGACCTGGCGCGCAGGGTTCGCCGGGATGAGGCTCATGCGCACTGCGTCGTTCAGGACGAGCGAGAGGTAAGAGTGCGCGCGCTTTATGCCGGCCGGGCCCTGCGCGCGGGGAGGCTCACTGGCCTTCTCTGGGTCGGTTCTGAGCCTGAGGCGGTTCGGGTTCCTACCGGGTGCTCCCTCGGCCAGGTTGGTTAGTAGTGTGCGAATGGCCGGCGCGGTCACGTCTCGCACGCGGAGGTGCCCGAGGTAGGGGAGGACGAGGCGCTCTATGGTGCGCTCGTACGAGTCGATCGTGGCCGACTGCCACCCGGCCAATGTCTTGCCGTTGCTCATCCAGGCGTCATACGCGTCGTAGAGCGTAGCGTTACTGTCGAGCTGCATGCCGTGATGCAGCTCGGCGATGCGGTCGTTCACCCAAGCGACCGCCTCGGCCTTCGTGAGGAAGCTCTTCTTGATCCGCCGGGGGTTTCCACGAGCGGTTACGCCAACCACAACGGCGCCCTGGTACTTCCCGGTGTCCTTCCGGAACACAACACTGCCTTCACCAGGCGAACGCCGCGAGCGCTTACGAGGCATGGCTACCGGACCTCGAGCACTTCGGTCAGGCGCCCGTTAAGGAACGTCAGCACAAGGCCGTATTGCCGGTAGCTGATGAGGCTGAGGCTTCCGGCCGCCGATGTGCGTTCCGCGTAGGAGCTTGGGGGGCCGAGGGCGCTCAGGACGTAAAGGTCACCGAGGCCGAGTTCGATTCCATACATCTTGAGATCGAAAGCCAGTTCCCATCCATAGAGGTAGTCCTCATAATCGAACGACTCGATGAGTTCATGGATATCGAGTCGCTGCTCCTCGGTGGGACGTGCATCTTCTATGAAGATGAGAAGGGGCTCATTGGTCAACAGCTTGAAGGTGACCGAACCGTCTACTTCCGAGTCAAAGGCGATGTGTGAATGGTAGGGCATGCCCGGGAAGTGCTCCCGCATTGCCGCAGCAACGCTCGTGAAGGTATCCCCCGTTGACCGGTATAGCAGCGTTCCGTCTGGGGTGAATATGGTCCTGGCGTTGACTATGGTCGCGAGGACAAATGCGATCAGGACGCCGACAAGCCTCTTGTTCATCCTTCCCCCTTTCGGTCTCTAGGCCTAATGAATTGCCTCATAATCAACGCGGCCGTAGACCTCTCCGACGATGCGGACCTGGTCTTGAGTCCAGGATTCGCCGCGTGGGTTATCGCTCATGAATACCCAGTCGTTGCCGATTTGGCGGAGACGCTTTACGGTCATGCCGTCGCCGATTATCTCGAGCAAGAAGACCTTGCCGTTCACAGGGTTGGTGAGGCTGGTGTCGACTAGAACCCAGTCGCCGTCGTGGATGCCGCTGCCGTCGGCTGCGGTCATGCTGTCACCGAAGACTTCGTAGGCTCGGGTGTTGCCGCCGCGAACGAAGTCCTTCCGGACGGGTAGACCATAGCTGGAGGGGCGGCCGCCGTTGACGCTCCCCACGATTGCCACCATTACCAGGCCCCCTGGAATCTCGACTGGGCCGAAGGCGGGATCGAACGAGCCCAGAGAGTCGTCGTCTGGGACGGAGAACGTGGGCCTTCCCAGCAGTGCATCCCAGTCGTTGTGGGACCACTCTAGTACAGATAAGAGAGCCGACAGCTGGTGCGCCTTGAGGTTCTGCGGATTCATGCGGCCGTTCTCGAGGCGGTAGAGCAATTGGGTGTAGACGACGCCGTCCGTGGCCGCTTCGATCGCGCCGAGGCTCAAGCCGAGCTCTGTTCTACGGGCCGCGAGCTTCCGCCCCCAAGGCGGCCGCGCGCTCCTCGTCGTAGATGTCTTCGCCATCCAGTCGAGGTTAGCAACAGCTAGCACCTGCGCGCACCTACCATCAGTGCATAGCATAGACGCTCAGGCTTGACTCTGCATCTACTGACAGTCTATGCTGTTGACTGTATGGACAGCCTGTCGATGAAAACCCCACGCGAACTGGCAGAAGCCCTGAACGTCAGCGAGTTCAGCATCTACCGCCTCATCCAGGCGGGCCGGATCCACGCGGTCAAGGTTGGCCGCCAATGGCGCATCCCAGAGAAGGAGGCGATTCGAGTGGCGCACGAGGGCACCGATGGGAAGAACACCGAGGTGATGCCCACATGACTGCCGAGCGCGTTCAATATCTCTCCGCCCTGCAGTACTTGGATGCCCAGGAGGCCGGCGAACTGCTCCGCACCGGCAGGCACGAAATCTACCGGTTAGTCAAGGCCGGCAGTCTGCGCGCCACAAAGTTCGGCCGCAAGCTCGTCTTCTCCCGCACCGAACTCGACCGCTTCATGGACCAACACGAGCACCATGCTCCCGACCCGATCACGCCCGACATCCGGCGGCACCTCGCCGAACGACGGGCCAACTAGACGGCAGAAAGCGGCCCCCTTGCGGGGGCCATGGCTCCTAGACCCGCGCGGCACGCGGGAACGAAAGGAAAATCCATGACCAACGTAGCACAGTCCCCAGGGAAGACCCGCCAGGACGACCTCGAACGGCTGCGTGACCTGCAGCGGGAGATCGCCGACCTCGAGGCGCGCGCCGAGGGCCACCTCGACCATGGTCGGACGGGTGAGGCGATTCGCCTGCAGCACGAGGCGGCCCGAAAGCGGCAGGAGTCGTACGGCGTCGAGTTCGACCTGCTCACCTCCAAGCCTGCGTTCCCGTCTCGGCGGTCCAGCGAGGCGGTGACGCGGTGAGCCTCGCTGAGGCGTTGGTGCTCCTGTTCGTGAGCAGCCCGTCCCTCGGCGTCCTCGCCCTGTTCGTGCTCCTCAGCCTCGCCGTCGGGGTCGTTGTCGCCGCTCACGACGGCATCGAGTGGGTCGTCAGGCGGTGGCGCGCATGAGAGGCCGCAGCTACGACACCGCCTACTGCTCCGACCCCACCTGCCCTGGTTGGGACGGCGTAGACCGCCTCTACACGGGCGACAGCATGGTCGACGAGGGCGAGTACATCCCGAACGAATGCCCGCACTGCGACCACCGCCTCACCGGCGAACGCGAACTAGACGCCGAGACCGCCGTCGCCACCCTCCTTGAGGTCCTGGACGGTGCGGACCTACTGCCGTCCGGCCTCAACATCGACGAGCTCGCAGTAGTCCGCGCCGTCATCGAGGAGGTGCGCCGCCAAGCCAAGACCGCGAAGGCCCGCGCGCTCGCCAAGAGCCTGAACACCTGCGCCCGCTGCCACGGTCGCGGCGAGATCGTCGCCCGCTCCCGGAGTGTCGGCGGCGGGTGCGTCAACGACGACTGGGACACCTGTCCAGACTGCCGGGGCAGCGGCCGAGTCGCGCTTGGGAGGACCGCGTGAACCACAGCCCGACTCACGTCTACCAGCAGGCCATCAGTGACGCCACGGACGCCCTCAAGGTCGCTCACGAGGAGCTGGCGCGCTCCGCGAACGTCCTCGCGCGCGCACGCGGCGACCTCGCCACTCGCGAGAACGAGGTCATCCTCGCCGGCGTTGAAGGCAAGAACGAAGCCGAACGCAAAGCGCGCCTCGCCGACCTCACCACCGCGGACCGCGTCCGCCTTGAGGATGCCGAGCGCAACCACCGAGGCGCCCAGTTGGCCGTGACACTCACCGAACTCGACTACAAGCTCGCCCGCGAACTCGCCGCCCTACACCGCGCCGAAATCACCTCGCAAGGGGGAACCGAATGAGCAACGAACTAGCCACGCGGCCCGTCGTGGGCCTGAGCATCCAGAGCGTCGACGAGCTCGCGCGCGTGGCCACGATGATGGCCAAGAGCGGGTTCTTCAAGGACGCCAGCGACGCCGCACAGGCCGGCGTCAAGATCATGGCCGGGCAGGCGTGGGGCATCGACCCGTTCAGCGCCATGAGCGGCATTCACGTCATTCAGGGCAAGGCCACCGTAGGCGCGCACCTCATGGCGGCCAAGGTCAAGGGCAGCGGCAAGTACGACTACCGCGTGCGTGAGATGACCGACCAGGTGTGCAGCATCGAGTACTTCGAGGCGGGGGAGAGTCTCGGCGTCAGCACGTTCAGCCTGGAGGACGCCAAGAAGGCCGGGACGCAGAACTTGAGCAAGTTCCCGCGGAACATGTTGTTCGCGCGGGCCATGAGCAACGGGCAGCGGTGGTTCTGCCCGGATGTGTTCACGACGCCGGTGTACACGCCCGAGGAGATGGGCGCGCGCGTTGACGGGGAGGGAAACGTCCTGGATGTCGCCGTCCGCGAGGTGCCCGTGAAGGCGACGGAGGCGAAGTCGGAGGGTGCGGCGCCCGGAGCTCTCGCGGTCGAGCCTATCGCCGAGGGTGATGGCGTCTCGTTCGACGACCTGACGAGCGACGAGCCCGAGGTGGGGCAGGGTCGGTTGGATGTCGAGCCGATCACGGGCGCGCAACTCAAGGCCCTGCACACCATCGGCAGCAAGTTGGGTGTCGGCAGCGACCAGCGGGATGACTTCCGCGCGTTCATCGCCGACATCATCGGCCGCCCGTTGGCGTCCAGTAAGGACTTGACGAAGCAGGAGGCCATGACCCTCCTGGACTACGGCGTGGACGAGCTCGCGGCCATGCTCGACGTGTGGAGTGCCGAACGCAAGACGCAGGTGCCTGCGTGACCCCCTCGCGTGATGAGGCCGTCGCGGCCATCCGTGCGCGTGCCGTGAGGCGCGAGGCCATCGCAACGGCCATCTTGGCGGCGCGCATCGGCGGGAGTGAGTTCCCATGGATGGCAGCCGAGCAGGAACAGCTTGAGGCATGCGTGACGGTGGCCGACAGGCTCATCGCCGAGTTGGACCGGCGCCGGCAGGCAGAGGAGACGCAAGCATGAAGTCTGCCCAGTACCGCAAGCGGCCCGTTGTCGTCCACGCCGTTCAGTGGGACGGCCACCTGCCTGCAGCTCCACCCCGAGCTGCTCGAGGTCTGGCCTTGACGCCTAGAGCGGCAAGGGAAGGGGCGGAGCGACCGTGAGCACCGCCGATTGGGTTGCCGCCAGCTCGGAACTGCCGGACGAAGGCGAGACAGTGCTCCTCCACATCCCTGGGTTTCTACTGCCGCGCCCCCTCATCGCGACCCTGCGACGCGGCGACCCCACCCACGACGGCGAGTGGTATCGCCGAGACCATTGGCACTGCGCGGCGATCCTCGCCATCGGCAGCCCGCAGGTAGTCCAGCCCGATCACGTGTGGTGCCGCATCCCCACGCCGAGCGGCGTTGACGCCTGGGCTGACACGCGCATGCGTTTCGACGCCGCCACCCCTCCCGAATCACCGCCATTGGCCCCAGCACCGCCTCCAGCGCACCAGCACCGACAACCCACCCTCTTCGACCAGATGGAGGCGATCTGAACCATGGCTAGCGGCCGGTTCATAAGCAACACCCTGGGCGCCAGCCACAAGTTCGGCGACCTCACGAGCGACACGCACCGCGTCATGTACGTCCTGCTGCTCACACACACCGACGTCGAGGGCCGCGTCGACGCCGATCCGCGCGTCCTCAACGGCCGAGCCTTCACCCTCATGGGCTGGACCACAGACCAGGTGCAGGAGGGACTCGAATCTCTCGCCGCCGCCAGGCTCATCCACCTCTACCGGGTCGACGGCCGGCAGTACGCCGAGGTCGTCGACTTCGAGAAACACAACAAGGTCCGCAGGGACCGGGAGAAAGCCAGCGAGATTCCGGCGCGCACCAGCGAGACCGCCGCACCCATCCCGCACGATGGCGGGAGCACTCCCGGAGCACTCCCGGAGGCTGCCGGGAGTAGTCCACAACAAGTAGAAGTTCAAGTTCAAGTAGAAGTTCAAGCTCAAGAGCCGCGCGCGCAAGCGCCCGCGGCAGGCGCTCGCCAACCAGGCAAGACCAGAACCCCCAACAAGCTCGGCGACTTCGACCCCAGCACCATCACCCTCCCGGAGTTCCTCGACCCCGACGCCTGGCGCGACTTCGTCGCGCACCGCCACAAGCTCCGCAAGCCCCTCACCGAGCGAGCAGTAGAGCTGATCCTGGCCGACCTGGCCAAGACCCCACTCGACGCCGACGAGATGCTGCGCCGCACCGTCACCAACGGCTGGACCGGCGTCTTCCCACTCGACCACCGCCGCCGAGACACCCCACCACCAGGCGCCAGCAAAGCCCTCGACCAGTACACGGAACGCGGACTATGACCCACAACCACACCACCGCCAACACACCCGCAGACGCCTGCGAACCCCTCGACCCCACCCTCACCAGGTACCTCGGCCACCCCGCCTGGATCGGCATCGCCTGGCGACCCAAAGACCACAACCACCCCTACTACGACGGCCTAAAAGACCTCCTCGAAGAACACGAACGCGAAGACCGCGAACGCACACTACGCACCTACACCAACCAACTCCCCAGCAGGTACCGCCACTACACCCTCGACCAACTCCGCCAACACCCCGGCAACCAAGCAGCCATCCACGCCGCCACCAACCTCACCCTCGGCACCAACCTCTACCTCTGGGGACCCGCCGGCAACGGCAAAACCCACCTAGCCGTCGCCACCGGCCACCACCTCGCGCAAGCCGGGCACCACGTCACCTTCTGGGGCGTCGTCGAACTCTTCAACACCCTCCGAAGCAGCTTCAGCACCAGCGAACCACGCCCCGACCTCGACCGCCCAGAAATCCTCATCCTCGACGACCTCGGCAAGATCAAACCCACCGAGTTCGTCTACGAAACCTTCTACGGCGCCATCGAACACCGCTGGGCCAACGAGAAAACCACCATCTTCACAGCCAACCACCGCCCCAGCGACGCCGCCAAACACCTAAGCACCGACACCGAAAGCGCCGCCGCCATCCTCTCCCGCATGGCAAGCGGAACCGTCGTCGAGATCCGCGGCCGCGACGAGAGACTCCCAGCATGACCCCCATCCTCTGGATCCTCATCGGCACCTGGATCGGCGCACCAATCGGCTACTTCGCGGCCGCCCTAACCCAAGCCGCCGCCAGAGCAGACGCACACCTCGACCCCACCAGCCGCCGCCAAGCCGCCGACGAAGAACGCGTCTGGCACAACGTCAACAGAAAGGAGGAACCCCATGGCCAAGACCCCAACTAAGGCAAGGAACACCGCTCCCGCCGCAACAACTGCGACACGCTCACGCGCGCGAAGGGTCACCCTGGCGAAGCGCAAGCAGCTCTTCTTGTCCGAGCTGGCGAACCGAGCCAACGTGAGCGCGTCCGCGGCGGCCGCTGGCGTTGATCGCGCGACGGCGTACCGGTGGCGTGACGCGGATCCCGTCTTCGCCGCGGCGTGGGATTCCGCGGTGGATGTGGCTGTTGACAGTCTCGAGGCGGAGGCGTGGCGGCGCGCTACCGGGTGGTCCGAGCCGGTGTACCAGAAGGGGGAGTACATGGGCGAGATACCCCGGTACTCGGACCAGCTGATGATCACGCTGCTGAAGGGGCATCGGCCGGAGCGATACAAGGACCGCTCGAGCACCGAGCTCTCCGGCCCGGGTGGCGCTCCGCTCGCGCAGGGGCTGGTGCAGATCTACCTGCCGGGCAACGGCCGTGACGAACTCGAGGGGACGGCGGGGGAGGCGGTGCCGTCGTGATCGCCCTGGAAGTCGAGCCGGTAGCGAAGCCACGCATGACGCGCCGCGACAAGTGGGCCGAACGCCCCAGCGTCATGCGTTACCGGGCGTTCAAGGACGAGCTGCTCCTGGCCCTGCGAGCCGCTGGAATCACTGACGTCGCTCCGCGTGGCGTCCTGCGCGTCAGGTTCACCCTGCCCATGCCGCGTTCGTGGCCGGACAAGCGCCGCGCCCTCATGACGGGCGCGCCGCACGCCACCCGCCCGGACGTTGACAACCTCGTCAAGGCCCTCATGGATGCGACCCTGCGGGACGACTCGCACATCTGGATGCTCGGCGCGGAGAAAGTCTGGGGCGAACGCGGCCGCATCGAACTCCTGGACAGCGACCCATGATGACCGAGGTGGACACCCAGCTCTTGAGGGCCGCGGCTAATGCGCTCTGGCCGTACCTCAAGGCCGACGCCTGGAGTCCCCACCGGCAAGTGCGCGCCCTCAGCGCCACCGGCAACCCACGAGGGTACGGGTATTCGCCCGGCGCCATACCCGGCCCGACACCGACGGTCGAACTCATCAGCGTCACCTGGCAGATACGCACATGGCTCTGGAGCGACCAATGGCCAGGACGCGCCTGCTACGCCATCGAGCTACGGCGAGCCGCGTACGAAGCCGCGCTCTCCAACTTGCCGCACGCCGTCATCGCCGAGTTCCAAACCGCGCTCGAGCGAGCCACCTGCCGCAAGCCGTTCCGCACCGAGCTCGACGAGATGGGGGATAGGCGCCTGACTCGCAATCGCAACGACAAGGCCATCACGACCCTTGTGGCCTCGGCCCTAGAGGCCATCGCGCTTCGAGCCGACCTGGAACTCATCCCTGAGTATGTGGAGCGTGCTCTGATCGAGGATGACGAGATCAGCCCTGAGCGGGTGACCGCCGCGGCAGTCGCGGGCTTGACTTGACCGTCATTTTCGGGGGTGTCATGATGCTAGCGAGTAGAACTGACTGAGAGCCCCGCCGACCCCCCGCGGCGGGGTTCTTCTTTGCCTGCATCGAGGCCGCCAGGAGGTGATGCCATGCCCGTTGCGCCCCCAACCGCGATACGACCGCAGCCAGGCCCGCAAGAAGCGTTCCTGGCCAGCTCAGCCGACATCGTGATTTACGGAGGCGCGGCGGGCGGCTAGTAGGGCGGTAAGAGCTTCGGTCTGCTCCTCGAGCCCCTCCGGCACGTCACCACCACCCCCGGCTTCGGGTGCGTCATCTTCCGCCGCACGAGCGTGCAAGTCCGCAACGAGGGCGGCCTGTGGGACACGAGCATGAGCCTCTACGCGCACGCCGGCCTGCGACCGCGCGAAAGCGTCCTCGAATGGGAACACTCACCCACGCGGAACACCATCAAGTTCGCGCACCTCGAGCATGAGAGCAGTGTCCTCGACTGGCAAGGCGCGCAGGTGCCCCTCGTCGCCTTCGACGAACTCACGCACTTCACAGCCAAGCAGTTCTGGTACATGCTCTCCCGCAACCGCAGCACCTGCGGCGTCAGGCCGTACGTGAGGGCCACCACCAACCCCGACGCCGACTCCTGGGTCGCGGACCTCATCGCCTGGTGGATTGATCAAGACCCGGCCAGTCCAACCTACGGGCAGGCCATCCCCGAACGCTCAGGCGTCGTCAGGTGGTTCGCGCGCCTCAACGGCGAGCTGCACTGGGCGGGCACGCCCGACGAGCTGCGCGAGCGGCACCCAGGTAGCGAGCCGAAGAGCCTAACGTTCGTTCCGAGCCGCCTCGACGACAACCCAGCGCTGACCACACGCGACCCCGGTTACCGCGCCAACCTCCTCGCCCTCGACCCCGTCGAACACGCCCGCCTCCTGCACGGCAACTGGAAGGCCCGCCGCAGCGCCGGGACGATGTTCCAGCGCGCCTGGTTCCCCATCCTCGACTTGGCACCGGAGGTCAAGACGGTGTGGCGCGCCTGGGACTTCGCCGCCACCCGCCCCACCACCGACAACCCAGACCCGGACTGGACGCGCGGCGTGAAGGTCGGGGAGACACCAAGCGGGCAGTTGGTCGTGCTCGACATGGTCGGCCTGCGGGACGGTCCGGGCGAGGTCGACCTGCTCTACGACCGCACCGCGCAGGCGGATGGTCCGAGGGTGCTCATCCACGTGCCACAGGACCCGGGCGCGGCCGGCGTGAAGGCCGCGCGGGACCTCGTGCGGCGCACGCCCGTCGGTCACCACGTCCGGAGTGAGCGCGTCACCGGCGACAAGGTCACGCGCGCCCGGACAGCCTCAGCTCGAGCGCACGCCGGTCTGATCAGCGTCGTGAAAGCCGACTGGAATGACGCGTTCTTCGCCGAACTCGAAGCATTCCCCGACGGCCGGCACGACGACATCGTGGACGCGCTTGCAGACGCCGTCAACGCCCTCGTCGGCGCCAAACCACCAACCGACGCGGCTAAACGCGCACTCAGCAGACTCTAGGGAGGGACGGCACATGATCGACTTGAAAAGCGCCTACATCAGAGCCGTCCTGCAAGGCGTCACCGCCCGCGTTCAGACGGCGGCGGACGCGCTCGACTGGGCTGACGGCAAGCAGGTGCTTGACGCCACGGAGCTCGTGCCGCCCCTGCGAACCGCCGACGACTGGGCGGTTTGGCGGCGCCTCACGCGGCAGATACAGGGCCTCGGGCCCCGCGCCATCGCGCACAAACGCAGCACCGCCATCGGCTCGGTGAACTGGGGCGGTGACAACCCCGACGGCATCGATGCGCGCCTCGCCAGCCTCGGCCTGAAGCAACTGGCCACCGCGGCCCTGAAGCAGTTAGTGGCTATCGGCATCGCCGGGCTGTTGCCGCACCAGCCGGAGGAAGGCCCGCCGAAACTGCAACGCATGGGCGGGTACCTCGAACCGCTGTACCGGGAGGATGACATCGGCGGCGACCCAGCCGCATGGCTGCAGGTGCTGGCCGAAGGCAGCGGCAACCGGTACCGCCTACGCGTATACCAGCCCGACGCGAGTCTCCCGACCCGTGGGACGTTGACGGAGTGGCGCAACGCCACCAACCCCTACGAGCTCGGCAACCAACCCAGCAACGCGTGGGACGGCGTGATCATACCGAGCATCGTCATGGTCGACGCCGCGCAAGACGGCACGCCCATAGGCGAACTCGCTCAGGCTCTGCCCGTCCTGAAGGGCGAGGTGGCTGCGCAAGCTCGCATCCTGCGCGCGTCAGATGCCAACGCCTGGCCGCTCAGGTGGGCTAGCGGCGATTGGGACTTGCCGAAGGACAGTAGCGCCCTCGACGTTCTTGTGGCCACCGTGCCGGGCTCGCAAGTCGGGATCGTCGAGCCGCCATCCCTCACTGGCTTGTTCGCTTTGCATGATCGGATCCTTGAGCGTGCCCGCGGCGACCTGAAGCTCCCCATCAGCTCGATCACGACGGGTGACTTCCCGAGCGGCGAGGCCCTCGACCAAGCCAACGCCATCAGCATCGCCACAGCCACCATGTACGCGGGCTTGTTGGGCGAGTTGCTTACGGGCGGCGTAGCGGGGTACGCGGAACTGCTAGGCATCCCCCGCGAGTCCGCGCCGCCGGTGAGCGTCGAGATCAACCGCGAGCAGACGCGGCGGGCCATCACGGAGCAGGCCCGCAACGACTACCGCGAGGGCCTGATCAGCTTCCGTGCCGCCGTCCTCGCCGTTGCGCAGTACTACCCGCACTGGAGCGACAACGAGGTCGAGGAGTTCATCCGGGAGCAGACGAGTCGCGTGAGCGTGCAGGACTTCAACGCCTTCGTGACCGGCCAGGCCGATGGCGAGCCATGAGCTCCTCCCGCTCGGTCGCGCCCTCGACCGCATCCTGCCCAGGGTCCGCCGCGACATCCTCCACAAGCTCCTACCCGCCCTTCTGGCGCAACCCGAGGCCGCCAGGGACCTCCTCATCCGCGTCATGGCCGGCGCGTACGCCACGGGCGTACAGACAGGCTGGGTGGTGCACGGCAGCCTCCTCGGTGGCGTCCCCACGGCCCTCACCGGTGCGGTTGCCCGGGAGTGGCGCAACCGCGCTATGGAGCACGGTGAGTTCATCGCCAACCGCTTCGGGCGGCTCCTCGAGCTCGAGCCGACCGTCGCTCAGCTCACGCGGCACGCCGCGGTTGCTGGCGAGAGTAGCGTCTGGCGTGGTCAGGACGAGGCGGCGCAAGAGGTCGCCACCCTTGCCGAGGCCGAGTGGAAGGTCTGGGTTAGGGCCTGGCCACGTAAGGAGCATAGGGATTGGCACGACCTCCTGGAGGGCGTCGCCATCCCCGAGGAGGACCTGTTCACCCTCCCAGGCGGCCCAAATCAAGGTGTTCAGGTGTACGGCCCGAGGGATTGGGCGCGTGTACCTGACCCGGCAGAAAATCTCAATTGTGGGCACGCGCTCCGGTATCAACGCTCTGCGACAGCTGAAGACCTGGAGCAGACCCACAAGGGCGTCGGAATTGTGTACACGCCGCCCACCAGGTCAGAGGTAAGGGCGGACTACTCCGAGCATGAGCTAAACAGGGTGCTGGCCGGCTCGGATTCAATCGCGCATATCGGGAGAGTTGACCCAGACATGGCGGAAGCCCTCGGCGTCAGTACGCGGGGTGTCAAGCTCAGTAAGGACACGATTGAGAAGCAGAGGGACCGCCATCCTGAGTTGAACGAGAATGTGTATCGGCACATCAATCAGATGATGCAGGATGCGGACCTCGTCACCCTGAAGGTTAAGGACGGAAGAGAGACGCTCGGTGTCTATACGTCTTGGGGTTCGCAACCGGTCCTAATAACACTCAGGGCGAGTCACGCGCGCAACGAAGTGTTCCTTGTGTCGCTGCATTACGTGACGAGCCGGAGAAAGTCGTCACTAGGAGCAACCGCTGACAAGCTTGTCGTGAGAAGGAAAACGTGAGTCGCCGCCGAGGGACTTGCATTCCCCTCCAACGCTCAATGGCTACGGCTGCAAGATTTACCGTGTCTGCAGCGACTCGCCTAGATAGTAGCACCCAACCCCATTAACCGCGTCATTCGCGACGCGACAAGTCCGCGGGCACCGCCTCCAGGTGAGGCGGGTAAGACCCTTGACCCAAGCCCATCTGCCGACCCAGGAGGTTGAGACCATGCCCGACCCGACCCCGGCCCCGGAGGCCACCAACCCTGCCCCGACTGCGCCCGAGAACCAACCGCCGGTAGATCCGGCCGCCGAGCTGGAGGCCCTCAAGGCGAAATATTCTCGCGCCCAAGCCGACCTCCTCAAGTTCAGGACCCGCGCGGATGAGGTCGCGGCAGCTCAGAAGGCAGCCGAGGAGAAGACTCTAGCCGAAGCCGATGCGGTCAAGAAGGCCGAGTTGCTCACCGCGAAGGTCGCCGAACTCGAGAAGTCTCAAGCCGACGCCGTGGCCAAGGCAACCGCCGCCGAACGCCGAGCGTCCCTCACCGGCAAGGTCGTCGACCCCGTCGCGGCCCTGAAGCTCCTGGACGACGCCAAGCACCTGACGGACGACGGCGCCGTGAACACTGACGCGCTCCTCGCCGACTACCCGTTCCTCGCCCCCAAGGCCGGCGTGCCGGTCACGCCGGGCGCTGGCGGCACCATCGCCCGCACCGGCGACCTCACCAGCGAGGACTTCCGCGGTAAGAGCCCCGAGTGGGTGCGGGAGAACCTGCACCGACTCAAACCCCCAACGCAACACCGATAGGAGACCAGCATGTCCGTTCACAACTTCATCCCCGAACTCTGGGAGCAGCAGCTCCTCACGAACTTCAGGAAGAACCTCGTGTTCGGGAACGTCATCAACCGCGATTACGAAGGCACCATCCGCAACGCCGGGGATACGGTGCACATCACCAGCCCGAGCGCCATAAGCGTTCAGGCTTACAGCGGCACCGTGAACTACGAGGTGCCGACCAGCACCAGCCAGGCTCTATTGATTGACCAGAAGCGTTACTGGGCGTTCCAACTCGAAGACGTCGACCAGGCGCAAGCGAACGTCAACACCATGCAGGCGTACATGGCTGAGGCCGCGTATGCGCTAGCGGATGACGTGGATAAGCACCTCGCGAGCCTGTACGCGAGCGCCGGCACGACCGAGAGCACCGCGTCGAAGATCAACAAGAGCAGCAGCCCAGACAGCATGTACGGCATCGCCGTGAAGGCCGGGCAGAACCTGGACGAGAAGAACGTCCCACGCAGCGGCCGTTGGATGGTCGTATCCCCGGCGGGTTACGCGGCCATGCTGCGGGATGCGGCGTTCGTGCACGCCACCGCCGTCGCCGACCAACTCATCCGCACGGGTGAGGTCGGGTCCATCAGCGGCTTCACCGTGTACGTCAGCAACAACCTCGTGGACTCCTCAAGCGGCAGCCGCACCGCCGTGTGGTTCATGTACGGCAGCACCGCCGCAATCACGGTCGCCGACCAACTCGTCAAGACCGAAGCCATGCGCCTTGAGGACGCGTTCGCGGACGGCGTCCGCGGCCTGCTTCTGTACGGCACGAAAGTCGTGCGGCCCGCGGCGCTCGGAACCATCAAGATCGACGAAGTCAGCACCTCGTAACCAACGAGAGACAAGGGAGTGTGAATCATGGCAGACACAGCAGTTGCACTTACGACCACGCCGATGGACGCCTTCACGGGAATCATCGGCGCGGCTACCGCCATCAGTGCGGGTGACACGGCGGTCGTTGCGGCCATCGGCCGCACGGACAAACTCCTCATCGAGGTCGTGAACACGACCACGGGCAAGACCGTGACTGTCGAGGCGGGTGTCGGGCCGCGCGCCGCCCTCGGCGACCTCGTCCAGACGTTCGGCGCGACGGAACGGCGTCACATCAGCATCGAAAGCGCGCGGTTCGCGCAAGCGGACGGCACCGTCCGCGTGACGATGGAAGGCGCCGGCACCGTCCGCGCCCTCCGCCTGCCGCCCGGCTCGTAATGAGCCGCACCGTCAGGTGCCTAGCGACCGGGAATGTGGTCGACGTCCCCGAAGGGCACTGGGCGCTCAGCAGCTCGGAGTTCGAGGAGGTGACGGTGGTAACGTCGTCACCGCCCGAGGCGAAGCCGGAACCGACCCCAGAACCCAAACCGATGGGCAAGAAGAAGTGAGGTGAACCGTGGCGCGCACGTACGACCCGAGCTTCCTGGCGGCCCCGAGCGTGTCGAGCCTCGCGTGGGCACGTGCTTGGGTGCGGGCCGCCCTTAGGGACACGCCGAACGAGGCAGGTGCCTACCCGCCAGATAGCTTGCTGGATGAGGAGATCGACGGCGCCTTGCAGCTCGCGGGCGTCCAGGGCGCAGGCGACCCGCCAGCGGTCCTGTACGCCCCGCACGTGGTCGCCGCGCAGCTGGTAGAGGGCGACCCCCGCCGAGTGCTCTCCTTCGCCGTCGGCGGCCTCAGCGAGACGCTACCGGATGCGAAGCAGGTGGCTGCGGCCATCCGCAAGTCCGGGACTGGCATCGAGGCGCTGATCGAGGCTGCGGGCGGCACCCCGCCCGTCGTGCCCGGTCGCAGTGTGCTGCGCAGGACGGTGTTCTGATGGTTCGGGAGTCGCGTCTCACCTTGACGGTGGAGCGCGCCACGACCACCGAGAACGCCTTGGGGGAGACCGTGCAGGCGTGGGCGGTCGACGGCAACGTGACTGTTACGCTCGCGCCGGCCTCCGCGACGGTGCGCTCTCAGGCCGCCTTGCGCGGCGTCAGCGTCACGCACACGCTCCTAGCTCCCGCCGGGTTCCAGGCGGACCCCCTCGACACGCGCCTGACCGGCGGCAGGCTCACGTACCGTCTACACGGTGTGACCACGACACCGGCTGGGGTCATCATGGAAGTCGAGGCAAGCCATGGCTGACGTTCCACAACCGGTCCTCGACAAGCTGAAGGCGCAAGGCAGGCGCGTCCTACGCGTCCGCAGCGAAGGGCTGCGCAGCGAGATCTACGGCGTCCTCGAAGAAGCCCGCATAGGGAGGGGGCAGGCGTACATCATGCGCGGCCTGCAGCCGGGCGAGACGTTCGACCCGACTACCGACTCCATGGCCATCAGCCCACTAGGGCACCTCTTCCCGGTCAAGCGGCGCAGCAAGCCGCACTTCGCGAGTGCGCCCGGCGACCCGCCCGCCAGGGATACAGGCAGACTCATGGAGAGCGTCAAGGTAGTCTCCCTGGACGAGACGAACCTGTTGGCGCTGGTCGGGCCCGACCCGGCCGCCTTCCAAGGTCGGGCGTACTACCCGGCCTACCTGGAGTTCGGCACTAGGGCCGTAGCGCCCAGGTCGTTCATGCGGCCCGCACTCGAGCGCTTCAAGCAGGCCATCGCCAGCGGCACCGGCAGACCAGCATGACGCTCCTCGAGGTCTTGGCTGGCGTGAGGACGAAGCTCCTCACGGTGCACGCCGCGGTGTTCATCCGCGACGCCGTCCCCCGCAACGCAGATGGCGTCCCGCAGTTGCCGGAGCGGTGCATCATCATCGACCTCATTATCGACACGAAGGTCAGGGACTTCACGACCGTCTACTCAAGCGTTCTTGTGCAGGTCGGGTGCTGGTCATCCAGCGTCGCTCAGTCCCTCACCGATCTCGAGGCCGCCCGAGCGGCGCTCGAAGCCGACGGTTGGGACATGGTGCGCGTCAACGGCACCCAAACCGACCAGCAGTACCGCGGAGCCACCGCGGACTTCACCACCATCTACTAAGCCCAGCCACAACCAAGCCACCTAAGCCTCGCCCCGTGCGGGGCGATCTCTATTGGAGGAACCAGCATGTCCGTTCAGAAGCTCATTCGCCGCAGCGGCGTGAAGCTCAGCATCGCCAACGCCGCAGCCGGCGGCACGGTCAACATCAACGACGAGGCGCACACCCTCGATGCCAACGGCACAGCGCGCCTGCAGCACCCTGGCGCAACCTCTATCGTCGTCAAGAAGGGCGTCACCCCCGCCGTGCTGGACACGGACTACGTCATCGCCATCGTCGACGCATACCGGCACGTCGTCGCGTTGTCCGGCTCGTCGGTGCTCGCTGCCAGTGACGCCATCACGGTCAGTTACTCGTACACAGCGACGGGCAGCACGCCCGGCACGCCCGTGTCGGTGGGTAGGCCCAAGCAGGCGATCAACATCAACGACAGCCGCGGCACGCAGACCATCACCGACTTCGACACGGTCGCGAGCGCCATCGCCGACCAGATCACCGAAGGTCGAACCGTCAGCATCTCCTGGACGAGTAACCTTGTCACGGACGACGACGGCTTCGAGGCCATCGAGGAGGCGTACAACGCCGACGAGCTCGTGTGGCTCAAGATCGAAGCCACCGCCATCGACGGCGTTACCAAGAAGACCTGGGGGTACTTGGGGTTCATCAACCAATTGAACGTCACCCTGAACGAGTCGGGCGTGGCGGAAGGCAGCTTCACGTTCGCCGCCACCGAGCTCTACACCTGGGCCTGAAGCCCATGCTGATCTTGGCGGTGACGTTGCGCGGCAGTCGCCTGCGGCCACGCAGCCGCAAGCCCGACATCCTCGGGTTCGCCGTCACGCTGGAGGAGGGGAGCCTACGAGTTCCCCTCCTCGTCGTTACGCGCGCCACGCGCGCGCGGCGTCTGCGCGGCGTGCTCGTCGATCGCGACGGCAGCAAGACACCCGTGACGTTCTCCTGGCCGGCCCTGGCGGTCGGCGCTCACCCTGACACCACCCTGGAGGTGCTTTCGTGAAGACCCCCGTTCAATTGCCCGCCACGGGCACCGTTGAACTCCTCGGCAGGACCATCCCCGTCTACGACTTCGGCACGGTCGGTGAGACCATCGAACTCGAGGCCCTCACCATGAACCCGCCCGCCAGCGGCTTACGGCAGAACCTTGAGGCGCTGGCCATCCTCATCCGGCACCGGCTCGGCGAGGCGGTCACTGCCGATGCCCTGCTGAGTGAGCCGCTGGGCGACATGACGGCGTTTGAGGAGGGCGTGAACACCCTGCTGGCCCCTTTCACGAAGGCGTTCCTGACGGCGACGGTGGCGAGGCGGGAACGGATGTTGATGGCAGCGAAGGTAGCGGTGGCGGGGATCGAGAGCCGGTTGACTGGGGCGCCATCCAAGCAACCGTCCTGAGCACCTACCCGGGATTCACGCCAGAAGTGTTCGCTCGAACGAGTGTTCGGACCGTCTGGAGCCTCCTGCGAGAACGCTCCCGCATCGAGTTCCAACGCGTCTGGCCGCACGCGCAGACGGCGTTCATGATTGCCAAGACCATGGGTGGTTACGAGGGCGGCATCGAGGCATTCATCCCCACCTGGGCGCAGCTGGACGCAGGTAAGCCGCGCGTGTTCATGAACCGCGCAGTGGACGCGAGCGTCAGGGCCGCACTAACTCTTGGACTCGTCAGTCAGGACATGCTCGACGAACTCACACTCGCAGGATTCGAAGCTTAGAACACCTTGACGATCAGCAGCACTTCACCGTTCACGTGGGTGTACAGCAACCGTAGGCGAGTTTCCGGCGTGCCGTCTGCGCGGTCCCGCCGCCATGCCTGTGTAACGCTACCGTCGCTGCTCGGTTCCTCCAACGCCAGGGTGTAGCCGTTGACCCGAAACCATCCGCTAGTGAGGGTGAGCGAGTCGGCGAGGCTTGCACCTAGGTAGTAGCAGCGGTCGGATGGACTCGGCGCGTCCTCACTACCGTCGCAGAACGGCAAGAACGCCCGGTATGAGTCGGGCGGCAACGGAATATCTAGGGCGAATTCCAGGGCCGTAGCTGGAACCAACATCGTCTGCGCGAGGCTGCACGATCCGGCCACCGCCACGAGAAGTACCCCCATCAGTCTCTTCATGCGCCGAGCATAGCCGCTCGGTCTCACGAGAACCTCACGCGAGGGAGGGCAGACCATGGCAACAGTCCTAGAGGAACTCCTCATCGCCCTCCGCGTCGAGGACGGCAACTTGAAGGCCGAGCTAGCCAAGATCATCGACCAAGCCCGCAAGGCCGGCGGCGAAGGCGAGAAGGCCCTCAAGCCGTTCGAGACCGGCCTCTCCCGAGTCGCAGCTGAAGCGCGAGCCGGGCTGCGGCCCCTATCTGATTACCGCGACGAGCTGAAGAAGCAAGAAGCCGAGTTGAGGCGCGTCGCCGACGCTCAGGACAAGAACAGCGGCGAGTACCGCCAGACCGTCGAGCAGTTGACGAATGTCAAGCGTGAACTCGTCAGCGTGAACGGCGAGCTGGCGTCGCACGAGACGCGGTTCGATAAGCTCGGGGGGCGCCTCACGACCTTCGGCGGCATCCTGTCCGCCGGCGTCACCGCGCCGCTGGCCATCCTCGGCGGCACCGGCGTGAAGAGCGCCATGCAGTTGGAGGTCTTCCAGAAGAGCCTAGAGACCCTCATCGGTGACGCCGGCGACGCCAAGCAGGTGTTCGAGGAGCTGTACGAGTTCGACACGAAGACGACCTTCAGTTGGCCATCCCTCACGAAAGCCACGACGCTGCTAGCCGCCTTCAACGTGGAATCGCAAGACCTCATTCCCACCCTCGGGCGCCTCGGAGATATCTCGGCGGCCGTGAACATGAACATTGACGAACTGGCCGAGATTTACGGCAAGGCCAAGGTCCAGGGCCGCTTGTTCATGGAGGACATCAACCAGTTGAGCGGCCGCGGGATTCCCATCATTCAGGAACTCGCTAAGCAGTTCGGCGTCACCGAGGACCAGGTCCGCGGCCTCGTCAGCGAGGGCAAGGTCGGCTTTGCAGACATCGAGCTGGCGTTCGCCACCATGACCAACGAGGGCGGTCGGTTCTTCAAGATGATGGAGAGCCAGACGGACACCACGCAAGGCCGAGTCATGGCGTTGCGCAAGGAGTTCGAGCAAGTCACCGACCAGATCGGTGAAGCGCTGCTTCCGACGCTGGACGGCCTCGTTGACCGCGCCCGCAAGGCCGTGCAGTGGTTCGTGGACTTGGATGAGGACACGCAGAAGCTCGTCATCAACACGGGTCTCTTCGCTGCTGCCCTGGGGCCGCTGCTGGTTGGCCTCGGTCAGGCAGTGCGCGTGGCCGGTCAGTTGCGGACGGCGTTCGTTGCCTTGCGTGCTGCCGGTCTCCTCGCCATGGGACCGGCCGGGTGGATCGTGCTCGGGGTCGGCGTTGTTGCCGGCCTCGCGTATGCGTTCAGCGGCAAGCCCGACAGCCTCGACAAGAGCCTCGAGAAGGCGAGCGCCGCCTTGGCCGGCGGTGACTCCAAGAGCCTTAAGAGCGCCTTAGATGAGGTCATTGACAAGGTCGACGGCGACGTACGCACCGTCTTCAAGGACCTGCGCGACGACCTGGAGAAGACCGGCGACGTGGGTGCGGCGCAAGCGTTGCGCATCGCTCGCGCCTTCAAGTACGCGCAGGAAATCGTGCAGGCCCAGCAGCGACTCACGGAAGCCCAGGCGCGCCTGGCAGAAGCGCAGACTCTCGCTCAGACGTTCACCGCTACCGGCAAGGCAGTCACCCCTAGCGGCGAGGTGGTCTTCGACACCGAACGCGAGGAACGCGCGTTAGCAGAGAAGCTTCTCAACATGGGCGAGTCGGAGGTCGTGAAGGCCCTGCGGTTCAATAACACGACGGGCATAGCAAGCCTGGCGGGTGGCGCCTCCGTTGACGACCTGGCGCTGATGCCGAGCATGGTCCATGACCTGATCGAGGCGCACAACGCTCGCCTCGAAGCGTTAACCGTGGCTGTTACCGACGTGACGACCGCCGTATCAGCCGAGCAAGCCGACGTGGACCAGGCGGCCAGGGAACTCAATGAGCTCTGGGCGAAGGTCAACGTGCCGCTCGACCCGATCGGAGACAAGCCCAACGCGGACGAGGATGGAGTGCCCGGTGTGCCGTCGCCGCCGGTCGTAGAGGAACAAGCCGAGCAAGTAATCGGCATCCTCAACAACCTGAACGCCGACATCACAGAGCTGCAACGGAAACGCATGCAGGCAACCAGCGCCGAGGACATCCTCGGCTATGACCAGCAGATTGCCCAGAAGCGCGCCGAAGTCGAGTATTGGGAGAACTTCAGCCGAAGAGACCTCAGCGTCACCCCAACGGCTGGAGTATCCGTCAACGCCCGACCTATCCCCGAGGCCGCGGTGTCTGCGGTCGTCCGGGACTCCGTGGGACTCCCCCCGGCAGTAGCACAGGCGCTCGTTGCTGAGTTCGACCTGAGTATCCGGGACGTTGAACGGCTCTCGTCCGCCGCATGGGAGCGATATTGGACAGCGAACAGCGAGGAGGACCGCAGGCGTTTCAGGCAAGAAGCCGAGCATTGGGATGCCATGAAGGTAGAGTTGGAGCGCCCCTTCACGCCTCGAAAGCTACCTGGAGCCACGCCCGTCGCCGCTTTGCCCCAAGCTAGGCAACTGGCAGTCACCCCCTACGCCGTACTCCCCGAGGCGCGCCAGCTGGCCATGCCGAGTCCGTTCGCGCAGATTGACAAGGAGCAGACCGCGTTCGTGAACAAGGTGCGCGGCGAGCTGGCCGCCGCCATGGACTTCGCTGCGCAGAAGGCCGCGCTGCTCGGCGACGCCTACGACCTCCCCCGCGAGCAACTCCGTCTCATGCAAGGTGCCATCGAGAAGCTCGTGGAGGAAGGCAAGGTCGACTTCTCCAACCCCACAGTGCAGTTGCTCGCGGAGGACTTCCGGAACCTTGGGCATGCCTTGGCTGGGGCGGATGAGAACGAGAAGAACGCCGCGGAGCGCCTGCAGGCGTTCGAGGGCGCCATGGCGTTCGCTCGGGATGCGCTCGGTGAGATGCCCGGGCCGCTTGAGCAGAACATCGAGATCCTACAGAACTACCGCGATGACATGGACATGAGTGCCGACGGCGCAGAAGAACTCGCAGCCGCACTGGACCGCCTCATCGCCGGTCTCCTCAAGATGAAGGGCATCGAGGATAGCGGCCTGCGGAAGTTCGCGGGTGACCTGCGCACTCTCTCAAGCGTCGTCCCTGGCCTCGGTGGTGTGTTCGCGCGCGCCTCTGCGGATGTCGCCGAGGGCCTGCACAAGATCGCGGAGACGGACGACAAGCTCGAAGGCACCGCCCTGGTCATCAGTGGCGTCGCCACCGCCATCGAGGGCATCGCCGCGGCCGCCGAGGATGGCGGCCTGGACGGCAAGCAGGTGCTGGAACTCATCGGTGGCATCGCCAGCGTGGCCGGCGAAGCTATCGGCGCCCTCACGGGCATCCCCGGCCTTGGCAAGGTCGTGGCGGCGGCCTTCCAGCTGGTCACGGCCGTGGTGGGCGACCTGGGCAATGGTCTTCAGGAGATTCAGGACCAAGTCGACGAGACCGTGAAGAGCACGCCGCTCTTGGCGCGTGAGACGCTGGATGCGTTCGCGCACGAGTACACGCGTCGCGTCAGTCGAGGCGGTATCGCCGGAAGCTTCGGCGCCACGAAAGCCGAGCTGGACGAGGAAGCGTTCGACGCAGCCGTGAACCTCGCCGGCACCTTCGCCAACACCATGGCCACCGCATTGGCCGCCGCCGATTACGCCAAGAGCGCCGATCTGGGCTTCAAGAACCTCATCCGTGACCAGCTCATCGAGGCGTTCATCCTCTCCCCGGAGGTGCAGGCGCAGATCAAGGCCATGGTCGACTTCTGGAAGGAGGCGTGGGAAGACGGCAACCTGACGGACGCCGAACGTAAGCGCTGGGAGGCGCTCAAGCAGGGCCTCATCGAATCCGGCCGTGTCACGCGGGAGCAACTCAAGGAACTCGGCCTGCTCGAGGACGAGGAGACGAAAAAGGCGCGCACGGGTGGTGCTCGCATCACCGACCTCACCGGCCCCGCCAGGGATCACTTCAGCGACCTCCTGGCGCCACTCCGGCACTTGGGGGCGCAGCTCACCGAACTCCAAGGAATCAGAGGGCTGCTCCAGGACCGGCTGCCGAAGGGCAGTTGGGGGAGTAGCGCTGCCTCCACCAACGGGGGCGGGAACATCACCATCGACAAGGTCGTCATCGAAGGCTCGAGCGTGAAGGACGCCCGCAGCCTGTTCGACGAACTCTCACGCGTCGCCGAACGCATCAAGAGGGGACGGTAAGCCGTGCCGCAGGTCATCGAGAACGCTAACGGCACGCCATACCCGCTGCCGCGAGGCGTGTTCATCACCGGCTTCGACCGCCCACAAGCGCTCACGCTCGTGAACGGCGGACTCGGAACGGTGCTCACTCGCCGGCGCCTCGAACCCGTCAATGCCACCCTGGCCGGGAGCTTCAAGCGTGCGTCGTTCGTCGAGGCGCAGGCGGCACTCGACGAGTTGCTTGAGTTCCTGCATGCGCAGCCGCTCAAGGTCTACTCGGCTGCCGGTGACCGGCACTTGCTCGCTTTCACGGAGGGCAGTTCGGATGTTGACACGAGCATCGCGCGCCTAGTGCGCTTCCGCGTGCCGCTCGTCGCTCCGGACCCGCTATGGACCGGCATCGAGGTGACCGACGGTCCGCGCTCCGTCACGGGCACCAGCACGTTCGCCATCCTGAACCCTGGTACCGCGCCCGCGCCGGTGCGCCTCACGATCGCCGCTACCAGCGCTAACCGCCCCAAGGTCGAGAACCTAACCACGGGCCAGGAGGCTGAGTTGCTCTTGAGCGTCACCACCGGCAACACGTGGGTGATGGACGGCGGGTTGCACACGGCAGCTCACAACGGGAACGCCGCGAATGACGCGGCCGGTAACGCCTTCCTCGTCGGCGGCTTCCACCTAGCGCCGGGGGTGAACGAGCTGCGGGCATCTCGCCAAGCCGGGTCGTACAGCCTCACGCTGGACTGGGTGACGCGATGGTACTGAGCGCCCGCATCCTCGACCGCGACCGCGCCGTGCTCGCCGTGCTGCCTGGAGCGTTCGACGCCCGGTACACCCGCCGCCCGCTCTCCGCCACGGAGGTCAGTGTCAGCGTCCCCCGTGACTCGCCTGGCCTCGAGCATGCGGTCAGGGGCAACCTCCTCGAGGTGTGGCGCGGCCCGACGATCGAAGCCTCCGGTCGCTTGGAGCTCCGCGATGTCAGCGGCGGCATCATCACCCTCACCGCGTACACGGAAGAGATCCTCCTCAAGGACTCCCGCCTACCGGCCGCTTACGGGGCGGTGTTCAGCGGCATGGACGCCGCGGACGTCATCCGCGCCTGCCTGGACGGTTGGGCCGTGGCGCGCATCAAGAGCGCAAGCGAGTGGGCGGACACGACCGGCACCAGCAAGACCACCGCGGTAGACGCTGGTGGCGGTACCCTCTGGCTGGCCCGTGATGGGGACGGCAAGTACGAGCGGAACGGGTACGCCTACTACCGCTTCACGGCCGCCAGCATCCCCAACTTCAAGAGTTGGGACAGGATTCGATGGGCCTCGGACTACCCCGCGGACGGCCTCGTGTACACCACCATCCAGTACCGCTTCGGCACCAGCGGCACGTGGCTACCCAACGTAACGTGGCCTAGCGACGGCGACCCCTCCCAGACGCTCACCGGCGAACGCGGCGTACTGCCCGACGAGCAAGGTTTGAGTCTCGGCGGCGCCACGAACTCCATCCTCGAGGTGCGCTGCAACCTCTACAGCGACGACCAGGACAGTCAAGAGGAAGGCGAGACCGGCACGAGCGGCACGAGCCCGCGCTTCTACGCGCTAGAGGTCGTCGCCCGCACCACAGGCCTCGTCACTGTCGGCAGCATCCCCGCCTCAACCGGCGTGACCATGCAAGCGGTCAACGCTGACGCCACCACCGCCTTCGACGTCATACGGGACGCTTGCGAGCAGGCCAAGCTCGACTTCCAAGTCCTGCAGGGGCAGCTATCCGCGGCTGAGGCGTTCGGGCCGTCCCTCGTGAACGTCGTGAACCTCGTGACGAGCGAGGGCCGCGCCGCCCTTGACGAACCTAGCACCATTGAGGTGCTCACCTACGGAGGCGAACCGGTGTCGTTCGGTGGGGAGTTCGTCACGGTGGAGGTACCCACATGAGCCTGATCGCCGAGTTGGTGACGCTCACGGATACGAGCGAGGGCTTCGCCACTATCCTCATCGCCCGGGGGCCCGGTACCGGCATCAACCGCATGCAGGTCACGCTGCGCAACGAGACGGCCATCACGAAGTACGGTGCCCGCGAGGCCATCGAGGACTTCCCGGACGCCGTGAACACTGCCGACCTCCTAGCCAAGGCGCAAGTCAGGCTGGCCGAGGTTAGTGACCCGGCCAAGTTTCAGCAGCTCACCGTGCGCGTCGCTGGGCACACGGAGCCGTTCAGGCTTGGGCAGCGCGTGCGGGTGAGCGACGGCGAGCTCGGCTTCACGACCACCGCCAAGATCGTGGGTATCGACACTGACGAGGACGGCAGCACCCTCGCCCTGGGCGACGCGCCTGCTAGCCTCCTGGATGTCATCAACGCCAAGGAGGCCGAGGAGAAGCGCGACATCGCCCTCGGTCTGCCCGCGCCCATCTCCGTGCAGCTCGTGCCTACACCCACGGGCATGACCGTGCTGGTCACGCTGGGGGCGAACAGTCGCGCCATCGGGGTCGAGGTTCACGTCTCGCCGGTCAACGGCTTCATGCCGGACGTGAGCACCCTCGCAGCGAGGGGGCCTGGCGTTCGCTTCGCTATCGAGGGCCTACCAACCGCCGTTCGGCAGTTTGTGCGCGTCCGCGCGTTCGACGACCGCGGCAACTTCAGTCCCTACACCGACCAGATCAGCACGGCCGCGCGCGGCGTTGGTACGGCCGAGCTTGTTGTCGGTCAGATCGACATCACCAACGCCGAACGACCCGAGGCCGCCCTAAGCGTCAAGGCCAGCGGCGGGGCGGAAGTCCTGCGCCTCGGGAACATCACGGGCAAGGCTGGGGTGCCCAGCGGCACGCAGTACGGGCTGTGGGGTGACCAGGGCACGGGCGTGTTCATCCGCGGCGTTCTCGAGCTGGTCGAGATCGGCGAAGGCAACGGCTCCTACACCATGACCAGCATGACCGCAGGCGAACGACGCGGCCAAGTCGGTATCACCTACAACGTCATGGGCTCCTTCACCGTCCCTGCGGGAGAAACCTGGTACGTGTACACGGCGTTGAAGTCCGTACTGCCGGACGACACAACGCGCCTGATCCAAGCGGGCGTTGCGTCGACGGCACAATGGACCAGCAGCCCCAGCACCTACTCCACGTTCACCCTGGAGGCCAGGGCCTACAACTACCTGCGCTTGAGTTTCAGTGTATTGGTGGAGGCCATCACCGGCGGCGACAAGAGCCACGTCCTGTGGGCCACCTACTTCATCCTGCGCAAACGCTCGTAGGGAAGACCCTACGACTGGAGGTTCTCATGCCCGAACTGTTGGACACCGGCAACGTCAAGCCGTCACCTGCGGCTGGCGGCGTCGAACTCAACATCGATCCGACCGCTGTCATCGTCGAGTCCGGCAGTAACAGCAACGGCCGCTGGATTAGGCTCTCGGATGGCACTCAACTCTGCTGGGGTCCAATCGGCACCGTCACCGGGCTCACCGCGACCGCAACCACGGTCCAAGGCCTGAGCATCTACGCCGCCACCCTCGCCTGGACCTTCCCGAAAGCGTTCGCGACAATCCCCAACGCCCCGCCTGGGAACCCCCGTCTCCTGCAGGCAGGCACGACGCGCACGACTCACTTGAACAGCAGCTACACCTCAGGTGCTACCACCAACATGGTCAACATCCGACTCATGTGCTTGGCCACGTTCGACCAAGCGGAGAACCCTTACCCGATCGCCATTGGACGGTGGTAGCGACTCGTTGCCTATGCTAGGAGGGCCCAACCCTTCCTGTCACCCACTATCCCGTCCTAGCCTAGGTTCTCCTAGGTCGCTACGGCCCCGCCTCGCGCGGGGCTTCTTCGTTCAGCAGAACGAAAGAGGTGCATGATGCTACCCGCTCCGCCCGTGACCCTGCACGTCGTTGCCGGCACCACCTTCGAGGCAACCTTCGCCTTGACCGAGGATGGAAACCCCGTCGACCTAACGGGTGCAACGGCACGATTCGAGATCGCTCCCGTCCAGTCGACCGGAGTGGCGTGGACAGGCGCGCCGTACGTAACCATCCCAGCACCAGCCACCGGCGTAATCACGGTCAGCATCCCGCCATCAGAAACACACCTGTTCCGCAGTCGAAACCTCCGCTGGGAGTGGATGCTCAAGGTGACCTTCGCTGACGAGACCGTGCTTGCAGTTGCCGCCGGGCTGCTCACCGTTCAACCGGAGCTCACGCCCGCATGATGACGGTCGTCGTTACGACACGTTCCGCGACCGCGCGTCTGATCAACACTCACGTCGGCATCGACGTGAGTGAGCGAACAGCTACCACGTTCGCGACCTCACGGCCATCACCAATCACCGTTACCGCCGATACGGTCCACTACCTGGCGGACACCACTCACCTGCGTGCCGACTTGGCCGCCTGACAGGGAGGAGACATATGCCCATCACCTATGTGAACGTTGGTGCCGCACCCAACGACGGTACCGGAGACCAGCTGCGAGATGCCTTCGTGAAGATCAACGGCAGCATCCTCGATCTCGCGGCACGCACCGGCCCCGGCAATAACCTAGCTACCGTCACAAGTAGTCTCACCATCGACGCGCTTCAGGCTCGCAACGGAATCATCATGGCGACCCTGGGCGGCAACATCGCGCTAGACACCGCGAACCTGCCGGCCTCAGGCATCCCGTGCGCCTACACCCTAATCCTCAAGCAGGACGGCACCGGCGGTCGAACCATCACCTGGCTGGCCAACACAACGCATCTGAACGGCGGGAACGGTAGCGTCAATCCGGTGGCGGGCAGCGTAAGCGTCATCACGCTCATCACCACAGACGGAGGCTCCCACTGGCTCGCGGCGGTAACTGACGCCCGCCCAACGCAGCTTGACTCCTACAAGTTCAACCCGGCCGGGAACGGCAGCTACTACGTCGTCATAACAGGCTCGGAGAACATTCGGCTCGGGGACGTCACGAAACGCGGCACGGGCACCATCGCTTACGCTAAGAGCCTCAGCGCCACGCCCACATCGTTTTCGAGCGTGAGCGGAACGACAGCGTTCGCTAACGGTGACACCCTCAAGGTTACCGTCACCAGCTTCAGTGACTGGCTGACTCTGGACGTACCACGGGAGTCCGCCTAATGCCGGTCATCCTAGGCCTAGGAGTGCCGCTGACGCCCGGCAGTGTGGACCTGAGAGTCGGCGTGAACAAGTACCAAAGCTCAAGCTGTACCGCCTCCTGGTGGTCAGAAGACGATCACCTGTACATCCTCGAGACCGGCGAGCACGTTTGGACGTTCTCGCGCTTCTCCGGCGTCAACATCCCCAAGGGTGCGACCATCACCTCCGCTCACATCGAGGTGACACCTCGCTGGTTCTCCGGCTCACCTTCCGGCTCCGACGCTATCCGCGTAGGCGTCGAGCAGGCCGACGATGCCGCCGCGACAACCGGCTACGCGGATATCAAGTCGCGATTCGCCGCCTTGCCTGCCACCGTAGAATGGTCAGCCTCGGCGTGGGTGGCGAACAGCGCAGCGAGCAGCCCTAGCCTCGTGTCGCAAGTTCAGGACTTAGTAGACCGCAGCGGCTGGGTTAGCGGCAACAGCCTTGTCGCGTTGACGCGCACGAAAGACGGGTACGCGAGCGTAGGCGCGCAGGCTTACAGTGGACCGTCCAGCAGCGGCACGCCCAGTCGGATACCTCGCCTGGTAGTGGAGTTCCTGTCGTGAGCCGCCTGCTGTTGGCGTACCGACGCCGTGGACGTCCGCTGGTTGTGGCCGGCGGGGGAGGCGGCGAACCCGACCCCGGCCTACTCGGCGTCGCCTCCGCGAGCACGAGCCTCACGGACTACCCGGCGAGTGAGCCCACGACTGTGGGCGACTACTACGTGAGCACGTCCGGCTCGGACGGCAACTCCGGCACGAGCCTTGGGGCCGCCTTCGCCACGATAGGCAAGGCGCTCGCCGTCGCTACGGCCGGCAAGACCATCCTCGTCAGAGCCGGAACCTACACGCTGTCAACGCGCCTGGCCATCAACACGGCGTGGGCGAGCACCGTTCGGTTATGGGGTTACGGCGATGAGCGACCCATCATTGACGGTGGCAGCTTAGGCAGTGGGAGTTCCGGCCGCATCATCTACCTCCAGAGTTCCTCCCGCCGCCTACATGTGAAGGGCTTCGAGCTTCGCAACGCCAAGGACAGTTCAATCGAGGTCGAAGGGCAAGATCACATCCTTGAGGATCTCGTCATTCACGATGGACTGGGCACGGGAATCCACCAGTTCGGTGGCGGGAACAACCTGTACCAGGACATCGTGTGTTTCGCGCTCGGTGACGGAAGCACCCAAGATACGAACGTCCCAGACGCCATGGCTCTAACCCACTCCTCCAGCTCGGTTTGGACGTCCGGCAACAAGCTAATCCGCTGCCTGGCATTCAACAGTCCCGACGACGGTTTCGACCACTACCGGGCGCGCGGCACTGAGGTCGTGGACTGCGTAGTTGTGGCATCGGGGCGTTACTACAACGGCAATGCCGGAGGGGACGGCAACGGCTTCAAGGAGGGCGGCAACCCCTCCGGAGGTGCCGGCGGCAGCGGCGGGAACAACACGTTCCAAGGCTGCCTGGCCCTGTACTGCAAGGCCGCCGGCTTCGACGACAACAACTCCGTCGTCGGTAACAGCGTCTTGTTCTGCACCGGGGCATACAACCAGCACGGGTTCCAGAACGGCGTGGACGCGTGCACCGACAACATCTCGTACGGCAACACCAGCACGCAGAGGTACACACCCTCTGGGAGTCGGAACTCCTGGAACCTTGGTGACGAGAACCCCCTGTTCGAGGCGGATTTCAGCCTCAACGCAGCGAGTAGCCCCTACCGCGGCGCTAGCGCGCTGGAGCAACCTACTGGGGCTTCGGTTACGGCGATCGGCCTGTTCCTGAAGTGGCGTGATCACAGCAGGATCTACATTCCTGGTCGCGGCACCGGCCCCGGCGGCACCGGCCTGCCCGGTGACAGCTAACCCCCTCATCACTCCTTCGGGGCTGGCCCCGGCTAACCCCTAGATCGGAGGCGATTACGGTGCCTACACCCCCCGTCGGCCGGGAGATCAACGACCTATCAGCCATCTTCCGAGTGCCGTTCGTCGCCTGGCTCGCTGCCGCCGAGACTACAGTGCCGCACGTCGAGTTCCGCATCACCGAGACACGCCGCACCCTAGCTCGCCAGCAGTGGCTGTACGCGCAGGGCCGCGAGGAGCCGCACCTGAACGCTCCGCAGGTCACGTGGACACTCGACTCGCGTCACCGCTGGGGTCTCGCGGCCGACCTGGCCATGATCCGCCGCGCCACCGGCCAGCCCATCTGGGAAGTCAGCAGTTGGCAGTGGCTGTACCGCACCGTGCCGCTCGAACCGTTCGGGCTACGGCACCTGGGGCCGCTCGAGTGGCTGCATGTCGAGTACCTGTTCTCAGACCAGGCGATCGCCTCGGCTGCATCCTTGCAGCTCGTTCATTCGTGAGTGGGCGCTGGACGGCCTGGCTTCGGCGGCGCCTGATGCGGCGGTGTGTGCGGTCCTGATCGACCGCCGTCCCCAAAGGGCGCGCGCTAGTTGCAGCATCCCCAAAGACCCGCAAAGCCAACCCGGTCGGCTTGTCGTTCACCGACGCCCGACGAGAGGAGGTGGTGCCGGCTCGGCGACGCCCGAGCAAGCTTCAGATACAAGCAGCGCGGGCCCCCGGTTCATCGCGCCGGGGGCCAATCCAATCCACCCATCCTAGGCCCGCCACGTGCGGGCCTTTCCCGTGGAGGTAATCGTGTCCAAGCTCATCCCCCTCTTGCTCGCGCTTCTGGCCAACGTCATCGGCTTGTCCGAAGACCTGCGCGACCCCGCCGCCTGGGTGCTTAGCACCGGCGCTCTCGCCGCGGTCGTGTGGGCCACCGTGAAGTTCTTGCGCGTGAACATCCTCAAGCAGCTCGACGGTGTCGCCGTCATCTTCGCCAGCATCGGTGTTGGCGCTGGTCTCGCCGTGGCGCTCGGCGTTGGTGGGTACGAGGGTCTCGGGTCGAGCCTCGTCGAGTGGCTGGCGTTCGGCATCTCGGCCGGCTTCGGCGCGACCCTGATTGATCAGGGGGCGAAGGCCCTCCCAAAGTCGGGGGCGGCGCGCTTGGAGGGGTGAGTGCGCCGCATCCTGATCGGGATCCTCGCAGCGATGCTGCTAGGGTCCGCTCTCGCCCAACCAGGTGACGAGCCCGGGGCCGTCCTAGATCCCGTGGCACCTCCGACGCGCACGCTCACCTGCCAAGTAGCAGCTCCGGCCTGGGCGGGCCTCTGCTACATCGAGACGACCATCGCCACGCTCGGACCCGTGGAGGTGCTCATCGGCCTTGAGGCCCGCGCCGCACTCAGTCCCGACCCCAACGCGAGCGTTGCCGGGTACCTCACGCTCGCCTGGTGGGAGGCGTGGGGCGGCGTGTGGCTCGACGTGCGCATGCCCGAGATCATCCCGCCCATCGGCGTAAGCGACTGGTTACGCGTTGGGTTCACCACCAGGTTCTGAGAGGAGGTTCCATGGACGTCTTGAGTCTAGTGATCGGCTTCGCTGCTGGCGTGCTCCTGATGGGCATCGCCGGGCGCATCCGACCCCGCGACTAACGCGGACCCACAACCTGTCGCCGGCCGTCGACGACCCGGCCGGCGACGCTATCTGACGCTACCGCCCATCTATCGGGCACCCCCACCCAGGAGGGGAGATGGACCAGGTGATGCTCACGACCCTGCGTCGTGACGTGGACGAGATCGACGAGATGGTCAGGGGAGACGGCAACGGCCGCCCGGGACTGGCCGCCCGCCTCCGCCAGCTCGAGCTCAGGGACCAGGAGGTAGTCAAGATGCTGAGAGAGTGGGAGCAGACCAAGGCTCAGCTTCGTGGCGTGCGCCTCACGCTGATCGCGGTCGGCATCATCCTGTCGGCCCTCGGTGGCGGGCTCGGCCTGGCCATCCTAGAGACGCTCAGGCGATTGGCGGCGGGGCTGCCATGACTGTTCGTGGAACTTCGCACACATTTGGGTTCGTGACAGCCTCGTAAGACACCTCTCCTCATCATGCGGCACCACAACGCGAGAGCAGGGGAGGACTCATGTCCAGAACGCTGTATTACGGTGATAACCTCACCGTCCTTAGGGAGATGCCAAGCGAGTCGGTGGACCTGATTTATCTCGACCCACCATTCAACAGCAACGCCGATTACAACGTCATCTTTCGGGAGCAGAGCGGCGACGGGCCCGGCGCGCAGATTCGTGCCTTTAACGACACATGGACGTGGGGCTTTGAGGCCGCTGCTGCCCTCGCGGATCTCGTGACCGTGCATGGTGAACTCGCTGAGTATCTGCATTTCACCGTCAGACGACTCGGGCACAACAGCATGAGCGCTTACCTGGTGATGATGGCGCCGCGCCTCGTGCAGCTCCACCGGGTTCTCAAGGCCACCGGCTCCTTGTACCTCCACTGCGACCCGACCGCCGGCCACTACTTGAAGGTGATGTTAGACCTCTTGTTTGGCGCGGTTCACTTTAGGGGCGAGATTACGTGGAAACGCCAGAGTGCTCATAACGACGCGCGGAGGCAGTTCGGCGTCGTTACGGACTCGATTCTGTTTTATGCCAAGAGCTATAACAGCAAGTTCAATGTGGTAAGGCAGGCACTAGATCCTGATTACGTCGCTAAGTTCTATCGTCACGTCGACGAGAAGGGTCGGCGGTACCGCCTAAGCGACATGTCCGCTCCGGAAGGAGGAGGCATGTCGGCAATCAACGCAAAGACGGGCCGGCCTAATGGGTCATACGAGTGGAAAGGGTATCAGCCGCCAGCGAGGGGGTGGAGGTTCTCCGCCGAAACGATGCAACGCCTGCATGAAGAGGGCAGGATCCATTATCCCAAAGACAAGAATAAGCGCCTTGCGTTGAAGCGCTTTCTGGACGAGAACGAAGGTAAGCCCGTAACCAACTTGTGGGACGACATTCACCCAGTTGGTCCACAAGCTCGCGAGCGTCTAGGCTACCCAACGCAGAAGCCGGTGGCCCTACTGGAGCGAATCATCAAGGCAAGCTCAGATCTTGGCGATGTGGTGCTCGATCCGTTCTGCGGTTGCGGTACGGCCATAGCGGCAGCCGAGAAACTCGGGCGCAGCTGGGTCGGCATAGACATCACGCACCTCGCAGTCTGGCTGATAAGCAACAGGCTCCTGGTAGACCATGGTCTCGAGCGCGGTAATGACTTCGAGGTGATTGGCACACCCGTGGATAAAGCGTCCGCGCAGGCGTTGTTCAACGAGCAGCCGGACGGCCCGTACCAGTTCCAGTTCTGGGTGAACGGCTTGATTGGTGCACAGTCGTACGGCGCCGGAGCGACGGGCAAGGGGAAGAAGGGCAGCGACTCGGGCATTGACGGGCGCATTTACTTCCGGACTCCCGGGGGTGAGTCGGTCGAGACGGTGATCGTGAGCGTGAAGGGCGGTCAGCAGTTGAACCCCGGCATGGTTCGTGAACTCGAAAGCGTGGTTCGTCGGGAGGGTGCGGCCATGGGGGTCTTCGTGAGCCTGCACGAGGTCACGAGCGGCATGCGGCAGGAGGCGGCCAGGTTCGGGTTCTACGAGTATGGCCGTGACTGCATTCCGCGCGTTCAACTGTTGACGGTTGCAGAGCTGTTGGGTGGCGGGCGGCCGTGGATTCCCGCGGGCTCCGTGAACGTAAGCATGGATGCGCGTCCAGCAAAGCGACTTCCCAAGGCGGCGAAGGTCAACGATCAGCAGCGCCTCATCGACGCACCCGCCGCGCGATAGGCCCCTTCACGGCATCTCGTCCATGGGCATCACGCGATCATCGTAGGCGTCCTCCGGCGTCCGCCACGACACCCAGCGTGCGACCGTTGACCGTTCGCGTCGCGGCGGCACGCCCCTGGCGGTCGGCTGCTCACCCGGGCGGCGGGGGAGGGTGGTCGACGGGGCATCCTCTGGGGCGATCTCCGGGGGCTGACGCGGCTTGGTCATGCCCGAAAAGATACCCGTAGTAATCCAGGGTGTCAATGCTAGAGTCTGGCCATGAGCTTGCGCCCACTATCCAAGAAGGAACAGACCGAGTACGACCAGAAGCGGATCGGACAGTTCATCGCCTGGCTGGACATCCACTGGGAAATCACCCAAGCTCAGGGGCCCGAGGTGACGGTGCGCCCATGGGCGTCGACGGGCGCGTCGGATGTCGAGCGCGTGACCAAGGTCGTCACCGAGGCTGCCGGCACACAGATTGTGATTCCGGCGCCCAAGGTCTTCCGGGGGTTCAAACTTGGCGGAGGGTTCCGGATCCTCGAGGTTCAGGAGGGCCAGGAGGGGCTCCGCGTCAAGCTGCGGGACGTACTGCCGTGACCCGATTGAGGTGCCTTCTGCCCCGGACCTGCCCCGAAGCTCTCAACTGAGAACGGCACCCGGTTTCCGGATGCCGTCCCTGACGTGCTTTCCTTGGTGGAGCTGAGGGGATTCGAACCCCTGACCTCGTGAGTGCGATTCACGCGCGCTCCCAACTGCGCCACAGCCCCAGGAGCCGGCGGTCCGTGCGAAGCGGACCGTGCAACGGGAAGTGTAAGTGTTGCGCCGTGAGGGTGTCAAACGCCTGTACGCGTCCGGCTCCCGCGCGGGGTTCGACGCGCCGGCACCCAAGGCCGTAGCGACGTGGCGACCGAAGGCACGCGGTCCGGCGGTCCACGGCGGTCAGGGCGCTATACGATGTCTCGAGACATGGTGCCTGAGCGCGTCAAGCGGCGGAACTTCTTCTTGGGCGTGATCAACGGGATCCTCGTCAACGGTGGCGAGGCCTTCTTGCATTCCGGCCTCGTCATGGCGCCGTTCCTGGCCTCGATCGGGGCGCCGGCCGTCGTGATCGGCCTCGTGCCTGCACTGCGGGTCGGGACCTGGTTCCTGCCGCAGCTCCTCGTCGCCAACCGCATCTCGCCGGAGCCGCTCAAGCTGCGCTTCTACCACTTCACGTCCACGGTGCGCACGCTCGCGCTCCTCACCATGACGGCGTCCGTGTTCCTCATCGGCGATCGACCGGCGCTCATGACGACGATCCTCCTGGTCATGATCACCATCAATGCCATGGCGGGCGGGATCGGCGGGGTCCCGTTCGCGGACGTCACCGCCAAGATCGTGCCACACGCGCGGCTGGGCACCTTCTGGGCGCTACGCAACTCGATTGGCGGCATCCTGGCCCTCGGGGCCGGCTTCGTGCTGCGCGCCGTCCTTGAGTCGGACATCCGCTTCCCCAACAACTTCGGCCTGATCTTCCTGCTGGGGACGATCCTCTCCGGGCTCGCTTACGCCAGCTTCTCGCTCGTCAAGGAGCCCCGCGGCGTGCCGGGGCTGAAGCGCCCGTTGGTCGGCATGTTGCGCGAGATACCGACGCTGCTGCGCGTCGACGTCGGGTTGCGGCGGTTCCTGCGCGTGCGCTTCCTCGGGCTCGCGGCGCTCCTCGCAGAGCCGTTCTACGCCGTGTATGCCATCACGAAGCTCGGCGCCCCCGAGAGCGCCATCGGCTTCTACGTGATGGCCGCGACGGCGGCCACCATCGTCGGCAACTACGCCTTCAGGCTGCCGGCCGACCGGGGCCGCAACGTCTTCGTGATGCAGGTCGGGTACTTCTCGCTACTCGCCGCTCCGCTCGCGGCGCTCCTGATCCACGACTGGCGCGTCTACTCGGTCGTGTTCGTCCTCTCGTCCGTCGGCAACGCCGGTGTCGGGATCGCCGCGTGGAACCTCCTGTACGCCATCGCGCCCGTGCACGACCGGTCGCTCTACATCGGCCTCTCGAACACGGTGCTGGCGCTGCCCAGCCTCGCGCCCGTCGCGGCCGGCATCCTCATCCCCTTCGTGGGTATGCCGGTGCTCTTCGGCCTGGCCGTGGTCATGGCGGCTGTCACGGCCTCGTTCTCGTTCAGGTTCGGGGCGCTACGCGCGGCCGACAAGCGGGCGCTCTCGGCCGCCACATCGGGCGGGGAAGCCGAGCTCTAGAACGTCAACCGCCTCCCGGGCGGGAGGTGGCGGAGTGACGCGAACGCCCCCGTGATGAGCGCGCGTGTCGAGCGGCGGTTACAGCCTGACGAACTCGTCCGTCGAGAGCACGAACACGATGGCGCCGCCGACGGGCACCTCCATGGGCTGGCTGGCGAAGACGCCTTCGAGCGCGTGGATGGGGGAACCCGCCGTGACGACCTTCGTGCGCTCGCGGCACGTGGCGTGGATGATCTCCTTCACCTCGGGCACCTTGTGGTCCTGGACGCCGATGAGCACGGTCGTGTTGCCCTCCCGCAAGAAGCCCCCGGTCGACGCGAGTTTGGTGGTCTGGAAGCCGTTCTCCCCCAAGGCTTCCTGGAGACGCGCGGAGTCTGCGTCCTGCACGATGGCGAGGATCAACTTCATGGTGTGAACATGCTAGCAGACAGGCCCCCGAGTTGGTGAGAGTACAATGACGCAGGACGGGAAGGTGCGGTTTGAGCGAACGGCGCTTCGTTGTTGAAGTCACTCGCCCGGTACCCGCCGCCGCGGTCGGGGGGGTCTCCACGCGTATCGCCGAACGCCTGGAGATGGACCCGCAACGCATCCACACGCTACTGAATGGCCGCAAGGGCCCGGTCACCAAGCCGGTCTTGCCGGACAAGGCCGCGGCCATCGCCGAGGTGTTCATGGAGGCGGGCGTCGAGGTCGCGGTAGTGCCCGCGCCCGATTCGGTCGTGTCAATCCTCTCGGGGGGCGAGCCGGACGCTCGGACTGAGCACGGCGTCGGCTCGGCGGTCGTGCCGGGTCCCGGACCCTACGACGCGCCGGCCGATGAGCTTGACGACGAACCCGACTTCGGGCCCGAGCCCGACTTGGAGCTCGATTCCGAGCACTACTCGGAGGCGCCGTGGGCGGAGCCGGTCGAGCGGTATCACGAGCCTGGGCGGCCGGCCGCACCCGAGCGGGGAGTCGCCGGGCGGATCGACCGCGCCGACGCCGCCCCCGACGAGACCTACGATCCTCCCTACGATCACCATGACGATGACGCTCCCGGGGCCGGCCTGGAGTCGCAGCCCACGCGAGCCGGTTGGGACACCTCCTCGGCTTGGGCCGTCGAGGACACGGGCAGTTGGAGCGCCTTGCGCCCAATCGCCACCGACCACGACCGAGCCGACCACGACCGAGCCGAGCACGACCGAGCTGAGCACGACCGAATCGGGTACGAACGAGCCGCGCACGGTACTGGCGAGGAGGACGAGGGGGGGCCACGTTGGGCGGGCGCCGATCGGCCCGGCGTCGCGTGGACGGCGGTCGACGAAACGGAAGACGACGAGCCGGTCGCAGAGGAGCACCAGGACGAGCTGGAGGAGGTGGCCGACCGCCTCGGCCCGCGGCGTAGGACGGACGACATCGCCGTGTTCACGACCTCGACGCGGTGGGTGCCGTCGCCCCACGACGGCTACGTTCCCGACGACCGCACCGCGGCGCCCGGTCGCGGCGAGTCGGACGCTGCGGTCCACGGCGACCGCGGTTGGGGCGAGGGGGCGCCGCAGTCGGCCGGCCGGGGTACGGGTACGGGCGGAGCCACGGTGCCAAGCGCCGCCTACGGCGGCGCCTCCTGGATGGAGCCGCCTGCCAGGGCGGGCGGGCCGCGCCTGCGCCCGTACCTACTCTGGAGCCTCGTCGCGTCCATCGCTGTCTTCCTGCTGTTGCAATACGTCATGGCGGGCCGCATGGCGGGCGCGCCGGCGCCCAGTTCGTTCGAGACCGGCATGGCCGCATACCGTGGCGGGGATTTCGGCGGCGCCAGGCGTGCACTGGAGCCCGAGGCCGAGGCCGGCAACCACCTCGCCCAGTACTACCTGGGGTATATGGCCCAGAACGGTCTCGGGCAGCCGTGGAGTAATGCCAAGGCCGCCACCTACTACCGGCGCGCCGCCGAGGGGGGTGTCGCCGAAGCGCAGCTGGCCCTCGGCGACCTCTACCTGCGGGGGATGGGCGTGGAGCGCGACGACGTGATCGGCGCCTCCTGGTACGCCCGGGCGGCGGCCCTCGGCAACCCACAAGGGCAGTACGAGTACGGGAAACTCCTCCTGCACGGCACGGGCGTCGTCCGCAACCCGGTCGCGGCGTTGGCGCAGTTCCGCGCGGCCGCGGCGACGGGCCTGACGCCGGCGGCCGACTACGTGGCGTTCGCCATGGAAGCGTTGCGCGAAGACGCCGATTAGCGGACCGCGGCAGCGCGCACACTAAGCGTCGCCTTCATGCCCCTCAAAGACCCGTCATCTGAAGTTGCTATCTTGGGACCCGATGAGAGATCGTCATGTGGTCACCCTCCTGGCGTCGGTGGTGCTAGCGCTCCTGCTTGGCACCGGCTTCGCCCAGAACAACGCCATCCAGTTCCGCAGCGAGATCTACGTGGTCAGTCAAGTGACGCTGCAGGACGGCACCAAGGAAGAGCGCTTCACGGCGGCGACCGAGGCCATCCCCGGTCAGGTCGTCGAGTACCGCATCTTCGCGATCAACGCCGGTGAGACGACGTTGCCACAGGGCGCCGTCCAGATCACCGTGCCGGTGCAAGCCCACCTCCAGTACGTCGCCAACTCGGCGACCCCCACCTCCGACCGGGTCATAACGGAGTTCTCGGTCGACGGCCAGACATTCTCGGCCCCGCCGGTCATCGTGGTGGTGGCGGGGGAGCGCAAGGTCGCCGAACCCACCGAGTACACGACGATCCGCTGGACCCTCCTCGTCCCCATGGAACCGGGGCAGGAGGAGCCGTTCTACTACCGGGCCACGCTCGTCAACTGAGCGCGCCACCGCGTGTGGCGTCCGCCGGCCGGCAGCCGTCGGCCGGCGTCCGCGTTTCAGGCCGCGCTCGGTCGCAGCGTGCCCGGCCGTGACGTCAGCCTGAGCGCGAAGCGCGCTCCCGGTACTGGAGCTCGTACAGCTTGCGGTAGTAGCCCTCCACCTTGAGCAGGTCGAAGTGGTTGCCCTGCTCGATCAGCTTGCCCTTACGCATCACTAGGATCCGGTCGACGTCCTGGATGGTCGAGAGGCGGTGGGCGATGATGATGCTCGTGCGTCCCTGCATGAGCTTCTGGAGGGCGTCCTGGATGAGTTCCTCCGTCTCGGTGTCGACGTTGGCGGTGGCCTCGTCGAGTACGAGGAGGATGTCGGGGTTCTGCACGAGGGCCCTGGCGAAGGCGATGAGCTGCTTCTGGCCCGTCGAGAAGCCCGCCCCGCGCTCCAGGACGGGCGTGTCGTAGCCGTCCGGCAGGCGCGAGATGAACTCGTGGGCGTTGACGAACCGGGCCGCCTCCTCGACGCGCTCCTGCGGCACGCTGTCGTCGCCCAGGGTGATGTTGCTGCGCACGGTGCCCGAGAACAGGAACGGGTCTTGCAGCACGATGCCGACGTGCTTGCGCAACTGCACCTGGTCGTAATCGCGGACGTCCTTGCCGTCGATCGTCACGCGGCCCTTCTGAACGTCGTAGAAGCGGCTCACGAGGCTGATGATCGTCGTCTTGCCCGCCCCCGTATGCCCGACGAACGCCACCGATTCCCCCGGCGCGATCGTGAAGTCCACGCCGCGCAGCACCCACTCCTCGTCGTCGTAGGCGAACCAGACGTCCTCGAACGCGACCTCGCCCCGGAACGAGCCGGCGAAGCCCACGGCGTCCGGCAGGTCCGCGATCTGCTCCGGCGTGTCCAGCAGACCGAAGATGCGCTCGCTGGAGGCCATGGCCGCCTGGATGATGTTGAACTTGTCCGAGAGGTCCTGCAGGGGCCGGAAGAACATGCCGGAGTACTGGATGTACGCCACGAGCGTGCCGATGGTCACGAACGACGCCACGTCCGGCACTAGCTGCGTGCCGGCGTAGTACAGGATGAGCGCGGTCGAGATGGCGCTCGTGATGCCGATGGTCGGGAAGAAGAGGCTGAACCACCGCACCTGCTCGTTGTTGGCCTCGAGCAGTTGCAGGTTGAGCTCGTCGAAGCGCCTGGCGTTGCGAGCCTCGCGGTTGAAGAGCTGGACCGTCTTCATGCCGCTGACGTTCTCGGCGAGGTAAGCGTTCGAGCGCGAGGTCCTGAGGCGCACGGACCGGTACGCGGTGCGGATGCGGCGCCTGAGCAGGTTGAGGATGAGGAAGAGCGGCGGCATGACGACGAGCGTGATGAGGGCCATGCGCCAGTTGATGGAGAACATGTAGAAGAGCAGGCCGGCCATGAGTCCGACGTCGGCGATGAGCCCCACCACGCCGTCCGTCATCATCTGTTGGATGGCGTCGACGTCGCTCGTTATGCGCGTGATGAGGCGCCCGACGGGTGTGCGGTCGAAGAAGCCCATGTGCAGGCGCTGGATCTTGGCGAACATCTCGCGCCGCATGTCGTAGATGATGCGCTGCCCCAGCCACGACACGAGGTAGGTGTAGCCGAACCGGAGGCCGAAGCTGAGGAGCCGCAACGCCAGGTAGACGACCACGATCACAGTGAGGCCGCGCAGGCGCCCGTCCATGTCCAGGCTGGCGAACGGCTCGGCCGCCGCGATGATGTAGTCGTCGAGTGCGCGCGCCAGCAGGGTGGGGAAGACGGGGGTCAGGGCGCTGCTCAGGAGGAGGAGTCCGACGCCGAGCGAAAGCTGGAGGCGGTACGGCCTGAGGTAGCCGAGGAGCCGCAGCATGATGCCCTGGTCGTATGCCTTCTCGAACTCCTCGCCGTCCTCGTCCCGGACGCTCTCCGCGCGCATGGCGCGGCGCCGGTCGCGGTCCCGCGTGCGGTAGGCCGCCTTCGCCGCCTCGACGGAGTAGTCCGGAAGGTCAGTGTCGAGCAGGCCGACGGGGCGGCGCTCGGTGCCGCGGGCCATCACGCCACCTCCAGGTCGGATTCGAGCTGCTGCCTACGGTCCATGTCCGCGTACCAGCCACCTTGCGCGATCAGCTCCTCGTGGGTGCCCTCTTCGACCACTCGGCCGTTCTCGAGCACGAGCACGCGATGAGCGTTCTGGAAGGCGCTGATGCGGTGGGCGACGATGACGGTCGTACGGCCCCGCTGGGCGTCGGCGAGGCCGTCGAGGATGCGGGCCTCCGTCTGCGTGTCCACGGCCGAGAGCGCGTCGTCGAAGATCAGGATGGACGGCTCACGCACGAGAGCTCGCGCGATAGCGGTGCGTTGCCGCTGGCCGCCCGAGAGCGTGACGCCGCGCTCGCCCAGGCGCGTGTCGAAGCCGTCCGGGAACTCCTGGACGTCGCCGGCCAACTGCGCGACCTCCGCCGCGCGCAAGACCCGCGGCGCCAGGACCGCGGCGGGCGCCTCTGGCAGGCCGTAGGCGATGTTCTCGGCGATGGTGTCGGAGAAGAGGAACGGCTCCTGGGGCACGAGGCCGATGAAGCGCCGGAGCACCTCGACGGGGAAGCGCTTGTTATCGATGCCGTCGATGAGGATCTGCCCCGCGTCCGGGTCGATGACGCGGGCGATGAGGTTGACGATCAACGTCTTCCCGGAGCCGGTACGACCCGTGATGCCCACGGCCTCGCCCTCCGCCACGACGAAGCTGACGCCGTCAAGCGCCTTGACGCCGTTGTACGTGACGCTGACGCCCTTGAACTCGATGCGACCCCTGACCGTGCGGAGGTCGTAGTCGGTCTCGGGGCCGTCGGTGACCTCCGGCACCTGCGTGAGGATCTCCTTGAGGCGGCCCCACGAAGTGGTGCCGCGCTGCATGAGGCTGCCGATCCACCCGAGCGAGATCATGGGCCATTGGATGCCCTCGTAAAGGAAGACGAAGCTGGAGAACTCACCGACGGTGAGGTTGCCCCCGATGCCCAGCACGAGCCTGCCGCCCACGAGCACCAGGAGCGCCATGGTGAGCCCGAAGAGGAACTCCATCATCGGGAAGAGCGGCCCGTCCACGCGGACGAGGGCCATGTTGCGTTTGACGAACTCGTCGTTGAGCCGGCCGAAGGTGCCGATCTCGCGCTCCTCGATGCCGAAGCCCTTGACCACGCGGATGCCGGAGAAGTTCTCCTGGGCCATCGCAGAGACGTCGGAGAACTGCTCTTGGACGTACTGGTATCTCCGGTGGACGACCCGCAGAATCAGGTAGAAGGCCAGCGACGTCAGCGGCGCGGTGGCGAGCGTGATGAGCGAGAGCTGCACGCTCAGGTCGAACATCCGGTAGAACGTGAACGTGAACAGGAAGAGAGTGTTCAAGCCCTGGAAGACGGCCACGCCGGCCAGCATGCGGACGGCGCCCAGGTCGGCGGTCAGGCGGGCCATGAGGTCGCCGACGCGCGTGCGGTCGAAGTAGCCGCCGTCCAACTTGGTGAAGTGCTTGAAGATAGCGTGCCGGATGTCGAACTGGACCTCCCAGCTCGTATACATGAATATGCGTCTGACCAGCACCATGGCGATGCCGGCCACAACGGCCACACCCAGGAGGGCGAGGGCGTAGAGCCACAGCCGGTCCATGGTCATGGTCCGGTTCCTGAACTCGTCGATGGCCCGGCCGGGGATGATCGGCGTCAACGTCGAGAAGAAGCCGTTGACGACGATCAACCCCGTGCCCAGTAGGAGCTTGAGGCGGTGCCTCCTCACGTACGGCAGCAGGTCTCTTACGGTCTTGAGCACACGACTCCTCGGTCCCCTGACACGCGGCCGACGACCGCCTCCGTTGGCGCATGGAGACGGGTCGTCAGGGAGGTGATTCGTCTTCGGCCCCCGTTTGGGCTCTCGTTCATAGGCGGGCGCCGAAATTTCTGGCGGCGACTATAACCGCCAGGTAGAACGGTCATGGTACCAGTAACGACTCGCCGTAGGGAACCCCGCCGAGCAGGAGCTCGAAGCGGACCGGGCCGACCACGGTCGTGCGCCACTGGCCGCGGAGGATCTCGCCGCCACGCACGGAGGCGCGGCTCACGAGCACGCGGTTCCCGCTCAGGTCCGACGCCCATACCTCGGCCTGTTGCAGGCCGATGCCCGGCTGGATGGCCCACGCGTACTCGACGCTGCGCGGCTCCGGCCCCCGCACGACGGCGTAGATGCCGCTCGTCGAGAGCGCCACCGGATGCGCGTTCACCGTGAGCACCAGGGTCCGCGTCGCGTCCGGCTGCTCTCCCGGCCCCGGGTCTTGCGCGACGACCCCCTCCGGCAACCCCGGGTTGCCTATCACCCGCACGTCGAGGTTCCAGCCGCTCGCCGCGGTGCGGGCGCTCGCCAGCCCCAGGCCGACCACGTCGGGCGCCCCGCCGCCCTGCGTCGCCGAGACCGGCTCTCCGGCCTGGACGACGAGGCGCAGCACGGCCGTGTCGCGCACGACCGGGACGTAAGGCGCCAGCGACTGCTCGAGCACCTGGCCGCGGGCACCGGCCGTACCGAGCAGCTCGTCGACTACGATGCGGTCCTCGCCGATGCCGGCGACCTTCGCCAGCGCCTTGGCCTCCGCCAGGTCGAGGCCCACGAGGTTGGGGAGGAACGTCTGCGCGGCTTGCGGGCCGAGGCTCACAAGGACAGCCACCGCCGTGTCGCTCGCTACCTGGCTGCCGGCGTCGACGTCCTGAGCCAGGACCGTCCCGACCGGGTTCGGGGCGTGGATGCGCGCCGCCTCGCCGAGCCGCAGCCCGGCGGCTTCGAGCGCGGCGCGCGCCTCCTGCGGGTAGCTCAGCCCCAGGAGCGAGGGCGCCTCCGTGGGCGCCAGCTCCCCTGGGGGGAGGGCGTAGCGCATGAGCACGGTGCGGCCGGGCCTGAGGGCCGAGCCGGCGGGTGGTTCGACGGCGAGGACGGTGCCGGGCTGCTCGGCGGAGGTGAGCGGGGTCGCGTCAACGAGCAGCCCGAGCTGCGCGAGCTGTTGGGACGCGAGGGCCGCATCGGCGCCGACGACTTCCGGCACGGTCACGAACGTATCGACGGCCGCTACCCTGAGGGCGACGAGGGTCGCTGCGACGGCCATGAGCAGGAACGCGCCGGCGATGCCCCACGCGAGCGCGCGGTCTGACAGCCGCTCGAGCAGCTCCGCCGCGCGCCGACCGAGGGACTGCTGGTGGCGAAGCGGCCGCGCCAAGGACGTTCGGTCGAGCTGGGCAGCGCTGCTCGCGCCGTCGGACCCGGCCGGGTCGGGTTGCCCGGGGGCGCCGCGGTGGCCGTGTTGGGGGTGGGAGGGGGGTTGCGCCCTCCGCGCCCCGCCGAACGCGAGCCCGTAAAGGAGGACGCGCGGTTGGCGCGCGTGTTGCCTGCGCAGGTCCGCGACCTCGAGCGAGTAGCCGGCGCGCTCGAGAAGCTCGCGCAGTTCGGACGCCGTGCCGTTGCCGGAGGTGGGGGACGCGGCGACGGAGTCGACCGGCGGGCGCTCCCAGGCCACGTAATGGGCACCGGGACGGGCGATCACGTCATGGACCGCCGCGAGCCCCGCCACCTTGAGGCGCCGAAGGAGGCGCCGGTACGCCTCGAACTCAGGCTCGCGTTCCGGCTTGAGGTCGAACCATTCGATGCGCAGCGGCGCGCCGTCGGGCGCCGTCGCCTCGAACTCCGTGCGCCCCGCGTCGAGGGCGCGCTGCGCTATGACCTCGTACCTGCCGTCGAGCAACGACATTCAAACCCCCGCCGCCCTCGTCGTCCTACCGCCCGTCGGCACGGCGCCTACGGTGCGCCGGTCAGGTCCCGGACTCGCTGGCCGGTCGTGCCTCAGGACGCGGTTCCAGCGGGGCCCGGCCGCTCTCGACCGCCTTGCGGCGGTGCTCCTCCTCGGCCGCCCTGCGCTCGCGCTCCTCGGCCGCCTGCGCGCGGCGGTCGTTCTCCGCCGCCGTGTCGACGACCCAGTCGACGATCTCGGCGACCGTCTTGCCTTCCTGCGCGAGCGCGAAGGCCCGGTGGATCAGCTTGCCGTCGAGCGTCTCGCGCCTGAGTAGCGCGGTGGCGACGGCCTCGACCGCGACCCAGTTGGCTGCGATGACCGCCTCGCTCTCCCGGTAGGCGGACTCGAGGATGCTGCTGACCTCCTCCTCCAGCTGGCGCGCCGTCTCCTCGGAGAAGTCCTTGCGCCGGCTGATCTCGCCGCCGAGGAAGATGGGCCCCTGGTCCGAGCCCCAGGCGACGTACTCCTGCGAGCCCATGCCGAGGTCGAGGACCATCTGCTTGGCCATCTCGGTGGCCTGCTTGAGGTCGTTGCTCGCACCCGACGAGATGGTGCCGGTGACGCGCTTCTCGGCCTGCCGGCCAGCGAACGCGACGACGAGCTGGGCCTTGAAGCGCTCGACGTTGTAGAACATCTCCTCCTTGGCGAGGGGCGCCATGAAGCCGCCCGCTCCACCGCGGGGCATGATCGTCACCTTGCGGATGTCGCCGAGTTCGGGGTGCGCGGCGTGCGCGACGGCGTGGCCGGACTCGTGGAAGGCGAGCATGCGCCGCTCCTCCTCAGTCGGCACGAGGCTGCCGCGCCTGAGGCCAAGGGTGATGCGGTCGAGGGCCTCGTTGAAGTCCGTCCACGTGATGATCTGCTTGTTGTTGCGGGCCGCGATGAGGGCGGCCTCGTTCGTGAGGTTCTCGAGGTCGGCGCCGGAGAACGCCGGCGTGGCCTCCGCGAGGCGCCGGAGGCTTACGTCGTCGGTGACCGGCTTGTTGCGCACGTGGACCTTCAGGATCTCCTCGCGCTCGGTCATCGTGGGGAGACCGATGGTCACCTGCCGGTCAAAGCGGCCGGGGCGGAGCAGGGCCGGGTCGAGGATGTCGGGTCTGTTCGTCGCCGCGATGATGATGACGGACGTGTCCTTCTCGAAGCCGTCCATCTCGCTCAGGATCTGGTTGAGCGTCTGCTCGCGCTCGTCGTGCCCGCCGCCGATGCCCGCGCCGCGGCGCCGACCGATGGAGTCCAGCTCGTCGATGAAGATGATGGACGGGGCCGACTTGCGCGCTTCCTCGAAGAGGCTGCGCACGCGGCTGGCGCCGACGCCCACGAACATCTCCATGAACTCGGAGGCGGAGACGGTGAGGAACGGTACGCCGGCCTCGCCGGCCACTGCGCGCGCCAGCAAGGTCTTGCCCGTGCCGGGAGGGCCGACGAGGAGCACGCCCTTGGGGATCTCGGCGCCGATGCGCAGGTACTTCTGGGGGGTCTTGAGGAAGTCGACGACCTCGATGAGCTCCTGCTTGGCTTCCTTGTGGCCCGCCACGTCGCTGAAGGTCGTCGTGACCTTGTTCTCGCGCCCGAACGTCTTGGCGCGCGACTGGCCGAACTGCATGACCTGGTTCGGCCCGCCCTGGGCGCGCATGAAGATGAACCAGAAGAAGACCAGGAGCAGCACGACCGGCAGGAAGGAGCCGAGGAGCAAGCCGAGCCACTGGGGTGGGTTGCGGATCGTGACGCTCTGGACGTCGGCGCGGAGCTCCGTGAGGAGGCTGTCCGTGAGGATCGTCGTGGTGCGGAAGCTGCGGATGGTCTGCGGTTCGCCGTTGACGAGCACCTGCGACTCGCTGACGAGCTCGCCGCTTATGACGCCGCTGTTGCGATCGATGACGACGGAAGCCACCTTGCCCTGGTCGACGAGGCCGGTGAAGGTGGAGTAGTTGATCTCCCGGCTACCGGAGCCGGAGTTGAGCTGGTTGAAGACGAAGATGCCGAGTATCAACAGCATCACGACCAGCCAGGGGTTGAACGAGCGTCTCAACTGATTCCTCCAGGGCCCGGGCTCCGCTCCGGCCACACGCTGTGAGTCTGGCAAGCGGCGGTCGTGGGGTGCCGCGAACCGATACGCAAAGCGTAGCACCGCACCATGAGCCGGCACTGTACTGGGGAGTCGTTAGCTAAGGGGAACCTTAACGTTCCAGTCGACGGGCGCTCCAGGGAGCGCGCTGGTCATCACGGGTCAGCGGAACGAGTACCCCTTGGGCACGCACACGAGGCCGGTGTCGGTCACGACCAGACCCCGCGCCCTGTCCTCCTCGGGGTCGACGCCGACGGTCACGCCGTCAGGCACGGTCACGTTCTTGTCGAGGATGGCGTTGACGACGCGCGCGTGGCGGCCGACGGTCACGTTGTCGAAGAGCACGGAGTTCTCGACGGTGGCGTAGGAGTTGACGCGCACGCGGCGGAAGACCACGCTATGCCGCACGGTGGCCCCCGAGATGATCACGCCCCCGCCGACCAGCGAGTTGAACGCCTGGCCCCGCCGCCCCGCCTCCTCGTGGACGAACTTGGCCGGCGCCGAGTACTCGGCGGACGTGCGCAGGGGCCACTCCTCGTTGTAGAGGTCGAACTCGGGCTTGACGGCCACGAGGTCCATGTTGGCCTCCCAGTAACTGTCGAGCGTGCCCACGTCGCGCCAGTAGGTGTTGGGTCCGCTCTGGCCAGGGATCGGGTTGCGGGCGAAGTCGTACGCGAACATGCGCTTGCCTTCATGCAGGGCGCGGGGCAGCACGTCTTTGCCGAAATCGTGCTCGGAGTCGCGGCGGCCGACGTCGTCCTTGAGCATCTCGACGAGCGTCGAGACCGTGAAGACGTAGTTGCCCATGCTGGCGAGGCAGTGTGTCGGGCGCCCGGGGATGGCCTTCGGCGCGTCCGGCTTCTCCTGGAACTCGGTGATGCGCCAGTCGGCGTCGACCTGCAGCACGCCGAAGCGCTTGCCGTCCTCGATAGGCGTCGGGTAGGCGGCGATGGTCACGTCGGCCTGGTTGTCGAGGTGGTACTCGATCATGTGGCTGAGGTCCATCTTGTAGATGTGATCGCCGGAGAAGATGGCCACGAGGTCGGCCCGGTTGTTGCCGACGAGGTGGAGGTTCTGGTAGATGGCGTCGGCCGTGCCCCGGTACCACTCCGCACCGAGTTCCTCGTAGAGGTACATCTGCGCGGGGGCGAGGGTGATGAAGTGATCGTCGAGGAAGGTGCCGAAGCGCCAGTGCCGCTGGATGTGCTCCGTCAGGGACTGGGCCTTGAACTGCGTGAGGATGTACATGCCGTAGACGCCCGAGTTGATCATGTTGTTGAGGGCGAAGTCGATGATCCGGTACTTGGAGCCGAACGGCACGGCAGGCTTCGTGCGTTGCAGCGTGAGCGGGTGGAGGCGTGAACCCTTGCCGCCAGCCAACACCATGCCTATGACCTTGACGTTGCGGGTAAGCATGCGCCCTCCATGAGAGAAAGACCTGGCCACGGCTATCGTGCCCTGATCGGCTTCGCCGATCGCCCGTGTATGTAGTGAGCATGATAGCGCCCCGGCGGACGCGGTAGCGTGGCCTCATGGCGCTGGCCCCGACCCTGTTCGACCACGAACTCACCTCGCTGCCCTTGCCGGAGGGCGAGCCCGCTTTCCGGCGCAAGCAGGTGGCGCACTGGCTCTACCGTCGCGGGGTGACCGACGCCGAGCGGATGACCGACCTGCCCACGAGCCTGCGCGCATGGTTGGCGACCGAGCACGCGGCCAAGCCGTTCGTCGCCTCCCGGCGCTTCCCGTCCGACGACGGCTCGGTGCGTTACCTCTTCACCCTGCGCGACGGTAAGCAGACGGAGGCCGTGTACATGCCGTACGCCGGCCGGCGGACCGTGTGCCTCAGCTCGATGGTCGGCTGCCCGGCCGGGTGCGCGTTCTGCGCCACCGGGGCGCTCGGCTTCGGGCGCAACCTCACGCGTGGCGAGATCGTCGGCCAGCTCGTCGAGGTGGCGCGCCAGGAGGGGCTCGAGCCGCCGGACATCCGCAACGTCGTCCTCATGGGCATGGGCGAGGCGCTGCTCAACTACGACAACGCCGTCGGCGCGATCCGCACGTTCATCGACCCCGGCGGTCTCGACATGTCGGCGCGGCGCATCACGGTGTCGACGGTGGGCCTGCCGAGCCGCATGCGGAAGCTCGCGGCCGAAGGGCTGCCGCTCGTCCTCGCCGTCAGCCTGCACGCGCCGGACCAGGAGACGCGGCAACGGATCATCCCGACGGCGCTGGCCAACTCGGTCGACGACATCGTCGCCGCCATGCGCGACTGGCAGGCGGCCATTGGGCGCCGCGTGACCGTTGAGTACACCATGCTCGAGGGCGTCAACGACCATCCGTGGCAGGCGGACAGGCTCGCCGCCCTTCTGACCGGGCTCACCAGCCACGTGAACCTCATCCCGTTCAACCCGTGGACCGGCTCGGGTTTCAGCGGCACGCAGCGACCGCGGCTCACCGAGTTCCAACGGCGCCTCGAGGCGCGGGGCGTCAGCGTGTCGGTGCGCTTCAGCCGCGGCCGCGACGCCGGCGCGGCCTGCGGCCAGCTCGCCCTTCAGGGCGCCGAGGCCGCGAGCGTGGCCGACTCCGGCGTGGTGATGACCGGGGCCTGACCGGCTGGCGTGCGCGAGACCGTGCACGACACCACGCGTTTGGCGAGCAGGACGCTACTCGCGCACCGAGCAGGTGGACGATTTCACAAGCGCGCAAGGGGGCACCGTATAAGCTTGGCCCTGACTAACGCGTGGCACGCACGTTAGCGACCTGGGAGGCTGGGATGGAAAGAGGAACCCGCAGGTGGAGCGGCCGCGCGGCTCTGGTCGCAGTGGCCGCGTTGCTCCTGCTCTCGCCGGCGTGGGCGCAGTCCGTCTCCGAGCTGCGTGCGGAGGTGAACTCCGAGCCCGGGAGCGTGAGCGCTTGGGTCGCCCTCGGCAACGCCTACTACGGCCAAGGGGAGTTCGACTTGGCTAAGGAGAGCTACCTCGAGGCCATCGCCCTCGACTACACGTCGGGCGACGCCCACTACGGCCTCGGCCTGGCGGAGTTCTCGCGCGGCGACTTCCAGGCCGCGCTCTTCGAGTTCACCGAGGTCACGCGTCTCTACCCCGAACGTTTCGACGGGCAGTTCAACCGCGCCGTCACGCTCGCGCGCTTGCGGCGCCCCGCCGACGCGGCCACGGCGTTCCGCGCGGCCATCGCCGAAGCCGACCCGGAGGCGAGCCTCGACGACCGCGTGCAGGCCCAGCTCGGCCTGGCGGCCCAGCTCGAGCTCAGCGAGGACTGGTCGGGCGCCGCCGCGGCCTACGCCGCCGCCCTCGAGCTGCAGCCCGGCACCGCCGCGTACGTCCTCAGGCGCGGCCAGGCCCTGTACCGCGCCGGGCGCGGCCTCGAGGCGCTGCCAGAGCTGACGGCGCTGGAGGCCCAGAGCAGCGACTACCGCGTCAGCGCGCTGATCTCGGACATCTACGTCGCCCAGGGCCAGATCGACTACGCTCTGTGGTCGTTGGAGCGCGCCCTGCAGAAGGCGGAGCGGGCGGAGGACAAGCCGGCCCAGGCGAGCACGCTGGTCAAACTGGGCACCTTGCAGCGAGGACTCGGTCGCGACGAGCAGGCCCACGACTCGTTCGAGCGCGCCGCCCTCATCTACCCGGCGTCCTGGGAAGCCCAGTACAACCTTGGCATCGCCAACCTCGAGGCCGGCCAGACCCGGGACGCGGTGCGCGCCCTCCAGGACGCTCAACGCCTCGACGGCAACCGCGCTGAGGTCTACCTCGCCCTCGCGACGGCCCACGACCAGCTCTCCAACAGCTCCGAGGCCCTGAGCAACGCCCGCGAGGCCATCGCTCGCCTCTCCGACCCGAAGCTCGTGCTCGACGCGCGGCTCATCGCCGGGCGGGCGATGTACCGCCTCGGCGACTACCAGGGGGCGCAGGTGGAGCTGCAGGCTGTGCTCGATGAGCGTCCCAACGACGCGCAGGTACAGCTCTGGTACGGGCTCGCCGCCTACCAGCTCGCCGACTACACCCAGGCCGTGCGCAACTTCGAGCGGGCCGTCCAGCTCGACCCGAGCAGCCTCGTGGCGCGCGTCAACCTCGGCGCCGGCTACCTCGCCGCCCGCCGTTACGAGGACGCCGAGAAGGTCTACCAGCTCCTCGTCGGGCAGAACCCGAACGACAGCGAGAGCCTCTACAACCTCGGTTGGGCGCTCTACTCGCAAGACCGGCGCGGTTCCGCCCGTGACGCCTGGGTCTCGTCCTGCCAGCAGGGCTACCAGCCCGCTTGCAGCGCGATCAGCAGCTACCTGTGAGGGTGGTGCCATCGGTGAGGCGATCCGTCGGCGGGCCGCGAGACGCTCGCGCCAGCGACCCAAGGGAACTCTAGTCAGCGCCACCGCGCTGAATCGCGAGGGTACAATCACGCTATGGATTGGCTTCGACGCAACTGGCCCGATCTCCTGATAGGCGTGGCCCTGGTGGCCGTCATCGCCGGCATCATCGCCACGTTGATCTCGGGAGGCTCGTTCTTCCCGATCGGCCCGGGCAACCGTAACGCGGGCGGAGCCACCACGACGCAGAACTCCGGCACCACGCCCGGGACGACGGGCAACGCCATCACGCCCACGGCTCCGGTAGGCACGGCGGGTCAGGCGGAGGGAACCCAGGCCGGGACCGAAGCCGCCGGCGCGGGCACGGAAGGCGCGGCGACCACCCCGGACGCCACCCCCGAAGCCATGCCGGTGAGCGGTACCGACACGCCGGCCACCACTCAGGGCGCCACTACGCCGCCGGCGACGGCTGGCCAGGGCGGCGCGCCCATCGCGGTCCTCCCACCGGGCGGGCAGGGCGCGTCGGCCACCGCCACCACGCCCGCGACGGCACCGTCGCAGGCCACGACAGCGGCCACCCAGGCGCCGGCCACCCAGGCGCCCGCCACCCAGGCGCCGGCTACGACCACGAGCGCCGGTCAGAGCGCCCAGGGCGCGGCCCCAACCAACACCGCGGCGACGGCCGCTGCCGGGGAGAGCTCCTACCGCGTCGCAGTCGGCGCTTTCGGTAACCCCGACAACGCCCAGCGCCTCGCTGGCACGTTCCAGGCGGCCGGTTACCCGGTGCTGCTCGGAACCCAGGGCAACCTCACCATCGTCCTCGTCGGCCCGTACGACACGGAGGCGCAGGCCCGGTCGGTGGCCGACCGGGTGAAGGCCGGCAACTTCGGCGTGACCGACGCCACCGTGTACCGCTACGAGCCGGACGCGAGCAGCACGACGACCGGGCAGGCGTCGACCCCGACCACTACTGCGCCCGTCGCCCCGACCACGCCGCCGCCTGCTGCCACGACGCCGACCCCGGCTACGACGACCGCCGCGGCGGCCAGGTACCTCCAGGTCGGGGCGTACGGCAGTCGGGAGAGCGCCCTGCCGCAGATCGAACGCCTGCAGGGACTCGGCTTCCAGGTCACCGAGCGTACCGAGGGCACGCTCCTCAAGCTCCTCGTCGGCCCGTACGAAGGGGCTGCCCTTACCGAGGCCAAGGCGCGCCTCGACTCCGCCGGCATCGAGAGCTTCGCTCGTTGATGCAACACGACCTGCCGTCGGTGACGGTCAGCCGTCTCGTCAGCTACCTGCGGGTCCTGGCCGACATGGAGGCCGAAGGCGTCGCCTACGTCACGTCCGAGCGTCTGGGCGGCGCGTCACAAGTGTCCGCCCACCAGGTCCGCAAGGACCTGCTTCTCACGCGCGTCACGTCGGGCACGCGGGGCCGCGGCTACACCGTCGCGATCCTCAGGCGCGAACTGAGCAGCACGCTGGGGCTCACGCGCTCGTGGCGGGTCGCCATCGTCGGCATGGGACGCCTCGGCCAGGCGCTCGCCGACTACCCCGACTTCAGCGGCTTCAACTTCAGCCTCATCTGCGGTTTCGACAGGGACGCAAGCAAGGTGGGCAAGACGCTCGGTACCCTCCCCGTGTTCGATACGCGGGAACTCGCCGACCGGGCGCGCGAGCAGGCGCTCGACATCGCGTTCCTCACGGTGCCGGTCGCGAGCGCCCAGGCGGCCACAGACCTGATCGTGGCGGCCGGCATCCGCGGCATCCTCAACTTCGTGCCGACCGTCCTCACAGTGCCGGAGGCGGTGCGCGTCGAGCCTGTCGACTTCCTCGCCGGCCTCAAGCGCCTCGCCTTCTACCTGCAGCCCCACGCCGCCGTGGCGGCGGCGAGCTGAACGAAGCGAACCCCTTGTGACGTTTGGCACTAGGGCCGCATATACTGACCCTGTGCTCGACCTCGTCTCAGGCGACCTGGAACGCTTCGAGCTGCGCCTGGCCGAGGAGCTGCGGTCGTCGGTCGCCTTCATAGAGGCGATCGGAGCCGACCTCGTGGCGGCGGGCGGCAAGCGCCTGAGACCGGCCGTCGCGTTCTTGACCGGACGACTGCTCCGTGCCGAGCCGGAAGCGGCCATGCAGGTCGCGCTCGCCGTCGAGCTCCTCCACTCCGCGTCCTTGTTGCACGACGACCTCATCGACGACGCCGACACCCGCCGCGGCAACGAGGCGGCCTTCAGGCGCTACGGCAACGTCGTGAGCGTGATGTCCGGCGACTTCATGCTCGCCCGCGTGTTGCGGCTCCTTGCCGCCACCGGCAGCGCCGCCTTCACCGACCTCATGGCAAACACTGCCGCCGCGATCTGCGAGGCGGAGGTCCTGCAGTTCCAGGTCGCGACCCTCCAGGAGTACTCGTGGGAGGAGTACGGCCGCATCATCGACGGCAAGACGGCCGTGCTGCTCGCCGCCGCGGCCCGCGGCGTCGGGCTCCTCGCCGGCCTAGACGCGCCGCGACTCGCGGCCCTCGAGCGCTTCGGCATGGCCTACGGCCGAGCCTTCCAGCTCAGGGATGACTACCTCGACCTCCTCGGCGACGCCGCCAAGCTCGGCAAGCCCGTCGGAGGCGACCTGCGGGAGGGCAAGGCCACGCACACGGTGCTCGAGCTCCTGCTCACGCACGCCTCGGAGGAGGCGCGCGCCATCCTCGCGCGCCGCGCGGCGCGCGAGGGCGACGTCGAGCGCATGGCCGGGCTGGCGGTGCAGTCCGGCGCCAGCGAGGCGACGAAGCGCGAGATCGGGAAGTTGGTGGCCGAGGCGCGCTCGGCCCTCGAGGCGTTCCCGCCCTCGCCCGAGCGCGCCGCTCTTGCCGAGCTCGTCGGGCGCGAGGGGGCGCGAGCCAACTGAAGCGGGTGCCGCGCGCGCCCGGCTCTGCGAAGGCGGAGCGGGTCGTGCCCAGGTCGGTGGACGCTCGCGCGCTAGACTGCCAGGATATGGCAGAACTAGATACCGACCAGGTGATGCGCTTCTTCTTGGACCATCCGGAGCGCCCCTGGCACGTGCAGGACATCCAGCGGCGCTTCAAGGTCGAGGACCGCGCCGCCTTGCGCCACCTCCTCGCCGAGCTCGCCGACGGCGGTCGCCTGATCCGCACTAGGCGCAGGACCTACGGCCTACCGCAAGAGATGAACATGGTGCTCGGCCGTCTCCAGGTCGCCTCCGGCGGGTACGGTTTCGTCATCCCCGACGCGGGCGGCAAGGACCTCTACGTGCCGGCCGACCGGCTCGGAGGCGCCTGGGACACGGACCGCGTGATGGCGCGTCCGAACCCCATGAAGAGCGACGACGGCCGGCCGTCCGGCGAGGTCGTCAGGGTCATCGAGCGCGGCTACCAGCGCGTCGTGGGCACCCTCGAGTACGCGCGCGGCTACGCCATCTTGCGTCCCGACTCCGTCCGCCTGCAGCAGCGCGTGCTCCTCACGCCCGAGTCCGTCGGGAAGCTCGAGGGCGGCTCGCGCATCGTGGCGCGGATGGTGTGGCCCGAGGAGTCGGGCGAGCGCGAGCCCTTCGGTGAGGTAGTCGAGTTCCTCGGCGCGGAGGACGACCCCGATGTCGAGACCCGCGCCGTGATCGTCAAGTACGACCTCAAGGCCGAGTTCGACGGCGACACCATGAAGGAGGCCGTCGCCGTCCCCGATGAGGTGACGGACGAGATGATGGCCGGGCGGACGGACTGCCGGGGCGTCACCACCGTCACGATCGACGGCGAGGACGCCAAGGACTACGACGACGCCATCAGCATCGAGCGCGTGGGCACGGGGAAGGACGGGAACCTGCGCGTCGGCATCCATATCGCCGACGTGAGCTACTACGTCGCGGAGGGCACCAGCCTCGACAAGGAGGCCAAGGAGCGCGCCACGTCCGTCTACCTGCCCGGCCGCGTGCTCCCCATGCTGCCGGAGGAGCTCTCCAACGGCATCTGCTCGCTAGACGAGGGCAAGGCGCGCCTGGCCCTCTCGCTGTTCGTCGAGCTGTCCAGGACGGGCGAGGTGGCGGCCTTCGAGTTCAAGGAGACGGTCATCCGCTCCGACGCGCGTCTGACGTACAAGCAGGTCCAGGAGTTCTCGGACGGCGGGCGCATGCCGGCCGGCCGGCGCAGGTTGGAACGCGACCTGAAGGTCCTCCTGAACCTGACCCAGGAGCTCCGCAAGGCCCGCATCGGCGCCGGTGCGCTGGACTTCAACTTCACCGAGGCGCGCGTCGAGGTCGACGACCAGGGCGCCCTGCACGTCACGCCGGTGCGCAGCAACTCGGCCAGGCAGCTCGTCGAGGAGCTGATGCTGCTCGCGAACCGCCTCGTCGCGGGTGAGCTGAGCCGCCGCGACGTCCCGGCGCTCTTCAGGGTGCACGAGGACCCGAGCACGGAGAAGATCCAGGGGCTGCAGAAGGCGCTCGCCAAGCTCGGCTACGTCCTCGACCTGCACCACGCCGAGCCGCAGGACCTGCAGGCCATCCTCCGCCAGGCGGCGGGCAAGCCGGAGGCCCAGCTCGTCAACACCCTCCTCCTGCGCAGCCTGAAGCAGGCGCGCTACTCGAGCGAGGACCTCGGGCACTTCGGGCTGGCGTTCGAGAGTTACCTGCACTTCACCAGCCCCATCCGCCGCTACCCCGACCTCGTGGTGCACCGCGTCGTGCGCGCCCTCCTGCAGCACCGGCTCTCGCCGACGCTGAAGGAGCGGATGAAGACCGACTTCCCCGCGCTCGCCGAGCACGCGAGCGACCGCGAGCGCGTGGCGGAGGAGGCCGAGCGCGACCTCACCCGCTACTTCCACTCCCGGTGGGCGAAGGAGCACGTCGGGGAGAAGTTCTCGGGCTTCGTCGTCGGGGTCACGAACTTCGGGGTCTTCGTCGAGCTCCCCAACGCCGTCGAGGGGCTCATGCACGTCAGCCACCTGGTCGACGACTACTACCTCTACATCGAGGATCAGCTCATGCTCATGGGCAAGCACACGCGCAAGCGGTACCGCATGGGTGACAGGGTGGAGGTCAGGATCCTCGCCGCGAACCCGACGCAGCGCCAGATCGACCTCATCCCGGCCGACATGCCGATGCCCGACGTCGAGGCCGAGGAGAAGCAGGCCGACACGCGCCCGCCCGGCAAGCTGAAGACGCCGCAGCAAGGCGTGGCGGAAGGCGTGGTAGCCAAGGGCGGTTCTGGCAAGGGTGGGGCTGCCAAGGGCGCCGCTGCCAAGGGCGGACAGGCGCGAGGCGGGGCCTCGAAGGAGGCGTCCGCCGGAACCGCGGCGGGCACGGGCGGGGGCGCCAGGAACGGGTCCGACAAGGACGCATCCGACAAGGGCGCGCCGAGCAAGGGCGGTTCGGGTAAGGGTGGCCGTGGCGGCCGCGGTCGTTCCGCCGGGAAGGGCGCCGACGGGCGCGCCGGCGAAGGGGCTGCGGCCGCGGCGAAGCCGCAGGCTAGGGCGGGAGCTCGCGCGACGGAACGCGCGGGCGCGGTCTCGGAGGTCGACCGCGCGGCGCGCGGCGCTGTCGCCGCGGACCCGGAACCGGCGGCCGCGGTGGCCGCCGAGCAGCGGAAGCCCAAGAAGCGCAAGGTGCTGCGCTTCGGCTGACCCGCGGACCCCGTCCGGAACGGCCGGGTGGACGCGTGGAGTGAGCTCCTTCACTCCGTCTGGTAGACTTCGCCAACTGACCGGGTGGCGCGCGGGACCTGCGGGTCCGAGAGGGCGGCCGCCCGGCGTCGGTTCCACTCGGAGCCCGCTCGAGCCGAACGGCTTAGGAGACACGACATGGCACAGGCATATCGCTACCCGCTCACCCGCGTCTGCCTCCGCGGTGGCACCATGACCCTGCCGCTCGCCATGCTGGAGCTCTTCCCCGGGAGCGGCCCCATCGTCGCGGTGGACGAGGAGACCGGCAAGGAGTACCCCCTCGAGCTCGTGTCGCGGCGGCAGCTCGCCGGGCTCGGGCCCCTCTACCGCGAGCACGGCCTCGACGTGAACGACGAGCTGCACGTGACACCCGTCGGCGAGGGCCGCTTCAGCTTCGAGGCCGTCAACAGGACCAGGCGGGCCGCCCAGGACGCCACCACCGCCCTCACCGCCGTCCTCGACGAGGTGGCCGAGGCGGGCGTTGCGGCCACGGAAGCCGAGCTGCACGCCCTCTACCCGAGCCTTCCGGAAGGGTTCGACCTCACCCCGTACCTCGCGGCGGACCCGCGCTTCGAGCTCCGCAACGGCCGTTGGCAGAGCGCCACGGTCGAGCTCGCGGAGGAGGAGCAACAGCCTGACCCGGCGGAGGCCCCTCTGCAGGAAGTCCCCCGCATGGGTGCGGCGGTGAGCGAGGACGTCGCCGAACTCGTCGAGGCCGCGCCGTCCGCGCCTCTGGCTCACGCGACCGGCGCCGGTCACCAGCAGCCGACCCCGCGGTTCGCGGAGGCCCCGGCCGGCTTCGTGCCCGAGGCGGCCGACGCCGCGCAGCCGGGTCTCTGGGGCGGCGACGCCCGTGCGGCGGCAGGCGGCCCTCCTCAGGCGCGCCCCGACACCCGCGTGCGCCACGTTCACGAGCGGCGGGTCCCTGAAGGCCCCGCGGAGCCGGTCGGGCCGCGCGAGGTCGACGACACGGACCTCACGGCCCTCGACCTGTCGAGGCGCCTGCGTGGCGTGCTCGAGCCGCTCGGCTTCAAGCTGACGCCCCTGGGCGGCGGCCAACTCACGATCGCGACCGACATGGGGCGCCGCAACTACCAGGTGCACGCCATGCTGCTACCCGACGGCGAGCGCCTCGACTGGGCCGCGCTCCTCTCGCGGCGCCGGTCGCTCGGCGCCCGCTACCTCGCCGTCATCGGCGACCATCGCGACCTCGTGCGCCTTACCAGCCCCGCCGAGCTGGCGCGCGCCACGCTCTGGAGCTGGGCCGCCCTCGAACGCCTGCGGGTGTTGCACGGCACCGTTCCGCTCACGCCGATCGACCTCGAGTCCCACTTCGAGCGCGACGGGCTCTTCGAGTCCGGCTTGCAGCGGTTCGAGCGCGGCGTCACCGAGCGCGTCGCCGAGCGCGGCGCCACGTCCCAGGTCCTCACGCGCCTCGCGCAGCTCAAGGCCCCGAGCGTCTTCCTGCTCGAGGAGCTGGCCACCGACGTCGGTATCGGCAGGGAGGCCGTGCTGCGCATCCTCGAGCGCCTCTCCGAGGCCCCGTTCCAGCTGGTTGCGCGCGTGGAGCAGGGCGAGTTCCTCCTGCGCCTGCCCGTTGGCAACGCTCTCAGCAGCCTGTCGTCCTACGCCGATTCGTTGCGCGAGCGCCTGCCCGTCCGGGGGCGCGAGCGCGTCATCGGCCTGGACGACGAGGACGAGGCGGGGGTCGCGCCGGAAGCCGACGAGCTGACCGGCGCGGACCTGGGCGAGGGCAGGGGCCTGCAGGCCTGAGCCGCCCCCTTCGGGGCCTCTCGCTCAGCCGAGGTCTTGCAGCGGCCTGACCGGCAGCGACCCTGCCACGCGTGCCGCCGCGGCCATGGCCTTCACGGTCCAGGCGGCTGCCTCCGCCGTGGTCACGTAAGGGACGCCGTTCTCCAACGCGCGCCGCGCCTCGGGCGTGTGCTCCACGTCGATGAGCAGGGCGTAGTCCGGCTCGGCGCCGCTCGGGAGCGACCCCTCCACGACGTCGAAGCCGAGCTCCGTGAGGACGGCCGTCTGGGCGGCGAGCCCCGTGCCGACCACGCGCACCCGCCCAGCGCGCGGTAGGGCGGCCCCGGCGCCGAGCGCTGCCCGGTAGTAGGCGAGGTAGGGGTCGTCGTCTATCCCCATGCTCTCGCCCGTCGAGCGCATCTCGGGGCCGAGGAACGGCGCGACGCCCTTGAACTTCAGGAAGGGGAGCACGACCTCCTTGACGCTGTAATGCTTGGGCCGCGGCGTGGCGGTGAAGCCCAACTCCGCGAGGCTCTTGCCCGCCGAGACGAGCGCCGCCAGCTTGGCGAGCGGCGTGCCGATCGCCTTCGAGAGGTACGGGATGGTGCGGCTGGCGCGCGGGTTGGCTTCCACCACCATGACGTCGTCGCCGCGCACGACGTACTGCACGTTGATGAGGCCGCGCACTCCGATGGCCTGGGCCAGCGCCACCGTGTGCTCCTCGACCTTGGCGAGCGCCGCTGGCGAGATGGTGAGGGGCGGGGTGATGCAGGCGCTGTCGCCGGAGTGGATGCCGGCCAGCTCGACGTGCTCCATGATGCCGGCTACCACCGTGACCGAGCCGTCGGAGAGCGCGTCGACGTCCAGCTCCTTGGCGCCGGCGATGAACTCGTCGAGCAGGATCGAGGGGTTGTCGGGCAGCTCCGCGTACACCTCGTCCAGGTAGATGGCGAGCTCGGCGGCGCTACCCACCACGCGCATGGCGCGGCCACCGAGCACGTAGCTCGGGCGCACCATCAACGGGTAGCCGATACCCTCCGCCAGCTTCACCGCCTGCTCGGGGTGCGTGGCGACGGCGCCGCGAGGCTGCGGCACGCCCAGGCGCTGGCAGAGCGCGTGGAAGGCGTCGCGGTCCTCCGCCGCGTGGATGGCGGCGGCTGGCGTGCCCCAGATGGGCGCCCCTGCCTCCGTCAGCGCCCGCGCGAGCTTGAGGGGCGTCTGGCCCCCGAGCTGGACGATGACGCCGTCGGGCCGCTCGTGGTCGACGATGTTGCTGACGTCCTCGAACGTCAGCGGCTCGAAGTAGAGGCGGTCGGCCGTGTCGTAGTCCGTCGAGACGGTCTCGGGGTTCGAGTTCACCATCACCGTCTCGAAGCCGGCGTCCTTGAGCGCCCAGACGGCGTGGACGGTGGCGTAGTCGAACTCGACGCCCTGACCGATGCGGTTGGGGCCGGAGCCGAGGATCACGACCTTCTGCCGCTCGGAAGGCGGAGCCTCGTCCTCCCACTCGTACGTGGAGTAGAGGTAGGGGGTGTAGGCCTCGAACTCCGCCGCGCACGTGTCGACGGTCTTGTAGACGGGCGCGCCGTCGTTGGCGATGCGCGCAGCCCTGATCGCGCCCGGGTCGGCGCCCGTGAGCTCGGCTACTTCGCGATCGGAGAGGCCGATGCGCTTGACCTCGCGCCACCGCTCCCAGCTCCAGGACTCGGGGGCCGGCCCAGCGCGCACTTCGCGCTCCGCTTGGGTGATCTCCTTGAGCTGGGTCAGGAACCACGGGTCGATGCCGGTGGCGGCGTGGAGCGACTGCACGGAGCGGCCGCGGCGCAGCAGCTCGAGCACGGCGGGGAGGCGGCGCGGGTTGGGGTAGAGCAGCGCCTCGAGCTCATCGTCGCCGGCGCCCGCCGTGGCGCCCCTCACGTCGAGCTCCTGGGAGCGCATGGCTTTCAGGAGCGACTCCTTGAACGTGCGCCCGATGGCCATCACCTCGCCGACCGAGCGCATCTGCGTGCCGAGCTCGGTGGGGGCGGTCGGGAACTTCTCGAAGGCGAAGCGCGGGACCTTGGTGACTACGTAGTCGATGGTCGGCTCGAAGGCCGCCTTCGTCTCCTTGGTGATGTCGTTCGGGAGCTCGTCGAGGTAGTAGCCGACGGCGAGCAGCGCCGCGATCTTGGCGATGGGGTAGCCCGTCGCCTTGCTGGCGAGGGCCGACGAGCGCGACACGCGCGGGTTCATCTCGATGACGATGGTGTCGCCGTCCACGGGGTTGACGGCGAACTGGATGTTCGAGCCGCCCGTCTCGACGCCGATCTCCCTGATGATGGCGATGGAGTAGTCGCGCAGGCGCTGGTACTCCTTGTCCGACAACGTCTGGGCCGGCGCCACCGTGATGCTGTCGCCGGTGTGCACGCCCATCGGGTCGAAGTTCTCGATGGAGCAGATGATGACGACCGTGTCGTTCTTGTCGCGCATCACCTCCAGCTCGTACTCCTTCCAGCCGAGGACGGACTGCTCGACGAGGACGCTATGGACGGGCGAGTCGTGGAGGCCCTGGTGGACGATGGCGCGGAACTGCGCCTCGTCGTACGCGATGCCGCCGCCCGTGCCGCCGAGCGTGAAGCTCGGGCGGATGATGGCCGGGTAGCCGATGGTGGCGACGAACTCGAGGCCCTCCTCCAGCGAGGTGACCATCTTGCCGGCCGGGGTCTTGATGCCGATCTTGGCCATGGCCTGCTGGAAGAGCTGGCGGTCCTCGCCCTTCTGGATGGCCGAGTAGTTGGCGCCGATGAGCTTGACGCCGTACTCCTCGAGCACGCCGAGCTCGTGGAGCCTGGCGGCGAGGTTGAGGGCCGTCTGGCCGCCGAGCGTTGGGAGGAGCGCGTCGGGGCGCTCGACCTTGATGACCTCCGTGACGAACTCCGGGGTGAGCGGCTCGATGTAGGTGCGATCGGCCACCTCGGGGTCGGTCATGATCGTCGCCGGGTTCGAGTTGACGAGCACGACCTCGAAGCCGGCCCCGCGTAACGCCTTGCATGCCTGGGTGCCCGAGTAGTCGAACTCGGCCGCCTGCCCGATGACGATGGGACCGGAGCCGAGGATCAGGATCTTGTGTATATCTTCGCGTCTAGGCATGTATTAGGGGCCTCGCAATCACCAAAGGAGGAGTGTACCACCCAGCCGGCGGCGCGGCGCATACCCCGCTCCTGCACGCGCCTAGCGCCGGTCGGCGCCCACCCATGTCCACGCTGCATGAAGTTGCGTCCGCTGCGACGCTTGACGGCATGACGCGAGGACGAGACGAGGGCGACGGGGGTGCTCGGCTCGGCAGGGCCGGCAGGGGCCTATGGAGCCGGTCGCTGCCGCAACCGAGGCTGGCCGCTGCCGGGTTCCTCGCCTCGCTGAGGGAAGGCGGGGTGGCCGACGCCGCCCGGGCGGAGCTGCTGGACGGGCGCGTGGCCGCGAAGACCGTGCGCCGCGCCGCCGAGGCCTCCCTCCTCGCGTCGGTGCGGGGGAGCTTGGAAGGCGCGCTGCGCGCCGCTGCGCGCGGCGCGGCACCGGGCGAGGTCGCGCTGGTCAGCGCGGCGCCTGGTGGCGTGGCCGGGACCGCCGCTGGGGCGGCGATCGGGACGGCGTACGCGGCACCGGTCGAGGTGATGACGCTCGCCCTGGTCCGGCTGGGGCCCGAGTCGGTGCTCCGCCCCGACCTGGCGCTGTTGGCCCGCCCCCGCAGGTGGGGTCCCGGCCCGCCGCCGAGCGACCTGATACGGGCCGGGGGTGGAGTGGAGGCCGAGGCCGTCGTGCTGGCGGTCGAGCTGGCCACCGCCGACGCTGGGGTCCGGCAGAGCGCCGAGTCGCGGTCGTCGGGGCGATCGCCGGCGCAGCGTGGCACGCAGACCGCCTGGTCGACGGAGGCGCGGCTCGCCGCCTACGCCGCAGCAGGGGTGCGTGAGGTGTGGTCGGTGGACGTGCGGCGCGGCTGGACGGAGGCGTACCGCTCGCCGTGGGGTGGCGCCTACCGCTCGCGGACGCTCTGGTACCCGGGCGAGGCGGTGCCCGTCACCGGGCTGACTGACGTGGCCGTCGAGACCCTGGGAGCCGAGCCCCCATGGGAGGGCAGCGCACTCGGCGGCTAGGGGCTCGGCTCGCGGTGGGCCGGCACGCCGCCGGGGCCGTTCCTCGGAGCGGCGCCGGTCAGGCCCCGGGCTCCGGCGCCCCCTCGAACTCGACCACGAACGCTTCGTCCCCGACGGCGATGCTGTCGCCCGCCTGGATGAGGTGCTTACGCCGCGTCTCCGTCACGCCGTTGACGCGCACGGCGCCCGACTGGATCAGCTGCTTGGCGTGGCCGCCCGTGCCGGCCACCCCGAAGAACTTGAGCACGTCGTCGAGGCGCATGGCGGGGGCCTCGTCCACGGTCAGCTGACCTCGATCGGCTCGGCGGCAGGGTAGCTGCCCAGGAACTTCACGAACGCCGCCCTGCGCATGAGATCGGTCATCGCGGCGGCCACGTGCGGCTCCTCGATGTGACCGTCGATGTCGATGTAGAAGAGGTAGCTCCACGGCTTGTCGCGCCTGGGCCGCGACTCCAGCTTGGTCATGTTGATGTCGTGCTTCGGGAACACCTCGAGGCACGTGACGAGGTCGCCCGGACGGTGGCGCGTGGCCAGCACCATGCTCGACTTGAAGCGCACGGCCCCGCCCCCGTCCGACTTGGGCCCCCTGCCCTCGCCGTAGGCGAGCACGAAGAAGCGCGTGAAGTTGAATGGGAGGTCCTCGATCTTCTCCGCCAGCACGTCCAGACCGTACTCCTGCGCGGCACGCACGCTGGCGATCGCCGCCTTGCCCTCCCCACCGTTCTGCGCCAGGAGCATCGCGGCCCCGGCCGTGTCGAAGTCGGTGACGGCCTCGAACTTGTGGCGCCGGATGAAGCCGGCGCACTGTGCCAGCGCCTGCGGATGGCTGTAGACGCGCTTGATGTCGGAGAGTTTCACGCCCGGCTTGGCGAGCAGGTTGTGGTGCACACGCACGATCCTCTCACCGACGACGTTCAGGGCCGAGTCGGTGAGGAGGTCGTAGGTCTGGTTGATGGAGCCCGCGAGGCTGTTCTCGACGGGCAGGCACGCGTAGTCGCACGTGCCGTCCGCGGCCGCCGCGAACGCTTCCTCGAAGGAGGGGAACCCGACGGCCGTGCCGCCCGGGGCGAACCCTAGGGAGGCTTCCTCGCTGAAAGCTCCCGGGACTCCTTGGTAAGCGATGCGAACGGATCCTTTTGCGCTCATGGCGAGGAGTGTAACCCTAGCCGGAGGCGCCCGGCCGCACCGTCGGCGCTCGCCCGAGGCTCAGGCGGTCGTCTCCACCTCGTGCTTCAACGTCGCCAACCGCCCCGTCAGGTCGCCGAGCTCGGCCTGCAGCTCGTGCAGCCGCTCCAGCTCGGCGCCCACGAAGCGCGTGTACGGGCTGATGGCGCCGGACAGCTTCTCCTGCGAGCGCGCGAGCTCGAGCGCGGCCTGCTTGCCGATACCCGCCTCGAGGGCGGTCCTGAGCTCGTCCAGCTTGCCGCGGAGCTCGCGCTTGGAGCGGGCGCGCTGGCGCGGGAACACGAGCAGCCCGAGGCCGATGGCGGTGAGGCCGATGGCGATGCCCGTGATGTCGAAGGCCGCGCCCGTCAGGAGGGCGAGCATCGCTGCGCTCAACCCGATGCCGCCTACCTCGAAGAGCCCCGTACGGACGACGGAGGCCTGTAGCCGATCGGCTATCGCCTTGGCCTCGGCCGGCGCGTCGTACTCCTCCAGGGCGCCCTCGGCGCGCTCGCGCAGGCCCCTGAGCAGCGCCTGGCGGTCGTACTGGAAGCGTCCGCCGACCTCGCCGATCACGCGCTCCTGCTCGGCCGCGCGCTTCTCGTTGAGGAAACGCATCACGTCCTCCCAGAACTGGAGGTTGCGCTGGATGAACCAGTCGACGAGCTCGCCGAGGCGGCCGTCGATCTCGGCCTCGGCGTCCTTGATGACCTTGGCTTGGAACTCATCCTTGACGCGCTCGGTGTTCATGAGCTTGGCGAAGCGGCGCCACCTGATGGTGTCGTCGAAGAACTCCTCGCCGCGCCTGGCCACGTCCTCGAGCACGCGGGCCACCGCCCCGACGTGCAGGCCGAGGTCGCGCCGCATCTCGGACTCGAAGCGCTTGCGTTGCCTGTCGATCACCTCGAGGGTGGTGCTGTCGTCGGTCAGGAGCCCCAGGCGGTTGTCGAGCACGCCCTTGTAATGCTCGGAGGTCCGCTTGGCAACGCCGAGGGGCGTGAGCAGCTTCAGCTTGAGCCGGTCGGCACCGAGGCGCGCCCGGATGGCCGTCTCCAGCGCCGGCAGGCCGCTCGCTTCCAGCCCGGACTGGTCGCCCGACTGCCGCGCCTGGAACGCCTGGCGGGCGCTGACCCCGAACACCTCGGGGGTGGAGCCGAGCGTGTCGCGCGCATGGCGCGCCACGTACTCGAGGACGGTCTCTCTCTCGGCGTCCGAGGCGAGGATGTCCACCTTGTTGACGACCATCACGACCTTCTTGCCCCAGGACGCGATGAGCTCGAGGAACTCCCGTTCGCTCTGCGTGAAGGGCCGGTCGGCGCTCGTGACGAAGAGCACGAGGTCGGCGCGGGGCACGAACCGCTCCGTCAACGCCTGGTGGGAGGCCACGATGGCGTTCGTGCCCGGGGTGTCGACGAAGGCGACCGTGTCGAGGAGGTCGCTCGGATAGGTGCGCCGGACGACGTCGCGGCCGTCGACCGCCTCGCCGATCTCCTCGCCGTGCGTTATCACCGTGACGCGGTCGGTCGTGGGCGTCACGCCTTCCGGCATGACGCGCTCGCCGAGGAGCGCGTTCACCAAGCTCGACTTGCCGGCGTTGAACTCGCCCGCCACCACGAGCAGGAAGATGCCGTCGAGGTCGTCGGCGGCCGTGCGGACGTCGGCGACGTGACCGGGCTCGGCCTCGAGCTTGGCGAGCAGGACGAGGAGGTCCGTGATGGCGCCCCGCTCCTTGGTTATCAGGTCACGCGTCCTGGTGGGCAACTCGAGCATCGAGGCGAAGATACCACGCTGGCATCGGCGTTCCCGTCCCCCCGGGCGCTGATATTGTCTGGCATGCGAGACGTCTCCGAAGCTCTACGCGCCTTCCGCGCGGAGGCCGCCATCCTGAGCGACCTGGCCGCCGCGGCCGACCTACTGTCCTGGGACCAGGACACCTACATGCCGCCCGGCGCCGCGGCCGGCCGCGGCGAGCAGGAGGCCACGCTCCACGCCCTGCGGCACGGGCGGCTGACGGACCCCGCCTACACGGGTCTTCTCGACGAGCTCGAGGCGAGCGGCCTAGACCCCGCAGGCAGCGATCACGCCATGGTGCGCGTCGCGCGCCGCACCGCGAGCAGGGCGGGGCGGATGCCGCGGCGGCTCGTCGAGGAGTTGGCGCGCCGCACGGCGAGCGCCCGCGTCGCTTGGGCCAAGGCCCGCAGCGAGGACCGCTTCGACCTGTTCGCGCCCGAGCTGGCGGCCGTGCTGGAGCTCAAGCGTGAGGAGGCCGACGCCGTCGGTGGCGGCGGGCAACGTTACGACGCGCTCCTCGACGAGTACGAGCCCGGGGCCACGGCCGCCTCTCTCGCAGCGGTCTTCGAACCGCTGAAGGAGGAGCAGGTAGCCTTGCTCGCGGCCATCGCCGGGAGCGGCGTGCAGCTCTCCGACGAGATGTTGCGTAGGGCCTACCCGGTCGACGCGCAACGCCGGGTCTGCGAGGCCACCGCGGCCTCGTTCGGTTACGACTTCCGGCGCGGCCGGCTCGACGTCACGGCCCACCCCTTCGCGATCGGCATCGGTGCCGACGACGTGAGGATCACCACGCGTTACGACGAGCGGTTCCTCAACCCCGCCCTCTTCGGCACGATGCACGAGGCGGGCCACGCCATGTACGAGCAAGGGTTCGCGCCCGAGTTCCACCGCACCCCCCTCGCTCACGGTGCCAGCCTCGGCATCCACGAGTCGCAGTCGCGGCTCTGGGAGAACCTGATCGGGCGCTCGCTCCCGTACTGGGAAGGCGCGTTCCCCGCCCTGCGGGCGGCTTTCCCCGAGGCCCTCGGCGGCGAGGACGTGGAGAGCCTCTACGCCGCCGTCAACCGCGTCGAGAGCAGCCTCATCCGCGTCGAGGCGGACGAGGTGAGCTACAACCTGCACATCCTCGTGCGCTTCGAGCTCGAACTGGCGTTGCTGAACGGCGACCTCGCCGTCAAGGACCTGCCGGCGGCGTGGAACGACCTGTACCGCTCCTACCTCGGCATCACGCCGCCTTCCGACGCGCTCGGGTGCCTGCAGGACATCCATTGGGCCGTAGGGCTCGTCGGCTACTTCCCGACCTACGCCCTCGGCAACCTGGTGAGCGCGCAGCTCTTCGCGGCGGCCAGGGGCGCCCTGCCCGAGCTGGACGCCGACGTGCGCTCGGGCGACTTCGCGACCCTCCTCGGCTGGCTGCGCTCGAACGTGCACCGACACGGGTCGCGCTACCTGCCCGCCGAACTGATCAGGCGAGCCACCGGCTCTGAGCTCGACTCCCGCCACTACGTCGACTACCTCAAGGGCAAGTACGGCGCCCTTTACGGGCTCGCATGAATGCGCGTCAGCTGCGCACCGCGGTGAGCGCGCCCACCGCGCGCGCCTTCGCTCGCACCCGCGGCGCGCGGCCGCTCCTGGCGACGCTGCGGTCGGCCGCGCTCCCGCTGGCCCTCCTGACTGCCTTGCTGCCGGGGGTGGCGCGGGCCCAGATCGGCGAACCTCCCGCGACGATCCTGGCGGCGCTCTCCGACTACCAGCCCACGCCGACCGATGACGGGACGGGCTTCGTCACTTCCAGCGGCTTCGCGTTCGGCGTGCTCGCCTCCGAAGGGGTGGCCGTCGAGGTCAACGGGGCCGGGGCGCTGAGCGATGCGAACGTGCGCTTCCTCGGAGCGCTGGTCGGAGTCGCGAGCGGCTACGGCGACGGCATCGCCGCGCCGGTCGCCGACTTCTTCCGCACGCGCGCCTCCGAGCTGACCGGGGTCGGCGAGGTGGCCGTCGAGGTCATGGAGTACCTCATGTTCGTCGACGTCGTTGCCGGCCCCACCCCCGAGGTCAGCGTGCGCTTCGCGCCGCAGCACGTGGACGCGGACCGCTTCGGCCCGCCGGCGCACGTCCTCGGGCCCCTGGGCGCCCCGCACGTCGTGCGCCTGTTCACCGACCTGCAGTGCCCGTACTGCGCGCAGTTCGAGGCGCTGGGGATGCCCGTGGTGAGGAGCGAGCTCCTCCCGCGCGGCGACGTGCGCCTCGAGCTCTACCACTTCCCGCTCAAGAGCATCCATCCGAACGCCACCGTCGCGGCGGAGGCGAGCGAGTGCCTGGCGGCGACCACGGCCGAGCTCGTCGACTTCGCTGCCGGCGAGGACGCGTTCTGGACCTTCCAGAGCGCGCTCTTCACGCGCCAGGACGAATGGGCGGGCCGACCGGATCCGCTGCCCCTGTTCGTCACCATCGCCGAGGACGCCGGGCTCTCTGCCGACGGGCTGGCGGAGTGCGTGCGCAGCGGTCGCTACGGCGCGCTGGTGGAGGAGTCCTACCGCGTGGCCGCCCAGGACCTGCGCCTGACGGGCACCCCTACCGTCTTCGTCGACGGCCTCAAGGTCGGCGACTACCGGGACGTGGCCGATTACTTGCGCCTCATGCGGCTGAGTAGCGCCATGGCCGGCGAGGCGCAGCCTGTGCAACCGTGAGCGTTCGGCGCTTCTCATGTGCGATAGTGAGAACCGGAACGACGACGTGTGAGGAGCGTGGCGGGGCACAAGGCTTTGGTGCCGGGCTACGCGGTCACGCTCGAAGGGGAAGAAGATGACGGAAGCGAGCCAGTACCCGAGTCTGGTTTGGCACCTCAAGAACACGGAGCTGTTCGAGGACCTCACTCCGGACGAGATCGAGCAGATGGCGAAGATCACGCCCTACAAGCGCTTCGCGGCGGGCGAGATCATCTACCACATGGAAGACCCGGCGGACGCCCTCTACTTCATCCGCGACGGCATGGTGAAGATCTCCATGTACTTCCCGAACGGCAAGGAGATGATCCTGGGGCTGCTCGGCAAGTACGACATCTTCGGAGAGCTCCTCCTCCTGCAGAGCGAGAGGCGCCCGAACCAGGCCGAGGCGGTCATGGACACGACGCTCATCGTCATGCCCGAGATGGAGTTCCAGCGTCTACTGCAGCAGCAGCCGCGCATCGCCATGAAGTTCATCCAGGTCATGAGCACGCGTCTGTGGCAGGCGCAGCAGTGGCAAGCCGAGGTCGGCGCCTTCGATGCGCCGGGGCGCCTGGCCAACCTGCTCCTCAGGCTCGCCAAGGACTTCGGCACGGTCTCCGAGCGCGGGACGGTCATCGACCTGACGCTCACGCAGCAAGACCTCGCGAAGATGATCGGCGCGACGCGTGAGACCGTCAGCCACTGCCTGGCGCGGCTCCTCGAGTACGGGGCCGTGCGCCGCAGGCGCGCGCCCATCACCGTCAACACGGAGCGGTTGCAGGCGTTCCTCGACGAGGCGAGCACCTAGAGCCGCTACTGAGCTAGACCAAGCGTTGTGCGAGGGGCCGGCCTTACGGGACCGGCCCCTTCCGTCGTCCTGGTGCCGTCGTCGTGGCGCCATGGAGCACGCTTACGCTCCCGGAGCCCGGAGCGCTCGCGGCGGCGCGCTGCCGTGGCGCTCGGCTCAGGAGCCGTTGATGACGATGACGGGAACCTCGGCCGCGGCCAGGATGCGCTCGACGCGCGGTCCGAGGTAGAGCCGCTCCGAGCCTGGGCGCACGTCCGTGCCGAGCACTATCAGGTCGTACTCGAGCTGGGTCGCCACGCTGAGGATGGCGGAGACGGGGTCCGCCGCCACGCGCACCTCGGTGCTCGGTCTCACGCCGCGCGCTTCGCCGAGCTGGCGCAGGTTGTCGACGATCTGGTTGGCCGCCGCGAGTTGGCGCTTCTCGGCGGCGCCGCTGGCGTCCAGGCGGTACGGTCCGGGCTGCTGCACGGCTACGTTGAGCAGGGCTACGTGCACCGCCGTGTCCGCCGCCAGCGCGAAGGCGAGCTCGGCGGCGTGGCGGCCTGCGGCAGAGCCGTCGCTCGGCACGAGGATGCGTCGCGGCGGCCAGGAGGCTGGCTCCCCCGCGCCCTTCACGACCATGGTGGGGCAGGGCGCCATGCGCACCACCTGATCGACGACGCGGTTGAAGACGACCTCGTTCGTGCCTGCCTGCTCGGAGGCGCCGAGAACGATGAGGTCGTAATCCTTGGCCGCCTCGTCGAGGATCGCGTCGACGGTCGCTTCGGATTCGACGACCCTGCGCGTCACCTCGCCGTTGTCGAAGCCGCTCGCGAGGTCGCCGAGGAAGCCCTGAGCGGCCGCCTTCTGGCCCGGACTGGTGACGTTGAGCAACGTGACGGACAGGTCCTTGCCCAGCTTGTCGAGCACGAAGGCCTCGATGGTTCTCGGAGCAGGCCTGCTCTGGCCGGTTCGGGGACCACGCACGGGAAACAGCACGCGGTGGACGTTGGCGATCAGGCTGTCCTCCGCCAGCTCCTCCTGGCGTAGCCGGCGTGCCTCTTCCTCGTCCGGCTTCACGCGGGCGAGCACGAAGCGTAGGGCCGTCGGCGCCATGATGGACGTCGTCATCGCCATGACCACGATGATCGAGTACATGTCCTGGCCGATTATGCCCAGCTGGAGCCCGATCGCGGCCATGATGATGCCCATGGCCCCACGGGCGTTCAGCCCAGCGCCGTAGGCGAGCGCCGTCCAGTGCCCGTGACGGCCGACCAGGCGGGCGCCCAGATAAGTGCCGGCGACCTTGCCGAGGGTAGCGATGGCGATGACGCCGAGGACCACCATGAGTAGCCTCGGTTCCAGCAGACTGCGCAGGTCCACCTTGAGACCCGCCACGGCCAGGAAGATGGGCGAGAAGATCCCTACGGACATGCCCTCGATATGGCTATGGACTTCGTCGGGCAGACGGCGCATCTGTCCGAACAGCACGCCCATGACGAACGCTCCGAGCACCGCCTCGATGTGCAGCGCCTGGCTCACCGCTGCCCATGCAAGGGTGAGCACCATCACCAGCGTGAGGAGGCGATTCGGGCTGACCACCCGGTCCTGCACGAAGGCGAGGGCCTGACGAACCAACCACCGCCCCAACGTGAACGACACCACCATGAACGCGAATACGCTGCCAACGGTGCTGAGAACAGTGCCGGTCGTCACGGCATCGCCGGTCGCCAAGCCGGCCACGAGCGATAGGAGGATCCAGCCGATGGTGTCATCGCTCATGCTGGCCGCGAGGATCGTCTGGCCGATATCCCGACGCATGAGCCTAAGGTCGATGAGCACCTTGGCGATGACCGGGATCGAGGAGATCGCCAGGGACGTGGCGACGAAGAGCGCGAAGACGAGGCGTCCTTGCCCCTGGCCTATCAGCGACTCCGGCAGCAGCTGACCGAGCGCGAAGCCAGTGGAGAACGTGACGATGATGCCACCTAACGACACGCCGACGGCAGTGCGGATGTGCCGCCTGACGAGCTGCAGGTCGGTCTCCAGCCCCGTCATGAGGAGCAGGAACATGGCCCCCAACAGGCTGACGAGCTCGAGTAGATAGCCCTGCGTCGCGTTCTGCGGCAGCATCCAGTGGCCGAACGCGGGGATCAGGCTCGAGGCGAGCGACGGTCCCAACAGGATGCCGGCGAGGAGCTCGCCGACGACCGAGGGCTGGTTGAAGCGTCGCGCCAGCTCGCCGAGGGCGCGAGCTGCGAACAGGAGCAGCGCGACCTGCACGAGCAGGTGCAAGACGTCTCCGTGTGGGGCGGCTGTGAACGGTGCCGTGGTCGTCTCCTTATCCTCCCGCGAGGTCGCGGCCTATGGCGGCCCCGACCATAACCGACGAGCGGCGTGAAGACCAGGTAGCCGTGAGAGGCGCTCGGCGGCTCGGGCGTGCTAGCGTCGCGGAGATGAGTCGGACACCGGACGGAGCGGGGAGGCGGGCGGACAGGCGCTACCTGGTGACGACCGACCATGGGGACGTCGTCGTGAGCGTCAACCCCGCTGCGGGCGGCCTCGACGCCGACCTGCTCGCCCTCGAGGCCGCCACGCCGACGACGACCGCCGGCATCGAGCTGGCGACACCCTTGCGCGCCTTCGGCGCCAAGATGCTTGACATCATCGAGATCCAGGGCATCTCGGACGTAGACGTGAGCCCTGGTCTGCGCGACATGCTCATGCGCGAGAAGGCGACCCAGGACCTCAAGCGGATCGAGAGGTTCGCGAAGGCTGCCGCCGCGCCGGACTGAACGCGGAGCGCCGACCGGAGCCGGGCCCCGCGACCGCAGGCCGGGACGAGGCCCCGCTCCGGCCTGCGACCGTTTACTCCTGCTCTTCTTCCTCGTCCTCCTCGACGACCTCGCCCAGGTCGGCGAGCATGTCCTTGTAGAGCCGCAGAGCGAAGTCGCGGATGGCGACGAGCGCCGTCTCGCCGCGCAGGTCGGCGCTCACGCGCCTCTCGGCGACGGTGATGACGCTCGCGAGGACGTCGTCGATCATGGGCCACGGACCGCTGAACGGTTCGGCGTCTTCTCGCTCGGGGGCGGCGGTCGTCGCGGGCTGGGCCGGCGTCGCGGTCGCCTTGGCGCCGCTTGCGTCGGCGGCCCCGCCCCTGGACGTCGCCGCGTCCGGACCGACGGTGGTCTGCCGGCCGCCCGCTGGAGGCCGGCCTTCCTTCTGCGCGGTCTTGGCGGCCCCCTTCGCCTGTCCCTTGGCGGCTTCCTTGGTCACGCGCGCGCCCTTGGCCACTTGCGTGCCCTTGGCCGCCTTGGCAGTGTCGGCAGCCTTCCCGCCCTTGGCGGCACGCTTGCCACCGGGGGCCGGAACTGCCTCCTCATCGTCGGCCGGCGGCCGGGCGGCGCTCGTCGCCTTGGTACTCGAGGCCTTCGCGCCGGCCTTCGTTTGCACGCCGATCGAGCCGCCTGCCGCCTCGCGCTTGTCGAGGGTGCTAAGCGCCTCTTCGGCCGCTTGCCGCTCCGCCTCGCGCTTGGAGCCGCCCTGGCCCGTGCCGAGCAGCTCGCCGTCGATCGTGACATCGCTCAGGAACGACGGCTCGTGCTCGGGTCCCGTGCGCGCCGTGTCGAACTCCGGCCGTGGCAGGCCGAGCCGTTGGGCGCGTTCGATCAGCAACCCCTTGGGGTGCGCCATGTTCACTCCATCCTTGGTTCATGCGGTCTCATCAAGGCCCGGGTCGGTGCCGACCGCGCCCTTAGCATGCAGCTGCCGGACGCCCGCCGTCGCCGGACCGCCTCCATGCCATGTACGGCGGTGAGGACGCGAGTAGCGGTGACGCCGCGTGCCCGGCAGCTGCCCGGGAAGGGTAGCACGCTTTCGGGGGTGGCGAGTCGGACCGCGCCGGGCCGGGCGCATACGCTACGATTGGGCCCATGACCCGCCTGCTGCTAAGCGACGACCATGCCATGTTCAGGCAAGGCCTTCGGAGCATCCTCGAGACGGAGGAGGACTTCCGCGTCATAGGCGAGGCCTCTACCGGCCGCGAGGCCGTCCGTTACGCCCTCGAGACCCGTCCGGACGTCGTCCTCATGGACATCCAGATGCCCGAGCTCGACGGCGTCGCCGCGACCAAGGCCATCCTCGCCGAGTGGCCCGAAGCGCGCGTGATCATCCTCACCATGTACCGCCAGGACCGCTACGTGTTCGAGGCGATCAAGGCGGGCGCTCGCGGCTACATGCTCAAGGACGCCGGCGCCACCGAGTTGGTGACGGCCATCCGCCGCGTAGCGGCCGGCGAGACGCTCCTGAACGCCGAGATGGCCGCCTCGATCCTCGACGAGTTCCGGAAGCTCGGCGACCTCCCGAGCCACCCCGAGCACAAGCTCAGCGAGCTCACCGAGCGCGAGGAGGACATCCTCAGGCTCCTCGCGCAAGGCGCCACCAACCAGGAGATCGCCACGTCGCTCAACGTCAGCGAGAAGACGGTGCGCAACCGCCTCTCCGAGATCTTCTCCAAGCTGCGTCTGAACAACCGCACGCAAGCGGCGCTCTACGCCCTGCGCGAAGGGATCGCCACGCTCCAAGACTCGCAGCAGTGACGGGCAAGCGGGCGGCGTCCATGCCGCCACACGCCGAGGTCGGCCACCGCGCCGACGGGGCCGCTGACGTCGGCGCCCGGGTCGCGGCCGACCCCGCGGCGGACGCAGCCGCCTTACGGACCCTCCTCCTCACCATCGCTCAGACCCCGGCCCCGACGGGCTCGGAAGGCGACCGGGCGGCGCTCGTCATGCGGTTATGGCGCGAGGCCGGCCTCGACGCGCGTCTGGACGCCGTAGGTAACGTCGTCGCGCACGTCCCGCCCTCTCGACCAGGCGGCCGCGCCGAGGGCCAGGGCGCCGCGCGCGTGCCGACAGTGGCGGTGGCCGCCCACCTCGACAGCGTGTTCGGTCCTGACGTGGACGTGAGCGTCATCCAGGGCCACGAGCGCTGGAGCGGCCCGGGCATCGGCGACAACGCCGCGTCGCTCGCCGTACTGACCAGGTATCTCCAGACCCGCGACCTGCCGGGGCGCTCCGACAGGCCGCACCTAGTGGTCGCCGCGACGGTCGGTGAGGAGGGCCTCGGCGACCTCCGCGGCGCCAAGCACCTGGTAGCCGAGCTCGGGCGCGGAGCCGACGCGTTCGTGGCGTTCGACGGCGGGCTCGGCTCCATCACGGACACGGCCGTCGGCTCCGCGCGCTACGAGGCGCGCTTCACGGCGCCGGGCGGCCACTCGTGGGGCGACTACGGCGCCGCCAGCGCCGTGCACGCCGCCGGCGAGGCGATCGCCGCCTTGCGGCGCGTGAGGGTGCCGACCGCGCCACGCTCGAGCCTCAACGTCGGCCAGGTGTGGGGCGGCACGAGCGTCAACGCCATCGCGGAGCGCGCGGGGTTCAACCTCGACCTGAGAAGCCTCGACGCGGCCACGCTGGCCGCCCTGGAGGCGGCGGCTCTCGCCGCCGTGCGCGCGGCGGCGAAGGCGGCCGGGGCCGGCGTCGAGCTCGTGCAGGTCGGCGCGCGCCAGGCCGGGCGCTCGGACAACGAGCGGCTCGTGGCCGCGGCCAGGGCGGCGTACGCCGAGGTCGGCGTGACGCACAAGACCTCCGCGGCCAGCACCGACGCCAACCCGGCCATGGCCGCGGGCATCCCGGCCATCGCCTTCGGCGGCTACCGCGGGGGCAACGCCCACCGCCTCGACGAATGGCTCGAGCCGGCGTCGTTGAGCGCCGGCCTGGCGGCCCTCAGCAGCTTGTTGGCGCGGCTGGCCTGAAGGCCGCGCGACGCGCGTGAACGGGTCGTCTCGCCGGTAGCGGTCCCGCGGAACCTATCGGCGGTGGCCACCTCCCGGCGCCTGGAGCCGATCGCCCGTCCCCGACCGCTCAGCGCCGCCCGCGCGAGCGCCGCGCCGCCAGCGCCAGCGCGTCGACGGCCTCGTTCTCCGCGTGGCCCGCATGGCCCTTGGTCCACGACCACCGTACGCGGTGCCGCTTCTCCAACTCGAGCAGCTCTTCCCACAGGTCGCGGTTCTTGACCGGCTGCCGCGCGGCGGTGCGCCAGCCGTTGCGTAGCCAGTTCTTGAGCCAGCCGTCCGTGAAGGCCTTCTTCAGGTACTCGCTGTCCGTCACGACGGTCACGTCCGACGCCTGCTCGAGGGCCGCGAGGGCGCGCACGGCCGCCGTCAGCTCCATGCGGTTGTTGGTGGTGTCAGGGGCGTAACCGGCTTCCGTCCGCTCCTGGCCGTCCGCGACGAGCATGTACGCCCACCCGCCGTGGCCGCTCGCCGTGTCGCACGAGCCGTCCGTGTAGGCCGTCACGTTGCGCAAGGGGGCTAGGGGCGCGGGTCGGTCGGTCGCGGCGCCGGGGGAGGCGGCGAAGAGGCTCGCCTGCGAGTCAGGGTCGTTCTTCGGGCACATGAGGCGCCACTGTAACCCGCAGCTCGAGCACCACCACGGCGGCGGCCGTCTCGCGCGCGTGCGTCAGCGACACGTGGGCGCTGAGGCCCTCGCGCTCGCATGCTTCCCGCAACGGGGGCGCCATGCGCAGCACGGGGCGGCTGCCGTCCTTCACGACCCAGACGTCGCGCCAGCCGAACGACGTCGGCCAGCACTTCTGGAAGGCCTCCTTGGCGGCGAACCGCGCCGCCAGCCCCGGCACCTTGTCCGTGCGGTCCGCCAGCGCCGCGAGCTCCTCGGGGTGGAAGACGCGCCCGACGAACCGGTCGGGGAAGCGCTCGAGCGCCCTCCGGATGCGGGAGAGCTCGACCATGTCGAGCCCGACGGCGACGATCAACCGGCGACCTCGTCGACGCCCGTGGCCGTGGCCACGAAGGCGCGCTCGGCCATGCCTAGGAAGAGCCCGTGCTCCACGACGCCGGGGGTGTCGGCCAGGCGCGCGGCCAGCGAGCGCGCGTCGAACGGGGCCTGGAAGTGGATGTCGTAGACGAGGTTGCCGTTGTCCGTCACGAACGGTTCCGTACCCGCCAGCCGCTGCCTGACCTCCCCGCCGAACTCCGTAAGCAGGCGTTCGGTGCGCAGCCGCCCGAAGCGGACGACCTCGACCGGCAGCGGCGCCTTCTCACCGAGGTGGGCGACCAGCTTGGTGGCGTCGCCGATCAGCACGAACCGCTTGGCCGCGGTAGCCACGATCTTCTCCCTGGTCAGCGCCCCGCCGAGGCCCTTGACGGCGTCAAGGCCCACCGTGAGCTCGTCCATGCCGTCTATGGCGAGGTCGACGCCCTCGGGCGGCAGGTCGACGAGGGGGATCCCGAGCCCGGCGGCTTGCGTCTCCGTCTGCCTCGAGGTCGCGACACCGCGCACGTCCGTCAGCTCCCCGCGCGCGAGGGCTCGCCCCAGCTCCTCGACGAGCCAGCGGGCGGTGCTGCCCGTGCCGAGGCCGAGGAGCATGCCGCTGTCGACGAGGGCTAGGGCGCGCAGCGCCGCCGCCCGTTTCATGGCCTCGGGGCCGGTGATCGCTTCGCTCATGCTCCGGAGCATACCGTCAGGTGCCGGCGGGTCGGCGGCGCTTCGGTGCGTGGGAACGTTCCAGCGCGCGGTCGCACCGGCGCGACCGGCCGGGTGGGGCCGCGCGGTCGCCCGCCTAGCCGTTATCCTGTACCGCGTGTCACCGGCCGGCATCCCCAGCATCGTGCTCGCGAGCGGCTCGCCCCGCCGCTCCCAGCTGCTCGCCGGC
>CAUJFI010000017.1 GCA_963170125.1 Deinococcota bacterium | reverse complement strand
GTCTCGGTCGGCGACCCGACCGTCGACCTCCACGGCGCGTGGGAGGTGCTCGATGCGCCGGCCCGCGACCGGTTCGCCGCGCGGCTCGGCGTCGACGAAGCCGAGTGGCTGCGTGGGCGGGCCTGGGCGCTTGGCATCGCGCTCGGCGCGTTGTCGTACTACTGGGAGAGCATGCCCGGTCGGCGAAGCGATCGGTTGGCTATGGCGCGGAACGTGCTCACTGATTGACTCGGTTCATTTGACGGCCCAGCCCGCACCATGCTTGGAAATGGCGTTCGCGCTGCCTGCCTTCCCCGCAGGCCTCATAAGAGGCGAAACGCGATGGCAGCGACGAGGGTAGGGAGTAGCGCTGCCACCAAGAGGCCTAGGGGGCTGACGACTCCACCGGCGACGTGCTTACGCAAGATGGCGACGCCCGCCGGGTTAGGGGCGTTGGCGATGATGGTCAGTCCCCCACCGGTTACCGCTCCGGCCACGAGGGCGTACTTGAACTCTTGAGACAGGCCTTGCACGAGTGAGCCCAAGTAGGTGAGCGCAGCGTTGTCCGTGAAGGCGGTGAGGGCCGTGGCGCCGAAGAACACCTGATCGGCGGTCATGCGGGTGAGTAACGGTTGCAGCCACCAGGACTGCATACCGCCGAGTACGACGAGCCCGGCAAGGAAGAACGCGACCAGCAAGCCCTCCCGCAAGATGAGGCGGTCCTGATGTCGTTCGTAGGCGGCGGCGACGCCGAGGAAGAGGAGGAAGATGCCCATGAACATGGCCGGGTGATGGGCGAAGACGACGACGCCCGCCAGGAAGCCGATATGGGTCAAGACGAGAGGCAGGGGCACGGGGTTCTTGCCTGAGCTACCTGCGGGCGCTAGGCGCAAGAGCTCCTTCCGGAAAAGCAGGGTGGCGCCTGCGGCGTTCGCCAGAACCGCCAAGGCTGCTTTCCAGCCGAAGTTGCTCAACATGAAGCTAAGGCTCCAGTCCCATGTGCCGGCTACCATCAGCACCGGTGGGGCGGCGAAGTTGGTAAGTGTGCCGCCGATCGAGACGTTGACGAATAGAACGCCGAGCGTGGCGTATTTGAGCCGGTTCGAGACCTGTCGGCTGAACAGACTGTTGGCGAGGACCAAGGCCGCGAGCGTCATGGCAGCCGGCTCTGTGATAAAGGAGCCTAGCACCGGTACTACGGAGAGGACGACGAAGTAAAGCCCCGCGCTGCCCGGTAGCGGTATGGCGCGCGACAGGAGGCGTACGAGGCGCATGGCCGTCTGTATGATCGGTCGCGTTCCGGCGATGACCATGATCGCGAATACGAACATCGGCTCCGTGAAGTTACGCGAGTCCACATAATCGGTGGCGGCTTTCGGGCCTTCGGCCGCGACTATCGCCACGATGAGCACCATGGCCCAGAACCCGAACACCACTTCGACTTCGCCGAGCAGATGCCATACCCCGGCATGCCGGGGGTTCGAGCGTTCTAGACGCGAGAAGATCTGAGCGGAGAACGTATGCAGAATAGCGACGCCAAACAGGACGGCGGCGATCAACTCTACGGTCGTAGGCGTCATGGTGGGGCATCCGTCACGGCAGCCAACTTACCACTCGCGGTCCGAATCCAAGATCTCGGATGGCGTGGAAGTCCGGCGTGGGTGAAAGAAAAGCGACTGCTTGCGATGAGACTCCTTACGGAGTTCCTCACGGGGTCGCGCTTAGGCTCTCAAGGCTCCACCTGCCGCAACTGCTCCACCACGCCCCTGTCCTCCAACGTGCTCGTGTCGCCGATCAGCTCCTGGCCCGTCGCCACGCTGCGCAGGAAGCGCCGCATGATCTTGCCGGAGCGGGTCTTCGGCAGGGCGTCCGCGAAGCGCACCTCGTCGGGGCGGGCGATGGCGCCGATCTCGGCGGCCACGTGCTTGCGGAGCTCCTCGCGGAGCTTGTCCGTCGCCTCGAAGCCCTTCTCGAGGGTGACGAACGCCACGATGCCCTGGCCCTTCAGCTCGTCGGGGCGGCCGACCACCGCGGCCTCCGCCACGGCGGGGTGCGAGACGAGCGCCGACTCGACCTCCATGGTGCCGAGGCGGTGGCCAGAAACGTTCACGACGTCGTCAACGCGGCCCATGACCCAGAAGTAGCCGTCGGCGTCGCGGCGCGCCCCGTCGCCGGAGAAGTAGACGTGCGGGACCTCGCCCCAGTACTGGTTGCGGTAGCGGTCGTCGTCGCCGTACACGGTGCGCAGCATGCCGGGCCACGGGCGGCGCATGACGAGGTAGCCGCCCTGGTCTACGCCCGCCTCGTTGCCGTCGGCGTCCACCACCGCGGCGTCCACCCCGAAGAGGGGCAGCCCGGCGGAGCCCGGTTTGGTGGCGTGCACGCCCGGGATGGTCGAGATCATGATGGCGCCCGTCTCCGTCTGCCACCAGGTGTCGACGATCGGGCAGCGGTCGCCGCCGATGACGCGGCGGTACCACATCCAAGCTTCCGGGTTGATGGGCTCGCCCACGGTGCCGATGAGGCGCAGGCTCGAGAGGTCGTGCTTCTCGGGGTACTCGCGCCCGAGCTTGATGAACGCCCGGATGGCCGTCGGCGCCGTGTAGAACACGCTCACGCGGTAACGCTCGATCATCTCCCAGAACCGGTCCGGGGCGGGGTAGGTGGGGTTGCCCTCGTACATGACCTGCGTGGCCCCGTTGGACATGAGGCCGTAGACGACGTACGAGTGGCCCGTCACCCAGCCGATGTCGGCGGTGCACCAGAAGATGTCGTTGTCGCGCAGGTCGAACACGTACTTCGAGGTCAGCGACGTGTGGACGAGGTAGCCGCCCGTCGAGTGCAGCACGCCCTTCGGCTTGCCGGTGGAGCCGGACGTGTACAGCACGTACGCCGGGTGCTCGGCGTCTACCGGCACGGCCTCGCACTCGTCGGAGGCGCCCTGCATGAGCTCGTGGTACCACTCGTCGCGCCCGGCCTCCATGTCGATCGTGTTCTCGGCGCGCCGCACGACGATCACGTGCTTCACGCTCGGGGCGGAGGCGAGCGCCTCGTCGACCGCCGGCTTCAGCGGCAGCACGGCGCCGCGGCGGAAGCCACCGTCGGCAGTGATCACCACGCTGGCCTGGGCGTCGTTGATGCGATCCGACAGGGCGTGCGAGGAGAAGCCGCCGAACACGACGGAGTGCGGCGCCCCGATGCGCGCGCAGGCGAGCATGGCGACGACGGCCTCCGGGATCATGGGCATGTAGATGGCCACGCGGTCGCCCGTCTTCACGCCCTTGCCCTTGAGGACGTTGGCGAAGCGCTTCACCTCGGTGAGCATCTGTCCGTACGTGATGGTGCGCTTGTCGCCCGGCTCGCCCTCCCAGAAGAACGCGACCTTGTTGGCCTTGCCCTCGTTCACCTGGCGGTCGAGGCAGTCGTACGCCAGGTTCGTCTTCCCGCCCACGAACCACTTCACGTGCGGCTCGTTCCACTCGCGCACCTGCGTCCACGGCTCGAACCAATGGTGGCGCTTGGCGGCCTCGCCCCAGAACGTCTCCGGGTCGTCCAGCGACTGGCGGTAGAGCCGCTCGTACTCCGCGGCGTCGTTCAGCAGGGCGGCACGTTGGAAGGCCTTGGGCGGCTGGAACTCGCGCGCCTCTTGCAGGACGGATTCGATTGTGTCTGCCATGGGTTCTCCCGAGGATCGTGGAGTCTGTGGCGTGGCGTTCGAGATGAGTCTTGCGCGCGCCTGACAGCGAGTCTGTTCGTCGTTGAGGAGCATAGCCCAGTAGCGGGTACGTGGCAAACGCCGTCAGTACGGTGCCCGCGGCATCCCGCACCGGCTCGCCGTGCGGTGATCTGCCGGCCATTGCGAGGTGGTGAGCGCCCGGGCCCCTCACGGACCCGCAGATCAGACCCGGGGCCGCCGCCGCGGCAACTGCCACCATCCGGGCGTGAAGATGACGAACACCGTCACGACCTCGAGGCGCCCCGCGCACATCACGAACATGAGCACGAGCTTGCCTAGGACGGGTAGATGGTCGAGTTCGCCTATGGGGGCGAAGCTGTTGAGGCCCGGCCCGGTGTTGCCCAGCGTCGCGATGGCGGTGCTGAACGCGGCCGTGAAATCAGCGCCGAGGAACACGAGCACCACTGCCGTGAACGCGAACAGTCCGACGTACAGGGTGAGGAACGCCGCGACCGCCCGCAGCGCGTCCTCGGGGATGATGCGGCCACCGATGCGGATGGGCATGACGGCGCGCGGGTGCAGCGCCCGCCGCACCTCGCGGCCCGTGATCTTGGCGACCATCAGCCAGCGCAGCACCTTCACGCCGCCGCTGGCCGAGCCGGCGCTGCCGCCGACGAACATGAGCGCCAGGAGCACGGCTTGCGCGGGGGTACTCCACGTTTGGTAGTCGAGTGAGGCGAAACCGGCAGTCACGACCATGCTCGTAGCTTGAAAGAGTCCGTGGCGGATGGCATCGAGGGGCGCGAGGTTCTCTCCAAGCAGCAATACGGCAAGCAGGGCCCCCGCCACGAGCTGGATGGCCAGGTAGACGCGGAACTCGGCGTCGCGCAGCACGCTGTGCTTACGGCCCGTGATGGTGCCGTAGACGAGGAAGAAGCTCGTACCGGAAAGAAACATGAAGATCACGGCGACCCATTGGGTGGCCGCGCCGTAACCGATGAAGCTCTCGGCGTTCGGGCTGAACCCCCCAGCTGCTAGCGTTCCAAGGGCATGCGCGGTGGCGTCGAACGGTCCCATCCCGGTCAAGTAGTACGCGATGGAGCATACGAACGTGAGGGCCATGTATAGCCCAACGACCGCCATGGCCGTCTGTCGCAGTTTGGGTGTCAGACGTTCGTCCTGCGGGCTCGGCACCTCGGCGTTGAAGAGCTGCCGCCCGGCGATCGCGAGTTGCGGGAAGACCGCGAGGAAGAGGACGAGGATGCCTACTCCGCCCACCCACTGCGTCAACGCGCGCCATAGCAACAGGGAGGGGGCCACGGCTGAGAAGTCGGTGATAGTAGTAGCGCCGGTCGTAGTGAAGCCGCTGACGGATTCGAACGCGGCGTTCAGTAGTGACATATGGTGACCAAGCGCGTACGGCAGAGCGCCAAGGGCCGGAAGCACGACCCACGAGAGCATCACGGCCGCGAGAGCTTCCCGGCGGCTCGGTTCGGCGTCGGCGTTGCCAGCGCTGCGCAACCACCAACCCAGCGGCACGCCGACCACGACGACCGCCAGGAAGCCGAGCGCGGGCTGCCGATCGATCACCGCGTAGGCGGTGAAGATGGCGGCAGCCATGCTGAGAGCGTGCACGCCCGTTCCAAGGACGTAAGGCAAGAAGCGTCCGCGGCCGATCTCCGATCTAGTCAACGGGCGGACAGGCAGCCTGACCGGGGGTATCAACTCTCTGCCCCCCTCATCCTTCTCTCTGAGTCCTCGCGTCTTGTGCTACTCCTCGGCACCGAGGTGCGCTTAGGTGGTGACCTCCACCAGCCGGGGGTGAAGACCACGAAGACGGTCACCACCTCGAGCCGCCCCGCGTACATGACGAAGGTGAGCAGACCGCGACTGATGGGGTGCAAGTCCGCGAAGCTTGCCATCGGGCCGATGCTCTCCAAGCCCGGCCCGACGTTACCGAGGCAAGAGATCGCCGCCGTGAACGCCACTACGAAGTCGGCCCCCAGCATGACCAGGACGAGGGTAGTGACTGCGAACAACCCGATGTATAGGGTGAGGAACGCCGCCACGGCACGCACTACCTCCTCGGGCACAGTGCGTTCACCGACCCTCACCGGCAGCACGGCACGCGGGTGGAGGGCGCGAACCAGCTCGCGGGTCGTGCCCTTGGCGAGCACGAGCCAGCGCATGACCTTCACACCGCCACTGGCCGAGCCCGCGCAGCCGCCTACGAACATCAAGATCACCAGCAGCATCTGGGCCGGTAGGGACCAAAGGGCGAAGTCGGCGGAGGCGTACCCGGTGCTCGTCACGATGCTAGCCACCTGGAACAAGGAGTGCCGGATCGCGTCGATAGGAGAGTAACGGCCCACCAGTAACAGCGTGAGCACGCCGCTCGCAGTCAGAAGTATGAGCGTGTAGGTGCGGAGTTCGGCGTCGCGAAGGAGGTCGCGTGGCCGTCCGGTGGCGGCGCGGTAGAGCAGCGCGAAGTTGGCGCCGGCGAAGAACATGAACAGGATGGCGACCCATTCCATGGCGCTACTCTGGAACCCCGCGAAGCTGAGCCCGTTGGGGCTGAAGCCTCCCGCGGCCAGAGTGGTGAGGGCGTGGGCGACCGCGTCGTAGACGCTCATCCCGGCGAGCCTGTAGCCGATCGCGCAGGCCAGCGTGAGTGTCGAGTAGACGCTCAGGACTGCCACTGCTGTGTGCCGTAGGCGCGGAGTCAGACGTTCCTCGGTCGGGCCGGGCGCTTCCGTGAAGAAGAGCTGCCGCCCGGCGATGGCCAACTGGGGGAACACGGCGATGAACAGCACCAGGATGCCGATGCCGCCCACCCACTGCGACAAGGCGCGCCACATGAACAGCGCCTTCCCGAACGTGGAGAAGTCTGTCAGGACAGTGGCACCCGTGGTGGTGAACCCGCTCATGGACTCGAACACGGCGTTCAGAACGGACATGCCGCCGTCGATGACGTATGGGGCCGCGGAGAGCGTCGGTAGCAAGAGCCACGACACCAGCACGGCGACCAGCGCTTCGCGGCGGCTCGGCTCGACGCCGCTCCGACCGCGGCCTCTCAGCACCAAGCCTAGTGGGAGCGCCACGATGGTCGTAGCTGCGAACCCTAGGAAGCGCTCGCGCAACAGCAGCGCATACAGGGTGAACACCGCGGCGCCGAGGGCCAGGGCGAGCAGGCCCGCCCCGAGGACGTAAGGCACGAACCGTCCTCGGACATCGCCGTTCGGCATCAGGGCACCGGCGTCTTGGCCCGCCGCTCGTCCAGCCACCCCTCTACCTCGTCCACCTGGTCGGGAGTGGTCACGAGGTAGAGGTGGTCGCCGGGCTGCACCACGGTGTCGCCGCCTGGCACCATCACGCGCCCATCACGCTCTATGGCGCCTATCAGCATGGCTTCCGGAGTGCCGAGATCCCTGACGCGTCCACCGAGGGAGCCTTCCGGGAAGGTGACCTCCATGACCTCCGCCCGGTCCTCGATCGTCGCCAGGTGCTCGACCTCGTCGACTTGGAGCCAGTTGATCACCTCTTGGACGGCGGCGGCACGGGGGGTCAGCGGCGCGTCGATGCCGACACGCGTGAACAGGCGGCGGTTGCGGGTACGGCCGACACGCGTGATGACCTTCGGGATGCCGAGCTGCTTACTCATCAAGGACACGAGGAGGTTCTTGGCGTCATCATCGGTGACGGCGACCATCACGTCGGCGTCCTCCGCACGTTCCTGTTCGAGGAGTTCCAAGTCGGTGCCGTCACCCTTGAGTACGAGCGCGCGCGGCAACAACTGGGCGAGCTTCTCACAGCGGTCAGGGTCTTCCTCGATGATCGTGATGTTAGCCCTGTCTGTCATCAACTGCTGAGCGACCATGAACCCGACATTGCCGCCGCCCACGATCACCACTCTGGGTGAGCGCTTGTGCGGCGCGAAGCGCCGTTGTAGTTCGCGCATGCGCTCGGTGGTGCCCATGAACACGACCCTATCGCCGGCCTCGAACACCGTCGCGCCGGTCGGGATGATGAAGTCCTCTCCTTTGATGGCGCCCACGGCGAGTACACCCTGCGGCAAGGCCAGGGTGGAGAGGTTCTCCCCACGGAAGGGGTCGTGGGGCTCCAAGAGGAACTCGAGGAGTGTGATCCGCCCGTTGGCGAAGCGCGCACTGTCCACCGCGCGGGGTGCGCGCACGATGTCGGCGATCTGGTGCGCCAGGATCCGCTGAGGCCACAGCACGCGGTCGATGAGCAACCCGACGGACTCGAACGCCCCGTCACGCTTGAAGGCGTCGACGTAGCGCTGGCGGGTGACGAACGCGAGGGTCAGCT
>CAUJFI010000016.1 GCA_963170125.1 Deinococcota bacterium | reverse complement strand
GCTCTCCGCCAGGACGGGCACCAACTCGAGGTCCTCGTTGTAGGTGTAGAGGCTATGGAAGACGAGGTTGCCGATGTACTTCTCGTAGTTGCTGACGGCGTACTGGGGCAGGAAGTTGCCCGTGATGGACCACATGCCGATGTTGACCGTCCCGCCGCGTACGGGGCACTCGTTGGTCTGCCCCTGGGCGAACGCGGCCGCGGCGAAGAAGCCGAGCAGCAGGGTCGCGAGCAACCGGGTCACTTGCTTGTGGGCTAGCTTCATCAGTTTCTCCCTTTGAGCCTGGCGAGGTCGATCTCCGCGGCTATGTGTCCGAACGCGTTCGTCACGCCGCCGGCGACGACTTTCTCGAAGATCTTGACGGCCTCATCCTGCCGGCCGTTGTAGAGGTACCAGTTGCCGAGTCCGTAGCCTTGCGTCACGAGCGAGGTGGCGTCGGCCGTGGCTTCCTCGAGCAGCGCTTCTGGCGCCAGCACACCCTTGTACATGAGGATGCGCCGGTAGTACGAGTCCTCCAGCACGTTCATCTTGGCGGGGAGCTCATCGAGCACCTTCTTGGCGTCCGCGTGGCGGCCGGCGCGACGATAGGACATGTAGATCCAGTCTGTCGCGGCCACGCGCATGTCGTCGTCGATCGACTTCTCGAGCCCGACGCTGTACTCCTTGGCGCTACGCTCGAAGTCGCCCTTCATGTAGAACGCCAGGCCGTAGTGGTACCAGATGCTCGAATGCAGGGTGCTCTTGTACGTTGACTCGAGCCGGGCTATCGACTCGGGCGTGACCTTGACGCGCTGCGGGTTCATCCGCTCGGGGTGGCCGAGGAACAACGCTTCGGCGTCCTTCAGCAGCTCCTTGCGGTAGAGCTCGATCTCGTCGGGCCAATCGCCGCAGAGCTCGATCGAACGTTCGAAGTCGGCGATGGCGCGGTCGAACTGCTTGAACGTGATGAGCCTATGGCCGCGGTGCCGGTAGAGGGGCCCGTAGTCTGGGAACTTGGCCAACCCCTCGTCGAGCGTCTCGAGGGCGCCGGCGAAGTCGTTCTTGTAGCCCTTGTACCTGGCCAGGATGACGTATCGGTCTTGTTCGCTGATCATCTATCGCTCCGAATCTCGGCTTGCGGCTCAGGCCAGCTTGAGCAGGCGAGCGGCCGTGCCGCCGAGGATCTTCGCCTTGCTCTCGGCCGGCACGTCCATGGCCTTGACGGGATCGAGGTTGTAGCTCAGGTAGTGGATGTGATCGGGGAAGGCGTCGGTGCCGAAGAGGAGCTTCTCGTCCGTGCCCATCCACCCGAGGAGCTCCCTGCCGAGCCCGGGGATGAGGCGAGCGAAGTTCGCGAAGGTGATGGTCGTGTCGAGGTACACGTTCGGATGCCTGGCCGCGATGTACGGATCTGGGCCGAACGGGTTGCCGTGGGCGATGACCAGCTTCGCCGCCGGATGGCGCGAGGCGAGCTCGTCGATCCGCAGCGGGTCGGCGTCGACCATGCGGCCGTCGGGCATGAACCCCCCGCCCGTGTGCACGAGGATCGGGAGGTCGTGCTCGATGCACGCTTCCACGACGGGCGTCATGTAGGTCTCGGAGGGGTCGAAGCGTTGCAGGAGCGGGTGGAGCTTGAGGCCCTTGATGCCGAACTCGGCGACCTGGCGCCTCAGCTCGGCGGCGGCCCCGCGGTCCTGCGGGAAGACGCTGCCGAACGGGATGAGCTTATCAGGGTGCTTCCGTGCCAGGCGCGCGATGTTCTCGGTCGAGGCGGCGAGCTCCGGCGCCGTGCGGCCGAGCGGATGGACCACTGCCATGTCGATGCCGTTGTCCGTCAGGAGTTGCAGGAAGCCCAGTACTTCCTCGTCGCTGCTGCGCGGTTGGATGTGCGTGTGAAAGTCGATTACCATTCGGCTCCTCGATCGGTTCGCCAGGCCTCGTGGCGTCAGAGTCCGCAGGCCACGCAGCCCCGAGATGACTGTTCCGGCGAGACTGCATCCCGCCCCTTCCGGCTTCCGCTTCCGGCGCTCCTTCCCAACGAGCCTGCGGACGGTCGAGTTTTATCCGAAGCTCATTGGGCAAGTGCATATCATGCTGGTCATTTAGTTGTCTAGATGCATGGTTGCTTATTCGCTTGTCGAACAAGTTATACAACCCTGCGACCCCATGCCGTCGTTTGCCTTGGGGGTCGCTCTTCGCAGCGCGGCTCCCAAGGCAAACACGGGGTGACGAGGGGTCTCGGAGACCCACGTGCGCCGGTACCGTGGCGGTGCTGCACCGAGTTGACCGGCGGAGGAGGGTCTTGTCAGCCGACCTGCGAGGCCTTCAACGCCTTCACGAGCTGCCTGACGGCGCCGAGGTGGTACGCGCTGTGGGCGAGCACGGCGAACGCCAGGCCCGTGCTCTCACCGCCCCAGTCGGCGAGGCCCCGCGCAGTGGCTTTGATCTCCTCGTACGCCGTGAACAGCGCAGCGATGCGCGCTTGCCACTCGCTCTCCGTCACCACGCTCGTCGCCCAGCTGCCCGACCAGTCGCCGGGGGTCGTCTTGTCGCCGTCAGGCACGATGTAGCGGACCGAGTTCGTGAGGTAGTAGGTCGCATGGACGACCTGCGCCGCCACCGTCGTCGCGCCCGGGAAGGCCGGCCGGGAGGCCTCGGCGGCGGTGAGGCGCTCCAGGGTGTGGCGCCAGCTCCCTTCGCGGTCGAGCGCCACGGTGCCACCCGCGCCGGTCGGCGGACCCTCGAAGAACTCGGAGAAGACGAAGTCGAAGCTGCTCAGGAACTCATCGTGGTCAGGGCCCATCCTTACGCCTCTCTTCCGGGGTCTCGGCTCCGCCCGAGGTCGCTGGTAGCCCCGCTCGTCACGTCGCCGATCGCCTCGCGCGTCACGCCTGCAGCGGCCCGCGTCCCGGCTCGGGGCCGGGTCCGGAGGCGCCGGACACGGCGGCCGCGAAGCCCGTCTGCAAGCCCATCAGGTACGAGAGCTTGACCATGAACTCGATCGTGTCGTTGTCGTGGGCAGCCACGACGTCCGCGATGAACTCCGCCGTGCCGTCCGGCAAGGCGACGGCGTCGATCTGCTGGGAGTGCTTGTCTCGCATCTCCTTGAGGAAGCGTTCGATGAGCTCCTTGTTCATGGCCGCGTCGCTCCGTCCGGCGTGGCGGGGGCGCCGCGCGCGTACGAGGCGAGCAGTTCCTCGTCCGCCAGGAGGTCGGCCAACCAGGCGGCCACAGCCTCGCCCGTCGCCGAGTTCGTCGCCAGGGCCACGCGGTGCACGTCGCAGATACGCAGGAGGGCGGAGATGTCCGGCTCGTGCGGCTGGGCCGTGAGCGGGTCGCGGAAGAAGATGACGGCGAGGACCTCGTCCTGGGCGATGCGAGCGCCGACCTGGAGGTCGCCTCCGAGCGGACCGGAGGCGAGACGCTCGATGGCGAGGCCGGTGCGCTCCATCAGGACCGTGCCTGTCGTGCCGGTTGCGATCAGTGGGAAGCGTCCGATGGTCTTGGCGTGCTCCGCCACGAACTCGGCGAGTTCCGCCTTCTTCTGGTCGTGAGCGATGAGGGCCACGGACTTCATGGCCTAAGTCTAGGGCCTCCGGTGGGCAGGGGGCGTCTCACTCGCGCCGCCGCCGGGCCGGCACGGTTGCTACGGTCGACCGGCGCCCCCCGCCCGGCGCCTGGCCGGCGCGGGTTTAGCATGTATAGCGTGGACCTCGCCATGGCGGTCGCCGCGGCCCTCACGGTCGTCGCCATCCTCAGCACGCGCCTGGCGCACCGCTTCGGGGTGCCGGCGCTCGTCTTGTTCGTCGGCATCGGCATGTTCGCCGGCTCCAGCGGCCCCCTCGGGATCCAGTTCAACGACATCGAGTTGAGCTACCACGTCGGGACCGTCGCCCTGGCCCTCATCCTCTTCTACGGCGGTCTGGACACGCGCATGACGTTGTTCAGGGCGGCCATAGTGCCGGCCTCCGCCCTGGCGACGGTCGGGACCGTGCTCACCATGCTGTTCGTCGGCCTGAGCGCTTACGCCCTCACCAGCCTCGACCTCCTGACCAGCATGCTGCTCGGCGCCGTCGTGTCGAGCACGGACGCTGCCGCCACCTTCTCGATGCTCAAGGGGCGCGGGATCCCGAAGCGGCTGCGCGGCACGTTGGAGACCGAGTCCGGCACGAACGACCCGGCGGCCGTGCTCCTCACGTACTCGTTGGCCGAGGCCGTCACGCGCGAGGGGGCCGTCAACTACCTCGTGCTGGCTGGCGACATCGTCCTCGAGCTCGCGATCGGGGCCGTGCTAGGGCTCGTGTTCGGCTGGCTCCTGAAGCAGGTGATCAACAAGGCCGCGCTCGGCAACATCGGCCTGTACCCGATGCTGGCGCTGTCG
>CAUJFI010000015.1 GCA_963170125.1 Deinococcota bacterium | reverse complement strand
TGGACGGGCGCGCGCTACGAGGCCGGCGCCGGCGCCGGCGCGTGGGTGGAGGTGGGTGCGCCGCTCGGCAGCCCGGGACTGTTCGACCGCGTGGAGCCGTAGGAGCGTCGGGGCCGGCCCGAGGCGGCGGGCCCGACGTGGCCCGGCCGGCCGTCAGCCCTTGCGCCGGCCGCGAGGGTCGAGCACGTCCCTGAGCCCGTCGCCGAGGAGGTTGAAGGCGAGGACCGTCAGGAGGATGGCGATGGCGGGCGCGGACGACGCCCACGGCGCCTCGATGATGAACGAGCGCGTCTCGGAGACGACCGCGCCCCATTCCGGTGTCGGCGGTTGCGCGCCGAAGCCGATGAAGCCGAGGCCGGCCGCGGTGAGGATGGCTCCGCCGACATCGAAGCTGGCCTGGACCAACAGCGGCGTCAGCGCGTTCGGCAGGACGTGCCGCATGGCCTGTCGCCACCGGCTGGCGCCGAGCGCGCGCGAGGCGTCGACGAAGTCGAGCGACTTGAGGCTGAGCACCTGCGCCCGGATGAGCCGGGCGTAGTACGGCCACGAGACCGCGGCAACGGCGATCATCAGGTTGACGAGGCTCGGCCCGAGTGCCCCCGCGATGGCCATGGCGAGGATGAGCGCCGGGAAGGCGAAGAAGATATCGGTGATGCGCATGGCGATCTCGTCCACCAGGCCGCCGAAGATGCCGGCCAGCAGGCCGACGAGGCCGCCGACGACGAGCGCGATGCCCGTGACGGTCAGGCCGATGCGCAGCGAGATGCGCGAGCCGTGGACGACGCGCGCCCAGACGTCGCGCCCCAACTGGTCCGTGCCGAGCAGGTGCTGGCCGCTGGGCGGCTTCAGCCGCTCGGGGAGGTCCTGCAGGAGCGGGTCGCCGCCGATCACGGGCGCCAGGAGGGCGACGAGCACGAGGAGGAGCGTCAGGACGCTGCCGACGACCGTGCCCGGGTTGCGCAGGAAGCGCCGCAGCGCCTTGTTCTTGATCCTCGGGGCCGTCATCGCGGGGCCACCTTCTCGAGGACAGTCGCGCTCCTCACGCTGGCGCTCACGAGTAGGCGATCCTCGGGTCGAAGACGGCGTACATGATGTCGACGAGCAGGTTGATGACGCTGTAGGCCAGGCCGGCGACGAGCGTCACGCCCATCACGGCGGGGAAGTCCAGCGCCGTGGCGCTCGCGGTGGCGTACGAGCCGATCCCGGGCCACGAGAAGATCGTCTCGGTGAGCACGGCGCCGGTGAGCAGCCCGCCCAGGAGGCTGCCGAGGACGGTCAGGACGGGCAGGGCGGCGTTGCGCAGGGCGTGCTTGAGGACGACCTTGCCCTCGGTCAGGCCCTTGGCCTTGGCCGTGCGGACGAAGTCCTGCGAGAGGACCTCGAGCATGGCGCTTCGCACCATCCTGGCGACGAGGGCCGTGGAGAAGGCGCCGAGTACGGCCGCCGGCAGGAGCAGGTGTCTGAGCGCGTCGAGTAGCACCTCCCAGTCGGCGGCCAGGAGGGCGTCGAGGGTGAGGATGCCTGTGACGCGCTGCGGCGCGAGCAGGAAGGCGTCCAGCCGGCCCGGCCCGGGCAGCCAGCCGAGCTTGGAGTGGAACAGGAGCAGTGCCAGGATGGCCAGCCAGTACACGGGCGTTGCGCCGCCGATGAGGGCGAGGGTCCTGACGCCGAGGTCGAGGGGCCGGTCCTGTTTCACGGCCGCGAGGATGCCCGCCGGGACGCCGAAAAGGAGCGCGAAGAGCATGGCGCCGAGCGTGAGTTCGAACGTGGCGGGGAAGAAGTCCTTGAGGTCGTTCAGGATAGGCCGCTGGGTGCGCAGCGACTTGCCCAGGTCCCCCTTGGCGAGGGACTGCATGTACAGGAGGTACTGCTGCCAGGGGGGCTTGTCGAGCCCGCGCTTCTCCCGGTAGGCCGCGATCTGGGCCGGCCGGGCGTTGTTGCCGAGGGCCGCCGCGGCCGGGTCGGTCGGCACGACCTGGGAGATGAAGAACGTGGCCAGCCCCACGCCCCAGACGACGAACACGAGCGAGCCGAGGCGGCGCAGGAGGAACCCTAGCATCGCCAATCCATGAGGGGCGCGCCCGCGATGGCCCCATCGGCCTCGTGGGTACGCTCAGAGAGGGCCCGGTGACCCAGGCCCTCTCGTCGTGCTTCTCGGCTCAAGCTCAAGCCTTTGCTCAGGGGAGCTTGCTGATGCGGTCGAACTCCACGTCGCCGCCCGCGCTGCGCTCGAAGCCGAGCACCTTCGCGGAGGTGACGATGGGCTTGGACGGCTGGTAGAGCATCGAGTACGGACCCTCGGTCGCCACCAGGTGGTTCAGCTGCGCGTAGAGCGCCTGGCGGGCGGCCACGTCGACCGTCGCGGCGGCCTTGCTGGCCAGCTCGGCGGCCTGGGCGTTGTCCCACACGTTACGCCAGGCGATGGAGCCGGCGGGGAAGCTGCTCAGGGGCGTGGCGTTGCCGTCGGGATCGGGGTAGTCGGGGCTCCACGCGGCCATGACGAGCTGCGCGGCCTGGGCGCGGTAGATCGTGTAGAGTTCGCCGCCCGTGGTCTGCTTGATGGTGGCGGTGATACCGGCCTCCGCGAGGTCGGACTGGATCTTGGCGGCGAGGTCGGCGCACGGTACGCCGCCGCCGCATGCGCCCGTCGAGATGAGGAACTCGACGCTCAGGTTCGGCACGCCGGCCTCGGCGAGCAGCTCCTTGGCCTTGGCGACGTTGCGCTCGTAGTAGATGGTCGTGTCGGCACCCATGAGGCCGGCCGGCACGATGGTCTGCATCGGGCGGCCGAGGCCGAGGAGCAGGTTGTCGATGATGCCCTGCTGGTCGACGGCGTAGCGCACGGCGTCGCGGACGCGGTTGTCCTCGAACGGCGCGCCCGGGCCGGAGTTCATGCCCAGGTAGGACATCTGGAACGTGTCGGTGCGGTAGGTCTTGAGGACGCCGGCCGCTTCCGCCGCCTGGAAGGCTTCGGGCGTGTAGTCCCAGGCGATGTCGATCTCGCCGGATTCGAGCGCCGTGCGTTGGGCGTTGGACTCGGGCATGTGGCGCATGATCACGCGCGTGATGGGGCCCGGGTCGCTGTACGTCGGGTTCGTGACGAGCACGACCTGCGAGCTGCGGTCCCAACGCTCGAGCAGGTACGGCCCGGAGCCGGCGGAGTGGTCGTTCAACCAACCCTGGCCGTAGTCGCCGTCCTCGTAATGCTGCTCGACCTCGGCCTGGTCCATGACGCCGCCCGTGGTGAACGTGAGCAGGTTGAGCACGATGCTGGGGTTCACGCCCTCTGGCAGGTCGAGGCGCACGGTCTTGTCGTCGACGGCCACGACGGAGTCGAGGTCCATGCCGACGACGTCCGTGAACAGGAACGAGGACGGGCTCTCGATGAGGATGGGGCGCTGGAAGGAGTAGACGACGTCGGACGCCTTCACGGGGCGCCCGGTGGAGAAGGTCGCGTCGCGCAGGTGGAACGTGATGCTGTTGCCGCCGCCGTCGCGCGCGGCGATCTCCCACGACTCGGCGAGGCCGGGCACGACCGCCGAGAGGTCGGCGCCGTCGAACCTGACCAGGCGCTCGTAGATGTTGTCGAGGATGGTCGTGCTGGAGAACTCGTAGCTCACGCCCGGGTCGAGCGTGATGAGGTCGCCCCAGTCGCCGCCGATGACGAGCGTGGTCTGACGTGCAGACTGGGCGGCGCCGAACGCCGTGACCACCGATATGACGAGCGCAACCGCCAGGGTTGCGATCCGCTTGAGACTCATGCTGCCTCCGTTGCGATCACTCGATTGCTTGCCCGCTCGGGTTGACGGGTAGGCGAAGTCTACACCCTGGGTCGGTACGCGCGCGCACCTGAACGGGTGCCGCTCAGTCACGCCCGAGCCCGGCGAGCAGCTTCGCGGCGGCGGCCTTCTCGACGTCGTCGGAAGCCCGGCGGCTCGGCAGCGAGATGGCGGTCTCGAGCTCGGCTCGCGCGGCCGCCTGCTTGCCGAGGGAGATGAGCGCGCGCCCGTACTCGACTCGGAGGTTGACCTGCTCGGGCGCCGCGGCCACGCCTCGCACAAGGAGGGGCTCCACCGCGTCCCGGCGACCGCCGTAGAGCCACCCGACGTTGTTCTCTACCAGTGTCAGGTGCCACATGCCCAGCCCGACGAGGGCGTCGGCGTTGTCCGGCTCCAGGGCGAGCACGCGGTCGAACAGGTCCTTGAGCTCGGAGGCGGTGCCCAGGTTCTGCAGGATGCCCGAGCGGCGGGCGATCTCGCCCTTGGCGCGCGCGAGCTGCACCAACGCCGCCGCCGAGGTCTGGTCGAGGCCGACGGCGCTCTGTGCGGCCGTGACCGCCCGGTTCAGCCAGGTGAGCTGATCGGCGAGCGGCGCGCCATGCAAGGCGAGATCGTAGACGACCTGGTCGGTCGCGGCGCGCGCGGCCGTCGTCTGCATGGCGGCCGTCTGCGTCTGGCTCGCCTTCTCCCAGGCCGCCTCGTACTGGCCGCCGTCCGCGAGCGCGGCCGGCGTCTGCGCCGCGGCGGCCGACCACGCCAGGGCGGCCGCCAACGCCAGGACCGTCAGGCGCGGTCGGCGGGCCGTGGCGCGCGAGCGCTCAGAAAGCGTACGCGAGGCCGAGCCGGAACTGGGTGTTGTCTCGCCACGCCCCATACGTGCTCCCATCCTTCCCGTAGAGAACGGTCGCCGAGGCGGTGCCGGTCAGGCCGTCCGCGAACGTGTAGGTGAAAGTGGGCCTCACGGCGCCGCTCCCGTCCGTCCACTCGTGCAACCAGGCGACGTCGAGGCCCGTGCGGTTGTCGGGGTCGAACGTCGCGGCCAGCACGGTCGAGAACGAGTCGTGCGCCGCGTCGCCCGCGTCCGCCGCCGTGCGCTGGTAGGCGCCTTGCAGGGTCACGAACGGGCCGCCGGCGACCTTCGTCTCGGCGCCGAGCACGGCCGCGAACGTGTCGTTGCCGATGGTGGCGTCGTTGCCGTCCGGGTCCTCCGAGAACGTGTACGCAGCCTCGCCCCGCACGACGTAGGCGCCGAACACGGCCGAGAAGTCGGCGCCCAGCACCGTGATCCGGTCGTAGGCAAGGCGCGGCTGCACCAGGAACGCGCCGGGCGTATCGGTGGGCACGAGCTCGGCGGAGGCGGTCGGCAGGTGCCTGAAGCCGCGGTACACGACGGCGCTCACGTCCGCCCCGCTCCCGAGGTCGAGGTCGAGCGTGGCCCGCACGCCGAACTGCACGTTGCCGAGCTCGAAGGCCGGCGGGGTCTCGCTGGGCGCGAGGACGCCGACGATCGCCATCCCGGGCGGCAGGGTCGGTAGCTCGGCGGCGGACTGCCACCGTTCACCAGGCAGCGTGGAGGGCACGAAGACGGGCACGACGACCATGTCAACGGTGACGCCCTGCTGCGCGTGCACGGTGGCGCGTAGCAGCGGCGTGGCTCGGCGCTGGTCGGCCGGGTCGGCCACCGGGTTGGAGAGGTCGCGGGGGTTCACGACGTCGACGGGGTTCACGGCGTCGGCCGAGCCCCAGGCGACGATCTGGTTGCCGACGCTCAGGTCGACCGGGCCAAGGTAGACCGTCGCGTATGCGCGCCCGAGACCGACCTCGAACCGCTCGGCTGCGGCCGCGTCGTAGCCGGCGTGCAGCTCGGCGACGAAGACGGCGTCCGGGAAGAGCCCCGCGCCGACCTCGCCGTCGAGCTTCAGGGTGAGTCCGGTCGCCGCCACGGGGATGGTGCCGTCGACGGCCACCCCGAACTCCGTGGCGAGGAGGCCGCCAAGACGGTAGCTCACCTGGGCGGCGGCAGTGGCGCACAGGAGGACGGCGCCAAGGGCGAGCGCGGTCCTAGCGGTGAGCGCGGCCCGCCTGGCGACGCTGGTCCTAGCGGCGAGCGTGGCCAACGTTCCGAGCACGGCCCTCGGAGCGGGGTCGGGGAGTGAGAGGCGCGGCTGCCTGTTGCTCACGATGGTCACCTCTGGTGAGGCAGCGCCTTCAGCGCTGCAGGAAGCGTTCCGTGAAGACGTCGGCCGGGATGGCCTCGTCCACCTTGAAGTCGGACTGGTCGATGGTCGTGTACGAGCCGGAGGCGACCGTCTCCATGCGGATCACGCTCGGCAGGTCGTACCCGCCGACCGCGCTGGTGCCGCTTATGGTCAGGACCTTGACGAGCTGCCCGGCGCGGTAGAACTCGACGCGTTGCGGCAGGAGCGTGGCCTCCGGGACCTGGAAGACGATGCGGTCGTAACTGCCGTCCGAGCCGGGTTTCGCGATGCCCTCGAGGACGTAGACGGGCCCCGGCAGCGTCTCCAGGAGCGTGGTCTCGAAGTCGTCGCCGAAGTCGCCGCTCAGGCTGGAGATCTCCTCGTACGAGAAGTCGGAGCCGAAGAAGGCGTCCTGCTTCTGGCCGCCGGCCACGCGGCGCACGCGGCCGAGGGCCGGCAGGTAGATCATGGTCTCGGTATCGCCCGACGCCTTCTCGACGGAGAGGAAGCCGGACCCGCGTACGTCTGCCGGCTCGAGGAACTTGATGAGCTGCGAACGCCCCTCGTCAGCCGACCAGACCTGCATGGTGCGCGTCAGCGAGTGGCCGGACGCGGCCGTGATGGTCATGCTCATCGTGGCGATGGTCGTGCTGGGCGCGGGTTTCGCCTCCATGGCGTCCACGACCTCCTTGGCGGTCGTGTAGCTCTGCGCGAAGGCGGCGCCGGCGAGCGCGAGCGCGAAGGCCGTCGCGATGAGGGCGCGGGCGCTGGCCCGGCGGTGGTCCTGGTGTCCGGTCATGGGGTTGCCTCCTGGTCTGGGTGTGGGTCGGGTCTCGGTGTTGCCGGGCATGGTAGGTCAGGCTTCCGCGGCGGCCTTCGCCGCGCCGCGCGGGTCGCGAAGGAACACTAGGCAGGCGGCCGGCAGCAGCGTGAGCGAGGCGGTGCCGACCGAGACGACGGTGAAGGCCATGAGCGAGCCGAGCGTGCGCACGGGCACGAACTGGCTGAAGATCATGGCGGCGAAGCCCGCGCCGAGGGTGAGGGCCGTGAAAAGGATGGAGCGGCCGGACGAATGCAGGGCGCGGCTCATGGCCGCCTCCGGCGGGCGGCCGAACCTGCGCTCCTCCATGTACCTGACCGTGAGGTGGATGGCGTAGTCGCCGACCCCGATGGCCAGGGCCCCGAGGAGCATGGTGGAGAGGTCGAGCGGGATACCGAAGAAGCCGAGCATGCCGTACTGGAGTGCGATGGTGAGCAGCAGCGCGAGGATGGTCACGATGGCGGCCCGGAACGAGCGCACGAACGAGTCGATGATGACGACGAGCACGATGGCGAGCGAGAGGCTGAGCACGAAGTCGTGGAGCAAGGCGTCCTCGATGGCGAGCTGGAGCACGGTCGAGCCCGTGTAGCCGAGTTGCGCGTACTGCCCGATGGTGGCGGCGCCGGCGGCCTCGATCTCGCTCACGATGCGGCGCATGACGGCCGTCGACTCCGACTTGGTCGCGATGTCGACGCGCGCCAGCCGCGAGTCAAGCGTGAGGTAGTTGCTCACCTGCTTCGGGTCGCCGGAGAGCTGGTAGAGGAGGAGTTCCTGCGCGACCTCCTCGCGCGTCGCCGGCAGGGCGAGGTCGCCGGTCAGGGTGTGATGGATCCCGCGCAACACGGTGGCGATGGACGTCGTGTGCCCGACGCCGTCTATGGCAGCCACGCGCCCCTGGAACGCCAGCATGGCGGCGAGCGCGGCCGGGTCGCTCATGTCGCCCTCGACGAGCACCTCGACCTGGCTCGAGCCGCCGAACGCCGCCTCCACCACGGCGTAGTCGTGCCGCAGCGGGGAGTTGGCGTTGAAGTAGTCGATGACCGCGGTGTTGGGCACGATGCGGGTGGTCCCGAAGATGGCGAGCGCCAAGAGCACGCCGGCGGCCACGAGGATGGCGTACCGCCGCTTGTCGGCGAAGCGCGCGACGGCCGTCAGGAAGCCGGCGATCACGCCCGGTTGCTCCGGGTCGACGACGCGGCGCGGTGGGCGCAGCAGCCCGAGCACCGCGGGCAGGAGGACGAGGGAGGCGACTAGCGTGGCCAGCACGCCACCGGCCGTGAGGAGGCCGAGGCTGCGCACCGTCGGCATGCCCGAGAGGGCGAACGTGCAGAGCGCGGCCGCGATGGCGAGGCCGGAGATGAGCACCCCGAGCCCCGTCTCCTTGCGCGCGGTCGCGATGGCCGCGGTCTTCGAGGCGCCGTGGGAGAGTTCCTGGAAGAAGCGCCCGAGGAGATGCAGCGAGAAGGAGCTGCCCACCGCGAGGATGGCGACGGGCGCGATCACGCTGAGGGTCGTCAGCTCCGCGCCCAGCCAGCCCATGGTCCCGAGCGACCAGAGGAGGCCGACGAGCACGGTCATGAGCGGCAGCAGCGCGCCGCGGACGGTGCGGAAGTTGAGGTAGAGCATCACGAGGATGAGCAGGGCGGCCACGCCGCCGAGCAGCGGCATCTCGCGCGCGAGGGTGGCGCGCATCTCGCCGTCGATCAGCGGCCCGCCCACCAGGTGCGATGCCCCGAATCCGGCGCCCTGCCACTGCTCGTCGAGGACGGCGCGGATGGCGTTACTCATGGCGGCCGAGTCGACGTCTGCGGAGACCTCCATGACGACGTTGGCCGACCGACCGTCCTGTGCCACCAGCAGGCCGCCCTGGTAGAGGGGAGACGTCTCCAGGTACTCGCGGGCCTCGGCCAGGTCGGCTACCGTCGGGTCGGGCGGGAACAGGTCCTCGACGAGGAGGAAGCCGTCGTCGTCGAGCATGCGCTGGGCGTTGGCGGCGCTCGTCACGTTGTTGACGCCCGGGACCCCGGCGAGGCTGGTCGTCAGCTTGCCGAGCTGGGCGATGGCCGACTGCGTGTAGATGTCGCCTTCGACGAGCGCGACCATGACGGCGTCCGCGCCGAACACGTCCGACACCTCGCGTTGCAGGTCGGCGACCGCGCTCTTGTCGGGGAGCATCGCCGACACGGAGGCGTCGAGGCGCAGCCGCAGGGCCCCGAGGCCGAAGCCGATGGAGAGGACGACGAAGGCCGCGACGACGGTCAGGTTGCGCCGGCGGGAGCCGGTGTTCCCGTCGTTACCGGCGTCCCGGTGCTGGCCCGCGGTCCGGCTCCCGCCGGTGCCCCCATGCGCGCCGGCGCTCATGCTCCGCCTCGGTTGGAACGAGCGTTCCAGATGGAACGCGCTTGCTTGGCTCTGACGTTCATGCGTGCGGTCGCCTCCTAGGCGTTCGGGGGTCGGTTCGTCCGGATCGGGGTGTCCGGTCCGGCGGGGTCGTTGGAGATGCTGTCCAGGACCATGGCGGCGTAGCCGTCGAGCGTGGTCCTGTCGGTCGAGACCTTGGCGACGAAGCCGAGGCTGAGCGCGCCGAAGAGAAGGAAGCGCGCCACGTGCTCTGGCGGGTGGCGCGGTCGCAGCTCGCCGCGCTCGGCCGCGGTCGCGATCAGGCCGCCGACCATCTCGATCAGCTCAGCGAGGTAGCGCGACAGGAAGGCGAGGACCTCGGGCTTCGTGCCTGCCTCCTCGACCGCCGCCCTGAGGGTGAGTGAACTGATGCCCCCAGGACCCGTGAGCTCGACGATGAGCGAGTCGAGTAGTCTGGCGAACTTGTCCCGGAAGGCGCCGGGCCCAGTGAGCCCGACACGCAGCTGCTCGCGTTCCAGGGCCGCGTGGGCGGCGAGGGCCTTCATGTAGAGCTCGTCCTTGCCGCCGAAGGCCGCGTAGAACGAGCTGGCGCTTAGACCAAGCTCGTCGAGCAGGTGGCGCACGGAGGTGCCCTCGTAGCCCTGGCGCCGGAACAGGCCGGCTGCCTTGAGGACGATGTCGTCGTGGTCGAACGCCTTCGGTCGCGCCATCGCTGCTAGGCTAGCACGTTATGGAACGTTCGTTCCGTAACTGGCCGACACCGGACTCCGGCGACCGGTGGGGGCACCCGCTCCGACGCGGCGTCGGGCGGCGGCCCGGCGCTCCTCCGGGGAAGCCCCCGGGTCAGTCGACGAGCTTGCGCCTCAGCGCGGCCAACTGCTCGTCCTGGAGCCCGTTCGCCTTCAAGTAGGCCGTGGCGCCGCCGTAGCGGGTGGCGAGGTAGTCCAGCGCCGGCAGCATGAGGTCGGGCGTGGCCCCGAGCAGGCGCTCGAAGTCGCTGCGCTCGATGCCCCGCTTGGCGGCGTCCTCCAGGAGGCGCTGGCGGAGCGGGTCGATGCGGTCGTGCGTGAGGGCGAAGTCCTCGATGATCGTGTCCTTGTCCACCCCGACGGCCTCGAGCAGGAGGGCGGCCACGAGGCCCGTGCGGTCCTTGCCGGCCGTGCAGTGGAAGAGCGAGGCGCCCCGTGCGTCCGCCAGCAGCGTCATGACGCGCACGAAGCCAGGACCGGCATGGTCGAACGCCCGCAGGTAGAAGGCGGTGATGTCCCATGGGTCGGGTGGCTGGTCGCCGGCCGCCTCGATGTGCCCCCAGATCTCGACGTTCTGGTAGTCGATGCCGCTCCGCGCCGCCAGGCTGTTCTTGTCGCGCTGGAGTTCGTGCGCTTGGCGCAGGTCGATGACGGTGCTCAAGCCCAAGCTGGCCAGGCGCTCGAAGTCTGCCGCCCCGAGGTCGATCGGGACGTCGGAGCGGAAGAACACGCCGAAACGGGTGCGTCCGTTCCCGACTACGGGCAGGCCCCCGAGGTCGCGGGTGTTGAGGGTGCCGTCGAGCGGGAGGAAGCGGTGGTCGTGAGGCGAAGCGGACGCAGTGCTCATGGTCCGGGGATTCTACTATCGGGGTAGCATGCTCGGGCGACAACGGCGTGCGAGCTGCGAACCGGACGCGGTCCTCCAAGCCCGTGGTGCCGCGCGGTCTTGGCACGCTGGGGCGGAGCGGTGCCTACCGAGGAGAGTGCGCATGAAGTGGGAAGACGCTGGTCGTAGCAAGAACCTCGAGGACCGCAGAGCGGCGGGTCCGGGCCGGGCGGCCGTGCCCCTCGGCATCGGCGGCGTGTTGATCATCCTCGCGCTCAGCGCCATCACTGGCACGGACCTCTTCTCGGCCCTCGGCCTGTCGCCGAGCGCGGCCGTGCAGCCTCAGACGGCCGCTTCCAACCCGGCCGAGCTCCAGGCGGAGGAGCCGATGGTGCGCTTCGTCTCCTTCGTGCTCGACGACGTGCAGTCGTTCTGGCACGCGACGTTCGAGGCGAGCGACCTCCCGTACCAGGAAGCGGGCCTCGTCCTGTACCGCGACGCGGTAAGCACGGCGTGCGGCGACGCCCCCTCCTCCGCCGGACCTTTCTACTGCCCCGGCGATCAGAAGGTCTACCTCGACCTGTCGTTCTTCGAGGAGCTGAGCAGGCGTTACGGGGCGCCCGGCGACTTCGCCCAGGCCTACGTGATCGCTCACGAGCTCGGTCACCACGTGCAGAACCTGCTCGGCACGCTGACGCGCGCGCAGTCACAGGGCCTTTCCGTGCCGGTCGAGCTCCAGGCCGATTGCTACGCGGGCGTGTGGGGCGCGAGCGCCGGCCGGCGCGGGATCATGGAGCGCGGCGACCTCCAGGAGGGCCTCGGCGCAGCCGCCTCAGTCGGCGACGACACCCTCGCCAAGCGCGCCGGGCGCGTACCCAACCAGGAGACGTTCACGCATGGCAGCTCGGCCCAGCGCACTCAGTGGTTCACCACGGGCTTCCAGTCCGACGATCCGAACGCCTGCAACACGTTCGCGGGTCCGTGAGTCGGCCGCGCCGCACCCCGGGTCCCAGCTCCTCGGCCGGTCTGCGGCGGTTCATCTGATTCTCACCTTCGTTGACGGCCCACGCCTTCGCTAATATGCTGCACGGTGATATCGCGATTGGGTGGGAGCGCGCACGTAAGCGGACTCTCGACCGCCGGCCCGCAGACGGTGCTGCTGGTTAGATATCGCGCTCGAAACATGAAGTTGGGGAATTGGAGGAACGATGCTCAACCGCTTCATCCGCGTTCTCGCTCTGATGCTCGTGGCTGCCGCCCTCGTCGGTGGCAGCGCCATCGCCCAGACGGAGATCGTCTACTGGACGCACGAGGACCCGAACCGCACGGCCCTCGAGGAGGAGCTGATCGCTCGCTTCGAGGCGGACTACCCGCAGTACAAGGTCGTGCGCGTCACGAACCCGACGGACCAGATGGCGCAGCTCATCCTGACCGCCTTCGCGGCCAACCGCGGCCCCGACATCTTCAACATGGACATCCCCAACGAGTACCCGTACATCGTGAACGGGCGCGTCGCCCCGGTGAACCCGGCCGCCGCGGGTTACATCGACGAGCAGTCCATCTACGACGCCTACCTCCCGGGCACCCTCGACCCCGTGACTTACGAGGGCGAGCTCTACGGTCTGCCCCTCGAGGTCACGAACTGGTCGATCTACCTGAACATGAACGTGTTCCGTGACGCGGGACTCGACCCCCTCACCGACTACCCCAAGACCTGGGAACAGCTCATGGACGTGGCCGAGAAGCTCACGTTGCGCGACGGCGAGATCATCACGCGTCGCGGCTTCGACTTCCGCTACCCTTACTACCTGAACTTCATCCCGTCCATGGCGGCGCAGCTCGGCGGCAAGCTCATCGGCGACGACGGCAAGAGCGCCATCGTCGGCGACGAGGCCTGGCTCCGCGTGCTCCAGTACTTCAAGGACTGGGGCCCCAACGGCAAGAACCTCGGGTCACCCACCTACAAGGCGGCCCGCTCCATCTTCAACTTCGACAACAACGACATCGGCATGATGGAGTCCGGTCAGTACCAGGCGGCGCGCATCCACAACGACAACCCCAGCTTCCTGCCCGGTGAGGGCTGGATGGTCATCCCGTTCCCGCAGTGGGAAGACGCGGTCGCCGACGTGGCCGAGGCCTACTACGGCCACTACTGGATGGTCAACGCCCAAGCGTCCAAGGAGAAGCAGCAGGCGGCCTGGACGCTGCTCGGCTACTTCGCGAGTCACGCCGACGAGTTCTTCGAGCGCGTCGCCGTCTTGCAGCCCACCCAGGAGCTCCTGAACTCCGACATGTTCAAGAACGCTCCTTACTCCGACGTGTTCATGAGCGACCTCGCCAAGGCACCCGTCATCTACTACGACGAGAACTCCCCGCAGGTGCTGCAGGTGCTCAAGGACTCGATCGAGGCCGTCATGCTGCAGGGCAAGGAGCCCGCGGACGTCCTCAAGACCATGCGCGAAGGCGTCGAGCGCGCCCTGCGCGGCGAGTACTGAGTAGCTCCGGGTGGCCCGCAAGGCTATCAGACTGACCGTGGCCACCAGGAGGGCGATGTGGGGCTGGGTGTTCGTACTCCCAGCCCTCACCTATTTCGCGGTCTTCAGCTTCTACCCTATCTTCAACGCTTTCTGGCTCAGCCTGCACACCAAGAACCCCCTGTCGTTGCGGCCACCCAGGTTCGTCGGCTTGCGCAACTACCTGGACCTGCTCGACTCGGCCACGTTCTGGAACTCCTGGAAGGCCACGGGGCTGTTCACGCTCGGTACGGCCATCCCCCTCGTGGTGCTGAGTCTGCTGCTCGCCACGATCATCGTCTCCCGCCTCAACTTCCAACGCTTCTTCCAGCTCGCGTTCTACGCCCCCGCCGTGATCCCAAGCGTGGTCGCCGCGGCCGTGTGGCTGCTCCTGCTCGACCCGCGCGGCGTCGCCAACCAATGGGTCAACTTCGTGCTCGGCCTGAGCGGCGTGGACCACAAATGGCTGGCCAACCCCGAGATGGTGCGCTTCTCCACCACCGTCGTCTACCTGTGGGAGAAGCTCGGTTTCTTCACCATCATCTTCATAGCGGGCCTTGGCGGGATCCCGCAGAGCGTCAAGGAGGCGGCCCACGTCGATGGCGCCGGCGGCTGGCAGCTCTACCGCTACGTGACCTTGCCGCTGCTCAAACCGACGACGCTCCTCGTGTCGGTCATGGCCATGATCTTCTGCATGCGCACCTTCGCGACCCAGTACCTGTTCACGCAGGCTGGCGCTCCGCGCGAGTCCATCAACGTGGTGACCCTCAGCATCTACACGACCGGTATCCGTGACCTCCAGCTGGGCTTGGCGAACGCCATGAGCATCGTGCTCCTGCTTGTCATGCTGGTCCTCTCCCTTCTCCAGTTCAGGTTGTCGGGCAGGGGGGAAAGCTGAGTGGCGGCCGGTAGCCTCAGGAAGCGGCGAGCGGTCGCGGGGGCGGCCGTGGTGCGCCGGACACCGCTCGAGGTCGTCGTCCACGCCCTTGGCTGGGTCGTGCTCGTCGTCGCGCTCGTGCTCGTGCTCGCCCCGCTCGTGTTCATGTTCATCGCCTCCTTCATGCCGTCGCGGGAGATCATGCGCATGCCGTTCTCCTGGTGGCCGAGCTCCTTCTTCCTCGACAACTTCTGGCAGGCCATCAAGGGCAACGACGGCAAGTTCATCTTCCCGCGCGCGATCCTCAACTCGGTCATGGTGTCGAGCTGCGTGGCCCTGACCACGGTGCTGTTCTCGGCGCTGGCGGGCTACGGCCTGACGAAGCTGAAGTTCCGGGGGAGTAACATCGTCTTCGTCCTGATCCTCTCCACCCTTATGGTGCCGTTCGAGACCGTCATGATCCCCCTGTACGTCGTGGTGACGGGCATGGGGCTCCAGAACACCTACGCGGGGCTGATCGTCCCGTTCCTCCTGAGCGCCTTCGGCGTGTTCCTCATGCGCCAGTCGCTCCTGACCTTTCCGGACGAGCTCCTAGATGCCTCACGCATCGACGGCGCGTCCGAGGTCGGGATCTTCTTTCGCATCGTGTTGCCCAACATGCTGCCCGTCATGGCCGTCTTGGGCGTGCTCACCTTCGAGCAGCAGTGGGGCAACCTCATCTGGCCGCTGCTGGTCGTGCAGGCCCCGGAACTTAGGACCATGCCCCTGTACGTCGTCACGTTCATGGAGGAGAAGAGCACGAACGAGGGCGCCATGGTCGCCGTCGCCGCTCTATCGAGCCTCCCGATGCTCGTGATCTTCTTCAGCCTGTCGCGGTTCTTCCTCAAGGGCGCCAACGTGTTCTCCGCGGGTAAGGAGTGACTGGCACCAGCAGGTACGCGCCTCGCTCGAACGGGGCGCCGAAGCTGGCGATCTTCGACATGGGCGGCGTGATGGTCGACGGGCACGACGTCGCCCCCGCCATCGCGAGCGCGCTCGGCCTCGACGCCGTTACGTTCAGACGCTTGCTCCGTGAGGCGGGGTCCGACGACCTCGACACGGGCAGGGTCTCCCCGGCCGAGTTCTGGGAGCGCTTCAAGGCCGTCACCGGGTTGGGGCTGGCCGGTGAGCCGTGGGGCGATCACTTCCACCCGCGCCGTCGGCCCCGCATGTACGACCTGGTCGAGCGGCTCAAGGCCGCCGGCGTGAGGGTGGTGGCCGGCACCAACACGTCTGGCCCGCACTACCGCGTCCACCTGGACGGCGGCGACTACGCGGTGTTCGACCACGTCTACGCCTCGCACCTCCTCGGGGTCGCGAAGCCGGACCCGGGGTTCTGGCTCCGGATCCTCGGCGCCGAGGGGGTGGAGGCGGAGCGGTCGTTCTTCATCGACGACCTCGCGGAGAACGTGGGCGCGGCGGCTCGGCTCGGGCTCACGACCGTCACGTGCGGCGACGTGGACGCGGCCGTCGCCCAGGTCGAGGAGGTCTTCGGACTGGTCCCTGGCTGAGGACGCGGCCGTGCCGGGGTGCCGGGGAGCTTGTCGCGGGTCATGGCTCGCCGCGCCGCGTGGCGGTTAGCTTCGCTCCCATGACCGGACCCACCCAACCGACGGACGACCGAGCGGCGCCGACCCCGAGCGAGGCGGTCGCCGAGCTCAACAGGCTCTTCGACAAGGCGCTGCGCGCGTTGGGCGACGCCGGCAGGCAGGACGACGCTTGCGAGCTGGCCGCCAAGGGCTGGACCCTCCTGCGGCACGAGTGGCCGAAGGAGGGGGAGCGTCTGAACGGCACGCTGCACTACCTCACGCGCACCGTCAGGCCGCAGCCCGTGACCGACACGGGTTCGGACCGGCTGCTCGAGGTGCGTCACCTCCCCCCGGCCGAGCGCCACCGCCTCATCTTCCAGACGTACTTCGCCCTCGCGGCCGGCGAGACGTTCGCGCTCGTCAACGACCACGACCCCAAGCCTCTGTACTACCAGCTCGCCGCCGAGAACCCCGGCGCCTTCACCTGGGAGCCCTTGGAGGAGGGGCCCGAGGTCTGGCGGGTGAGGATAGGCAAGGTCTAGCGCGGTAGGTCGACCGCTGCAGCCGCCAGCCCGCATGCCGGTGGCGGTCGCGTCGGACCCGGAACCGGTATCGCCCCCCGGGCCCGAGCCGTGCCGGGGGCAGGAGCCCGCCGCCGCCGCGCCGCCCGGGCTTTCGGTTAGTCTGGCGCGGTGAGCGTGGACGCCTCGAGCCTTTCGACCGACCCGACCGCGGACGGAGCGCCGGTCGCCCCGCAGGTCGCACCGGCGGCCGGTGGTGCGTTGGCCGATCCCGCCGTACGGGCGCGCCATGCGCGCCGCATCACGGGCGCCCTGTTCGTCAGCCAGAGCCTCGGCACGGCCGGGTCGATAGCCGCCGCCACCGTGGCCGCCATCGTGGGCGCCGAACTCTCGGGGCGAGACTCCCTAGCGGGTCTGCCCGCCGCGGTCGTCCAGATCGGCGTGGCCGTCGGCGCCTACTTCTGGAGCCGCCGGTCGGACAGGATGGGTCGTCGCGGGGCGCTGGTGGCCGCGCTCCTCACGGGCACCGTCGGCGCGACCATCTCGCTCGTCGGCGTGGCCAGCGGCAACTTCCCGCTCGTGCTCGTCGCCCTCTTCATAACCGGCTCCGGCAACTCGGCCGTGCAACTCGGCCGTTTCGTCGCCGCAGAGGTAAACCCCCGTGCCAGGCGCGCCCGGGCGCTCTCGTCGGTCGTGTTCGGCGGCACCATCGGCAGCGTCGTCGGCCCGGCGCTCGTGGGGCCGACGGGCCGGCTCGTCGCGGGGTGGGGTTGGAACGAGATCGCCGGACCGTACCTGGCGACCGGCCTCGGCTACCTGCTCACCGCTGTGCTGCTGCTCGTCGCGCTTAGGCCGGAGCCCCGCCTCATAGGCGACGCCATCGCCATGGACGAGGGCACCTCGGTGCGTAAGGAGCGGGGGCGCAGCCTCCGCGAGCTCCTGGCGGACGCGGCGGTGCGCACGGCCGTCACGAGCGTCGTCCTCGCGCACATGGTGATGGTCGGGCTCATGCAGATGACGTCGCTGCACATGCACCAGCACGCCCACAGCCTCGTCAACATCTCGTTCGTGTTCTCCGGGCACACGCTCGGCATGTACGCCTTCTCGACCGTGTCTGGCTGGATGACGGACAGGTGGGGCAGGCGCCGCGTGCTCGCCATCGGCGCGGTGATCCTCGTGGCGTCGTGTCTGCTCGCGCCGCTCTCGCCGAACCTCCTCCCGGTCGCTTTCGCCCTCTTCCTCCTGGGTCTCGGCTGGAACTTCTGCTACGTGGCCGGCTCGGCGCTCCTCACCGACGTGCTGACGCCGGCCGAGAAGGGCCGCATGCAGGGCTTCAACGACCTACTCGTCGGCGGGGCGGCGGCCAGCGCGACGATCCTGGGCGGCCTGCTCATGGCGAAGGCCGGTTACCTGGCGATGGGTCTGGCCGGTGCGGCCGTCGCCGCGCCCCTACTGTTCATCGTGACGCGCCTTCCGCACCCCACCGGGGCCACGCTCGACTGACGCCGTGGGCGGCCCCGCGCGAACCGTGCCGGACGGCGCCGGGTTCGACGTCGTCGTGATCGGCGGCGGCGTGGCCGGGGCGGCCTGCGCGTTCCGGCTAGCTGGTGCCGGCGCCCACGTGCTCGTGCTCGAGCGCGCGCCGCGCTTCGCGGACCGGGTGCGGGGGGACGTGATGTACCCGTGGGGCGTCGCCGAGGCGCGGCGGCTGGGGTTGGGAGGGGTGTTGGACGCGGTGGCGCGGCCGCTACGCTACTGGCAGACGCACGTCGCCGGTCTGCCCTCGGCGCGTCCGCGCGACCTGGCGGCAGAGGATGCCGCCAGGCGCGCCGCCGCCGGCGTCGCCCAAGGGGGCGCCGCGAGCGGTGGCGAGACGGCCGTGACCTTCTTCCACCCCGAGCTTCAGGCCGCGTTGCTGGTCGCCGCCGAGCGCGCCGGAGCCCGGGTCGTGCAGGGCGCGACCGTCACCGCCGTGCTTGGGGCCGGCGCCCCGCGCGACGATGACGCCAGGGTTCCCGGCGCGGCGGCCGGTGGAGTCGAAGGCGCGCGCGACGGCCGTGAGAGGTCGCGCGTCAGGGCGCGGGCGGGCGGCGCCGAGTTCGAGGTCGGTGCCTGCCTCGTCATCGGCGCCGACGGCCGGTCCTCGCGCTCCAGGGTCTGGGGCGGGTTCCGAACGCTGGCGGACGAGGGGCGGCTGATGTTCGCCGGCACCATGCTGGAGGGGGCCACGGTCTCGGCCGCGCGCGAGCCGCTGGACACGGCCCACGTCTTCTTCGCCCCGAGCGCCGGGCTGCTCGCCATGGTGCTGCCCGTCGACGAACGCCGCACGCGGGTGTACGGCGGCTACCACCTGGCTACGGGACGTAGGCGGCTGGGCGGCGACGGGGCCCTCCTTGAGCTCCTGGGCCTGGTCGAGGCCGCCGGCGTGCCCTCGCGGTGGCTGGCGACGGCCAAGCAGGCCGGCCCTCTCGCGCAGTTCGCCGGGGCGGACACGTGGGCGAGCACGCCGTACGCCGCCGGCTTCGCCCTCGTCGGCGACGCGGCCGCGGCGAGCGACCCGAGCTTCGGCTGCGGCATGGCCCTGGCCATGCGGGAAGCGCGTGAGCTCACGGACGCGGTGCTGGCGGGCGGTGCGCTGGCGGCCTCGCCCGCGACCGGGCCCGCGGGCGAGCCAACCATCTCGTTCGACCCGGCCGCCGTGGACACGGCCGGCTCGGCGTACGCAGACGCAACGCTGGGCACCACCGGCGCCTTGCGCCGGCTAACGGGCTGGCTGCGCGACGTCTACCGCGAGCCCGGCGACCAGGCCGACGCGTTACGCGCCAGGCTCTGGCACCTCTTCGCGAGGGACCCGAGCCGAGTGCCTGACGTGGTGCTGGCCGGGCCCGACTCCCCGAGCGACGAGGCCGCGAGGGCACGGTTCTTCGGGTACGACGCTTCCCGGTAGGCAGCGGGTCGTGAACGTGACAGGGCTTGGCGCGATCGCAGCGGGGCCTAGCCCTGGTCGATATCGCGACCTCTTAGCGGCTGCGGTCGTTCCCGCGACGGCGTCGCATGGCCGACCGGGCTCCGCGAGGGAAGCCCGACGGCCTCAGCCGCCGCGCGAGAAGAGGCGCGCGATCACGAGCAGCACGATGGCGCCGACGACAGCGACGAGGAGGCTATACAGGTTGAAGCCGGTGACGCCCACGCCGCCGAACTGGTTGAACAGCCAGCCGCCGAGGAAGGCGCCGATGACACCTACGACGATGTTGGTGAGGAGGCCTTTCCCGGAGCCGGTGATGGCACCCGCGATCCACCCCGCCAGCGCCCCGAGGACGATCCACAACAGGATGTTCACCTAGGTGACTCCTTCCCGGCGCTTCCGTCGGGTCGCGCGCCCGCCTCGGCCGTCCGGGCGGCCGGCTCGAAGGCCAACGCCGCCGAGTTGATGCAGTAGCGCAGCCCGGTCGGTTCCGGACCGTCGGGGAAGACGTGGCCGAGGTGTGCGCCGCACGTGGCGCACCGCACCTCGATGCGGTGCATGCCGTGGCTGAAGTCCTCGAAGCTCGTGACGCGGCCTTGCGCCGCTATCTCGGAGAAGCTCGGCCACCCGCAGCTCGAGTGGAACTTGGCGTCCGACTCGAAGAGCAGCGCGCCGCACACGACGCAGTGGTAGTCGCCCGCGGCGAAGTGGTCCCAGAACTCGCCCGTGAACGGCGCCTCGGTGCCGGCCTCTTGGGTGACGCGCCAGGCCAGGGGGGTGAGGCGGTCGCGCAGGGCGCCAGCGCGTTCGCCCGCCACGGGTCGGTCGTCGTTAGGCAGCTCGCTCATGGGCCGAGTCTACGCGCGCTCGCCGGCTTCGGCTGTGTCCGCGCGCTCGGCGCGCTGGCATGGCGCGCGGACCCCACCCTGCGTGGCGCCCGCCGTGCCGCGCGGATGCTGGCGTTATGCTCCTGCGATGGCCACGGGCAGGCGAGTGAGACAGGGTGTGACGCCGGGCGTGGAGGCGGCCGCTCCCGAGGGCGGCGGCCTCGCGCGGGCGCTCGTCGCCGTCCCGCCCGAGTACGGGGCGCTGGTCATGGCGACGGGAAGCGTGGCCTTCGCCAGCGCCGGTATCGGCCTGGGCGGTGTCGCTCTGGCCCTCACCTGGCTGAACGTCGTCATGGCCCTCGTCCTCGCGTGTGTCTTCGGTGCCCGGGTCGCGCTCGCACGCCGCCGTACGATCCAGGAGTTCGTCGACCACGCACGCGGCCCGGGCTACTTCACGTGGGTGGCCGCTTCCTGTGTCCTGGCCAGCCAGGCCGCGGCCTTCCTCGGGGCGGTCCACGTCGCCCGCGTCCTCCTGGTCGTGGCCGCCGCCGCGTGGGTTGGCATCACCTACAGCTTCTTCGCGGTCGTGACGCTGCGACGCGCCAAGCCGCGCCTCGAGACGGCGCTGAGCGGCTCGTGGCTCCTCGCGGTGGTCGCGACCCAGGCCGTCGCGTTGCTTGCGGCCCAGGTCGGGGGAGAAGGCCCGACCGGGCCGAGCGCCAACGTGGTGTTCGTGGCCATGTGCCTCTTCCTGGCCGGCACGGTCCTGTACTTGCTGATCATCGGCCTGATCTTCTACCGCTTCACGTTCCTACGGCTCGACGCGAGCCAGCTCGCGGCGCCGTACTGGATCAACATGGGCGCTTTGGCGATAACCACCTTGACGGGCGCCACCCTGTTGGCGCAGCCGGGCCCCGAGCCGCTCTGGGGCTCCGTGAGGCCCTTCCTCCTGGGCTTCACCCTCCTCTTCTGGGCGTTCGGGAGCTGGTGGATCCCGCTGCTCGTCGTGTTCGGGGCGTGGCGCCACCTGGTGGCCAAGTACCCGCTGCGCTACGCCCCCGAGTACTGGGGACTCGTCTTCCCGCTCGGCATGTACAGCGTCGCCTCCCGGCAGCTCGCCACGCGCGTTGGGATCGGTCTCATGGAGCGCGTCGCCTCGCTGTTCGCCTGGGTGGCCCTGGCGGCTTGGGCGGCGACCTTCCTCGGCCTACTCCTGACGCTCATCACGGCGAGTCGTCGCCGGTCCGCGGCTTGAACGCGAGGCATATCATCGGACGCACATGCGATCGGTAGAAGCGCCCAGCCACCCGCAGCCGGTCAGGAGACGCCGCGTGGTGATGGCCTTCCTCATGCTCGCCATGGCACTCGCGGCCATAGAAGGCACAATCGTGGCCACCGCGATGCCGAGCATCGTCGCGAGCGTGGGCGGCTTCGAGTACTACGCCTGGGTGTTCGCGGCGTTCCTGCTCGCCCAGGCGACCTCGACGCCCCTGTACGGCCGCTTGGCGGACGCCCACGGGCGCAAGCCCGTCCTCCTCGCCGGCATCGCCGTGTTCATGCTGGGCTCGGCTCTCTGCGGCTTCGCGACGAGCATGCCCCTGCTCGTCGCCTTCAGGGTCCTGCAGGGCTTCGGCGCCGGGGCCGTCTACCCGATGGTCACGACCCTGGTCGGCGACCTCTACGAGGTCAAGGACCGCGGCAGGGCGCAGGCCTACCTCTCGAGCGTCTGGGGCGTCTCGGCCGTCGTCGGGCCGCTGCTCGGCGGCGCGCTCGTGCAGCACGCCCACTGGGGCTGGGTCTTCTGGTTCAACGTGCCCTTCGGCCTCGCCGCCATCGCCGGGCTCGGTGCCCACCTGCACGAGTCCGTGAGGCGCGGCGAGAGCCGCATCGACGTCGGCAGCGCCGCGCTCATGTTCCTGGCCATCGGCGGTCTGATGCTCTTCCTCACCCAGGGCTCGTTCTGGGGCTCCGGCGCCACGGTCGCCATCGTCGCCGGCGCCGCGTTCGTGCTGCGCCAGCTGCGTAGCGCCGCCCCGCTCATCGGCTTCGACCTGTGGCGCGACCCGCTAATCCTCCTGGCCGACGCCACGACTTTCGTGGGCGGGATGCTGATGATCGGCCTGATCACGTACTCGCCGACCTACGTCCAGGGCGTGATGGGCTACTCGCCGACCGTCGCCGGACTCGCCCTCACCGCCATGTCGGTGGGGTGGCCGCTGGCCTCGGCTGTCGCCGGGCGGCTGGTCGTCCCGTTCGGGCCGGCGAACACGGCCCGCGTCGGCGGCGCCGCGGCGCTGGTCGGCGGCGCGCTGTACTTGGCCCTCACGCCCGAACGCGGCCCCTGGTGGGTGGCGGGCTCCTCGCTGGCCGTCGGGGTTGGACTCGGGTTCATCATGACGACGACGATCGTGACCGTCCAGTCGTCGGTCGGTTGGCAGCGCCGCGGCTCGGCCACCGCGGGCACCATGCTGATGCGGCTGCTCGGGACCTCCGTCGGCGCCGCGGTGCTCGGGGCGACGCTCAACCTCGCGCTCGTGCGTCGCTCGGCCGGGGCGGGGCAGAGCGCCATCGAGGAGGTCCAGGCGCTCCTCGAGCCGGGCACGGGCAGGGCTGCCGCGGACCCAGGCACGCTCGCGCTGCTGGCGTCGAGCCTCCACGCGGTCTACGTCGGCGTGTTCGCGATGGCCGTGCTCATCTGCCTGCTGACCTGGCTGATCCCGCGCGGCAGGCGCCTGGCGTGAGAGGAGGGGCGATGGACAACGTCCCCGTGTGGGGTACGAACGACTGGGCGGCGCTCCCGCGGCTCGAGGGCGATGTGGAGGCGGACGTCTGCGTCGTCGGGCTCGGCGGCTCCGGCCTGAGCGCCGTGCGGGAACTCAGGGCGCTCGGCCGGAGCGTCGTCGGCGTGGATGCCGGCAGCGTGGCGGGCGGGGCCGCGGGGCGCAACGGCGGCCTGTTGCTCGCCGGCCTGGCGGCCTTCCACCACGAGGCGCGCGCCCGGCTCGGCGCGGAGCGCGCCGTGGCGCTCTACCGCGCGACGCTCAAGGGCGTGGAGACCGAGCTGGCGGCGGCCGGCCGGAGCGCGCGCCGCGTCGGCTCGCTGCGCATCGCGGTGGACGCCGCCGAGGAGGCCGACTGCGAGGAGCAGTACGCGATCATGCGCGCCGATGAACTGCCCGTGGAGCGGTACTCGGGCCCCGAGGGGGTCGGGCTGCTCTTCCCGGACGACGCGGTGTTCGACCCGCTCGCACGCTGCCGGCACCTGGCGCGCCTCGCGCTCGCGGCCGGCGCCAGGCTCTTCGAGCGCAGCCCGGTCGTAGAGCTGAGCGGGCGGCGCGTGCGCACCGCTACGGGCAGCGTCGCGTGTGGGTCGGTCATCGTCGCCGTCGACGGGCGGCTGGTCAGGCTCCTGCCCGAGCTGGCCGGCGAGGTCAAGGACGCGCGCCTCCAGATGCTCGCCACCGCGCCGACGAGCGAGGTGAGCCTCCCGCTCCCCGTCTACCGCAGGTACGGCTACGAGTACTTCCAGCAGCTTCCGGACGGCCGCGTTGCGCTCGGCGGCTTCCGCGACCGCGGCGGTGACGGAGAGTGGACGGACGCCGCCGAGCCGTCGGCGTCGGTGCAGGAGCTGCTGGAGGCGTACTTGCGCGACGACCTCGGGGTGAGCGCGCCGGTAACCCATCGTTGGGCGGCGACCGTCGGCTACACCGACACCCTCCTGCCCGTAGCCAGGGAGGCGCGCCCGGGGGTATGGGCGATCGGCGGCTACAGCGGCACGGGCAACGTCGTGGGCGCCGTGCTGGGGCGGGCGGTCGCGCGCCGCGCGCTCGGGTTGGCCTCGGCCGAATGGGACCTCTTCGCGGCGTAGCGTCGCCGCGTCAGGCGCCTCCGCGCGGGAGCCGTGCCCACAGCGGCCAGGCCTCGAGCTCCTTGCCCAGCGCCCGCCACTCCGGGAGGTGGCGCGTCATGAGCGCCTTGAAGCGAGGCCCATGATCGGCCACCAGCAAGTGGGTGAGTTCGTGGACCACCACGCACTCGAGGAGGGCCGGGCGGCGCTTGGCGAGTTCGAGGTTGAACCAGAGGCGGCCGGCGACGGGGTTGCAGCTGCCCCAGCGCGTGGACATGCGCTTGATGCCGACCGCGCCCGCCCTAACCCCGAGCTCCTGCTCCCAGGCGGCGACGAGCGGCGCCAGGTCGGCGGCCAGCTCGCTCCGGTAGAACCGCTCGAAGGCTCGCTCCAGGACGTCGCGCCCCGCGTCCGGCGGCGCGAGGAGGAGGATGCGGTCGCCCTCGGTCAAGACGCGCACGCGGTTGCCGGCACGCTCGTCCTGGCGAGCGAGCGCGTAGGCGTCGCCCCGCAGGTAGTGCGTCTCGCCCGGCAGGTAGCGCGCGGCGCCCCCGGCGGCGAGCTCGGCGAAGCGCTGCCGGTGCCCCTCGATCCAGGCGCTCTGTTCGGACACGAGGTCGGCGAGGTCGCGCAGCGTGGTGCGGGCCGGCGCGGTGAGCCGCACGCGCCCATCGGGTGGGTAGACCCGTAAGGTGACGCGCTTCACGCGCCGCCTGACGAGCTCCACGTCGTGGCCCGCGAGCCTCACGACCGTCGCCCTGCTCGCGCCGCGGCCGGTAGCCGTGGAGGAGGGTGTGACCGGCATGCGGCCACTCTCGCACGCGCCGCGGGCGCCTGCCTACCTGCGGCGGACGGCAGCGCAGTAGACTGCCAACTGGCTCCGCCCGCGGTGGGCCGCGGGGCGCGGAGCCTGCGGAGGTCAAGGTGTCGCAACCGAGATGGTACTTGCCCAGGCCGCGACCGACCCCCTTGGTCGTGTCTTCCAGGGTCTTCGTCAAGGCCTTCCATAGTCTCGCCGTCATCGTCTTCGCCGCGGCTGCCTGCTACCTCATCTACTGCGGCGTCACCGGCACGCGCGACGCCATCATGGTGTGGGCGCTAGTCGCGGTCGCCATCGAGACCGCCGTCTACGTCGGCTTCGGTCGCAAGTGCCCCCTGACCATGCTGGCCAGGTGGCTTGGCGACGAGGGCGGTCACGACTACCTCTTCGAATGGCTCCTCGGGACGCGCAACATCGGTCTCGTGTCGCGCTCGCTGGCCGGCCTGGCCGCGATCGGCGTGCTGCTCATCATCATCGGCAGCATCAGACAGGCGCTGGCCTGACGACGTCGGAGCAGCTAACTTGACATACTAACGCTCAGGTTCTATGATTCTGGCACAGTGGCGGTGGCGTAGGTCCAAGACGCGCCGGCCAACCGGGTCACCCGTCCTACCTACGCGAACAGTCGAGCGTCCGCCACGGAAAGGGACACCATGGCACTGGTCAAGAGCACGCTACGCAACCGTCCCGTTGCCCGCTACATAGCCCCCATGGGCGGGATGGACGACTTCTTCCAGCAGTTCGAGAACATGCTGCAACCGTTCGCGCCCCGCGGTGAGGCCGGCTACTTCCCGACCCCGTTCCCGCTCGACCTCTACGAGAGCGGCGACGATGTCGTCCTGGAGATGGCCGTCCCCGGGCTCAAGCCCGAACAGCTCGACATCAGCCTCGAAGGCCGTCAACTTAGCATCCGCGGGACGGTTCCCGAGGTCGAGGAAGGCGACGGCGAGGGGGGCGGTCGGCGCTACTGGTCGCGCGGCATCGTGCGCGGCGAGTTCCAACGCACCGTCACCATCCCGGCCGGCGTCGACCCGGAGAAGATAACGGCGCGCGTCGACCAGGGCCTCCTGGTCCTCACGATGCCGAAGGCCGTCGAGGCCAAGGCGCGCAGGATCGCCGTCCAGGCCCAGTAGGACTCGCCGGAACGCTCAGAGCGACGTGACCAGGCCGCCGTCCACCAGCAAGCTGACGCCGGTCACGTAGGACGAGGCGTCCGAGGCGAGGAAAGCGGCCACGCGCCCGAACTCCTCGACGGTCCCGATGCGACCGAGGGGGATGGCCGCGACGGACCGGGCGCGCGCCGCTTCGAGGCTGATGCCCTCCCTCTCGGACGCCTTGCCGTCCAGCTCCCGGATGCGCGGCGTGTCGATACGGCCGGGCGATACCACGTTCACCCTGATCCCCTCGCCGGCCAGGTTGGTGGCGAGGTCCTTGCATAGCGCCTGCACCGCGGGCCGGTAGGCGTTGGACAGGGTCAGGTTCTTGATGGGCGCGCGCACGCTCGACGAGCCGATGACGACGATGGAGCCTCCGCCGGCCGAGCGCATGTGGGGAAGCGCCAGGCGCACCGAACGCACCACGCTCATCAAGGTGAGCTCGAAGGCCTGGGCCCAGGCCGCGTCCGGCAGCGCGTCGAACCCGCCGGCGGGCGGCCCGCCGGCGTTGCCAACGAGCACGTCGATGCCACCGAGCTCCGCCGCCACCGCCGCGAACAGCCGCTCCAGGTCCGCACCGTCGGCGACGTCGCACTGGAAGCCGGTCACGCCTTCGTTACCCGTCGCTTCGGCGATCTCGCCGGCCACGACCCGGGCGCGCTCGAGCGACCGTCCGCAGATGGCGACCCGGGCGCCTTCGCCGGCCAAGGCGGTGGCCGTGCCGCGGCCGAGGCCGCTCGTTCCCGCGAGGACGAGCGCCCTCTTGCCTGTCAGTCCAAGGTTCATCTTCGCCTCCGTAACTCGTTGAGCACGAGATCATCACAGCCTAGCCCCCGGCGGACGCCTCCGTGGCGGTGAGGAGCGGTAGACCCGGCCACCCCCGACCCGGCCCCGAACGCCCGGGCCGCGGCCGACGGCCTCGCCGGGTTGGACGGTACCGGATGGTGCGGTCGGGTTGCCCTTCGGCGACGACCGCTAATCGTTACGGAGTTTCGCCTGGGAGTAGTGCCCATCGGATGGTCGCTCGGGGTGTATGCTAGTAACCGAGCCTTCAGTTGGAAGACTCGCGTCAAAAGTCTGGTTCGGAAGAGCAAGCGATAGGAGATTCCCATGGCATTGACAGAAGTGATCGTGCTGATCCCCGAGGAGCGCGTAGGCGATTTCTACCGTGTCGTCGGAGCCTGGATGGGCGGCGCCAACCTCGTCGACGAGTCGAACGTCGGGCGCGGCCGTCGGCGCAACAACCCCAGCTCCACCCCGCTGGTGCTGTCCAACAGCAGCCGGTACTACCCGCTTCACCGCCACCTCGCCAACGTGAGCAAGGACACCAAGTCCTACGAGATGAGCTTCGACGAGATCACGACGGTCATGGGCGACAGGCTGCCGAAGTCCGCCGAGGACCACCGCGCGTGGTGGGCGAACACGGAATCGCACTCGCAGGCGCTCGCCTGGATCTCGGCCGGCTGGAAGGTCGACGGCGTCGACCTCGTAGGTCGCCTCATCCACTTCACGCGCCCCAAGTAATCACTCTCGACGGCCAGGGGGATCTTTCCGCCGCACCGATGGCGTGAAAGCGAGAGCCCGGGCACCATGGAGTTGGTGCCCGGGCTCTCGCTCGCGTTCGACAGGCCGTCGCGTCGGATGACCCCGGCTCGTACGGGACGCGCGGCTGATCGCCGCTCAGGCGTACCCCGGCCGCAGCCTCTCGAGGTAGAGCTTGCGGAACTTCGCGACCTTCGGCGCGATGACGGCCGCGCAGTAAGGCTGCCGCGGGTTACGTGCGAAGTAGTCGTCGTGGTACTCCTCGGCCGGGTAGAAGTTCGTGAGAGGTTGGAGCTTGGTCACGATGGGGGCGTCGTACATGCCCGAGTCGGCCACCTCGCGTAGCACGGCCTCGGCCGTCCTACGTTGTTCCTCGTCCTGGTAGAAGACGGCCGAGCGGTACTGGGTACCGATGTCGTTGCCCTGCCTGTCCTTGGTCGTCGGGTCGTGCATGGTGAAGAACACGCGCAGGATGTCGGCGTAGGAGACGACGCTCGGGTCGAACACGAGGCGCACGACCTCGGCATGCCCGGTCCTGCCCGTGCAGACCTGCTCGTAGCTCGGGTCGGCCACCGTGCCGCCCGAGTAGCCGGATTGCACGCTCTCGATGCCGTTCAGGCCGGTGAAGATCGCTTCCATGCACCAGAAGCAGCCTCCGGCCAGTACCGCGGTCGACGTTCTCTCGCTCATGCCCTTCACCCTAATCCCGTCCGCGCTCACGCCCAGTCGCGCAAGAACTCGACGAACAGCCGCACGCCGTAACCGGTGGCGCCCGGCGTCAGGTAGCCGCGGCCCTTGGGGTTCTCGATCAGCCCCATGCCCGCCATGTCGACGTGCGCCCACGGGTAGTCCGTGAACGCCTGCAGGAAGGCGGCCGACGTGCCGATGCCGCCCTTCGCGCCTCCACTGTTCTTGAGGTCCGCGACCTTCGACTCGATGGCTGCGCGGTACTCGGGGAAGAGGGGCATAGGCCACACGCGCTCGCCGGTAGCTTCCGACGCGGTCTCGATCCTGGCCCGCAACGTCGGATCCGTGAAGAAGAGCGATGCCGCCACGCCCTCGCCGAGCGCAGTGGCGCTCGCGCCGGTGAGGGTCGCGATATCGATCACGGCGGCGGGGGCGTACCCCTTGGCGTGCACGAGCGCGTCTGCGAGGGCAAGGCGCCCCTCCGCGTCCGTCGAGATGACCTCGACCGAAAGCCCGTTGCCGGCGACGAGCACGTCGGAAGGCCGGTACGCCGCCCCGTCGGGCATGTTCTCGACGCACGGGGCGAGCCCAAGGACGCGCACGTTCAGGTCGAGCTCGGCGACTGTCTGCATCGCCCCTATGACGGCGGCGGCGCCCGACATGTCCGACTTCATCGGGACCATGCCGTCGCGAGTCTTCAGGGAGAGGCCGCCGGAGTCGAACGTGACGCCCTTGCCGACGAGGACGACGAGCGGCAGGTCCGTGCGCGCCTCGTTGTGCGCCAGCTCGATGAACCTTGGCTCGAGGGCGCTGCCCTTGGCGACAGCGAGGAAGGCGCCCATGCCGCGCTCCTCCGCCCAGGCGCGGTCGCCGATCGTCACGCGCAGGCCCGTGCGCTCGGCCATGGCCGCCGCCGCATCCGCCAGGTACTCGGGCGTGGCATGGACGGGCGGGAGGTTGACGAGGTCGCGGGCGAGGGCGACGCCGCGGGCTATAGCCGCCGCGGCCGCGGCGCCTTCCCGGACCTGCGGCAGGTGGCCGCCGTCCAGTTCGACGAGCGCGACCTGGGTGAGGGCCCGCTCCGGCGCCTGGTCCTGGGCGCGCCACCCGCCGAAGCGGTAGCTCGCGAGCAGCGCGCCCTCCAACGTGGCCTGCGCCGCCTCGCCCGCGACCAGCCCGCCCCCGCCCGCGCCGTGGACGAGCGAGGCCAAGGTGGAGGCGCCCACCTCGCGCGCCTTGGCCGCTGCCGCCGCGGACGCGCGCCGCACCGCCTCCAGGCCGAAGGATGTGCGGCTCCCGAGCCCCGCGACGATGACGCGCGGCGCTACGACGCCGCCCGACGGGTAGAGGACGGTGACCTCGCCGAGCTTCCCGGTGACGTCGCCGCTCGCGATCAGGCGGGAGATGGTGCCCCCCATGGCGGTGTCGACCGCGCCCGTCGCCCCGGTCGGGGCGGCCACGCCGGCGAACAGGTTGACCACGATGGCGTCCGCGGCGACGTCCTGGATCTTGCCGCTGATCACCTCGCTGGCCGGAAGCGTGCCTAGGCCGAGGCGCGGCGTGCGCCGGCCGCTGAAGTGGTCCGTCATGTTCCCTCCTGGGGCGCTCGGAGCGCCGATGCCGGCCATGCTAACGCCGCCGGTCGCCGGTCGTTTGCATTCTGATCGGCGGCCGTCTATAGTCTCCCAATCGCTTGTCGTATGGCAGTGTGAAAACGTATCACGATCTGAGATGATGCCGCCGTCGTGGATGGCGGCGCAGTTCGAGACAGCGAGGGTGCTGCCAGCGAAGGAGGCGGACTTGAACCAGTACGTGATCCAGTCGGCCCTACGCACGCTCCAGGTACTCCTGGCGTTCGGGAAGCCTCCGCACCGCTTCGGGCTATCCGACCTGATGCAAGTGACGCCGTTCGAGAAGAACCAGCTCTACCGCTCGCTAAGGACCCTCGAGGCCGCCGGCTTCATCGTGGCGGACAGCGGCGGTCGCTACACCGTCACCCCCGTCGTCAACGTCCTCAGCGCCGCCAGCGCCCACGGGCGCCCGTTGACGCTCGTCGAGGTCGCGTCGCCGCATCTGGACGCCCTCGCCGAGGAGACGGGGGAGGCCATCAACCTCAACGTGCTCGCCGGCGACCAGGCCGTGTGCCTCGACCGGCGCGAGAGCCCCCACCGCGTGCGGCTCGCGTCCGTCCTCGGCCAGGCGTACCCATTGCACGCCGGGGCTGGTCCCAAGGCCATCCTCGCCTTCCTCGACGAGGAGCTGCGCGCCCAGGTCCTGCGGAAGCTCGATACCTACCCCAGCTACACCGCCACCACGCAGCGCGACCCTGCGTTGCTCGCGCGCGAGCTGGAACTCACGCGCGAGCGCGGCTACTCGATCAGCGACGGGGACTTCGACGAGAACGCCAAGGGGATCGGAGCGCCCGTCTTCGACGGTCCCGGTCAGGTCGTAGGCGCGATCAGCATCGGAGGACCGTCTTTCCGCGTCGGCGAGGAAGAGCTGACGCGCTACACGCCGCTCATCATCCGGGTAGCCAAGGCCATCTCCAACGGCCTCGGGTACTCGGGGTGAGGAAGTCCAAGGAGGACCGCATGCCCCCGATCCGTGTCCGCTTCAAGCTCCTCAGGTTGCTGACCGCGCTGCTGGCGTCCATGGCCGTCGTCGTCGCGAGCGCGCAGGACCACGACCCCAACGGGTCGCTCACCTTCGCGACCAACGCCGACCCGACGCTCAACCCGTGGAACGCCTCCGCGGTCATCGAGTCCAACCTCATCAACACGATCCTGTTCGACCAGCTCGTGCGCTACGACCCGACCGACCTCCGCCCCGCCCCGGGTCTGGCCGAGAGCTGGGAGACGGCGGCCGACGGCCTCTCCTGGACGTTCCACCTACGCCAGGACGCGACCTGGTCCGATGGCGAGAAGTTCACGGCCGACGACGTCGTGTTCACCTTCAACGAGGCCATCCTCGTCAAGGAGCTCGGCGCCAACCGCGCCTCGACGTTCACCCCCGTCGACCGCGTCGTCAAGGTCGACGACTACACGGTCGTGTTCGAGCTCAACCGGCCCTTCTCCTCGCTCCCCTACTACCTCGCCTACTACTCCGGCATGCTGCCCGAGCACGTCCTGAAGGGCTCGGAGAACCCCCTCATGGTCGCCTCGTTCAACAAGGGTCAGCCCGTCGTCACGGGGCCGTACCGGGTAGGCGAGTTCGTGTCTGGCGCCTACGTCAAGCTCGTGCCCAACGAGAACTACTGGGGGCCCAAGCCGAAGCTCGCCTCCATCACGTTCAACATCATCCCCGACGGCAACGCCCAGGTCGCCCAGCTCCTCGCCGGCGGACTCGACATGGTCTCCATCACCAACCCGGCGCTCCTCGCCGGCGTCGCGCGCAACCCCGACCTCGAGGTCATCCGCCAGAGCCAGAACATCTGGTACTTCGTCGCCCTCAACCTCGACGACGAGCGCTTCCAGGACGCGCGCGTCCGGCAAGCCCTCCTCAGCGCCATCGACCGCCAGGCGATAATCGAGGCCGTGCTCGAAGGTTACGGCGTGGAGGCCACCGGCCCGATCGCGCCCCTCCTGCAGGCGTTCTACGACACGGACGTCGAGCACTGGCCGTACGACCCCGAGGCCGCGAAGGCGCTCCTCGCCGAGGCCGGCTGGACCCCTGGCGCGGACGGCATCCTGCAGAAGGACGGCCAGCGCCTGAGCATCGACATGCCGACCGGCCAGTTCGGCTACCTCGTGCCCGCCACGCTCCTCGTTCAGGGGTACTGGGAGGA
>CAUJFI010000014.1 GCA_963170125.1 Deinococcota bacterium | reverse complement strand
GGGCTAATCGTGCCACGCTAACAGCGCGGCGCATATTAAAGGGCTAATCGTGCCACGCTAACAGCGCGGCGCAGATTAAAGGGCTAATCGTGCCACGCTAACAGCGCGGCGCGCAGCGCCGCCGGCTCGGCCGCCAGGCTCTCGACACGCCACGGCATGCGCCCGAAGCGCTCGAGAGCGACCGGCACGGGCGCCTTGACGCCCGTCGCTTCGAACACGGACTCTGGAAACTTGGCCGGGTGCGCGGTGGCCAGCACGAGCGCCGGCGCCACGGTGGCGAGTCTGTTCGCGGCGCGTTCACCGGCCCGATACCCCTCGAGCGCCTCCAGACCGACCGCGGTATGCGGGCACACGAGCGCGCCGTAGCGCTCGTACGTGACCCGCATGCGCTCCAGCGTGGCGGCGTCGCCAACACGCGCCGCCGAGACCCGGCGTCGCAGGTCGTCTCCGAACCCTTCGTACAGACGTTCGAAGTTCGATGGCGCGCCGACGTCCATGGCGTTCGACGGGGTTCGCACGCTCTGGTCGAACGCGTAGGCGTTCGCCTCCCCCGCCAGGTGGCGCGGGAAATAGTCGTTGCGGTTGTGCGCCGCCAGGAAGCCCGCCACGGGCAGCCCCGCCTCGGCCGCCAGCATCCCGGCAGTGAGGTTACCGAGGTTGCCGCTGGGAACGACGACCTCCAAGGGCTCGCGGCGCCCGAGCGCTTCCCAGACGCGCGCGGTGCCCCAGAGGTAGTACAGGAGCTGCGGCAGCAGCCTGCCGATGTTGATCGAGTTCGCTGAGGAGAGCCGCACGGCCGCTAGGTCGGCGTCGGCGAACGCCGCCTTGACGAGGCGTTGGCAGTCGTCGAACGTTCCGGCCACCGCGAAGGTCCTGACGCCCGGCCTGGCCGCAGTCAGCTGCGTTTCCTGGACGGGGCTGACGCCACCGTATGGGTAGAGCACGGCGACGCGGACGCGCTCGAGGCCGGCGAACGCGTCCGCCACGGCGCTGCCCGTGTCACCGGACGTGGCCGTCAGCACCGTGACCCGCTCGCGTCTGCGCCTCAACGCGGCGTCCATCGCCCTGGCGAGCGACCGGGCCCCCACGTCCTTGAAGGCCGCCGTCGGCCCGTGGAACAGCTCAAGTATGAAGACGTCCTCGGACAGGCGCGTGACGGGCCATTCGAAGTCGAGCCCGGTCGCCACGGCGGCCGCGGCGCCCTCCCCCATGTACGGCGGCAAGACGGACAGCGCGAGGGCGGCCGGCGACTCGGCGGCCTCCCAGCCGAGCGGCAGCGGGGCGACGCTCGTGGGCCAATAGAGCCCACCGTCCGGTGCGAGCCCGGTCAGCATGGCCTCGTCGAACGAGGCCTCCGGCGCACCGGAGCGTCCGGCCCGCGTGCTGCGATAGCGCATCACAGCTCCTCGATGTCCTCGTCAGGAAAGGTGGTCGGGACGGTCGCGGCCGCCCGCAAGGGCAGCGGGCCCTTGACGCCCTCGAGGACGGCGAGGAGGTCGGCGACTACCCCGCTGGCCGTGGCTCCGCCGCCGGCGCCCGGGCCGCGCACCGCGACCGGGCCGCTGGGGTCGCCGGAGAAGAGCAGGGCGTTGGTGGCGCCGGTGGTCAGGAGGGGGTGAACGTGCGGCAACGACACCGGCCGCACGGTGGCCAGCCAGCGTCCTGCCTCCGGCGCTACGCTGGCGACGAGCCGCACGTGCCTCCCGCGCGCCAGCTCACGCTCCACGACCTCGGGAGTGACGCCGCTGATGCCGCGCGTCTTGGAACGCACCTCCTGCCACCCGAGGTCCGGGTCGAAGGCCAACCGGCCGAGCACGGTCAGCTTGTGCGCGGCGTCGAGCCCCCCGACGTCGAGGGTCGGGTCCGCCTCGGCGTAGCCGAGCCGCTGCGCCTCCTCCAAGGCCGAGTCGTAGGTACCCCCCTCTTCCATCGCGGCGAGGATCACGTTGCACGTGCCGTTCAGCACCGCGTGCAGCGCCAGTGGGCGGGAGCCCCGCAAGCAGCCGGCGAGGACGCCGACGCACGGGGTGCCTGCCATGACGGCGGCCTCGAAGTGGACGCGGCCCTCGCGCGCGTGCGGCACGAACTCGTGCCAGCGCTCGGCCAGGGCGGCCTTGTTCGCTGTGACGAGCGGGAGGCCGCGCGCGAGGTGGCGGAGCGCCAGGTCGGCGGCCTGGCCGGTACCACCGGCGACCTCCACGACGACGTCGGCGTCCGCCAGTACCCCGACGTCGGCCGTCACGAGCTCGTCGGCGCGCGGGAAGGCGCGCCGACGAGCGGCGTCGCGCACGAGCACCCCGATGAGCTCGAACTCCGGTCGCCCGGCCAGCAGCGAGACGACCGCCCCACCGACGGTTCCACCGCCTACGAGAGCGACCCTGGGGCGGCGGCCGTGGCCGATTCCAGCGCTAGCGACGACGTCGACCGGCGCGGGGGGCTCCCCCGGCGCGGAGGGTCCTCCGCGCCCGCGCTCGGTCTGATAGGCTTCGGGTTCGGAAGTCGCCCGGGAGTTCATGACAGGCGCACTCTAACACTAGGAGAGACCGTCCCAGACACGAGCCTCGCGGCTCTCGAGCCGGGCGGGTACAGGAGAGAGATGCTAGGCATAGGTATCGTCGGCCTACCCAACGTCGGCAAGAGCACGCTGTTCAACGCCATCACCAAAGCCGGTGTGGAGGCCGCGAACTACCCGTTCGCCACCATCGACAAGAACGTCGGCGTCGTGAGCGTGCCGGACGAGCGCCTCACCGTGCTCCGGAACATGTACACGAAGGGTGAGCGGACCCCCAACCTGGTCACGACGCACGTCGAGTTCGTCGACATCGCCGGGCTCGTCCAAGGCGCCCACAAGGGGGAGGGGTTGGGCAACCAGTTCCTCGCCCACATCCGCGAGGTGGCGGCCATCGCCCACGTCGTGCGCTGCTTCGACGACCCCAACGTCATCCACGTCTCGGGCGGCGTCGACCCGACCGCCGACATCGAGGTCATCGACACCGAGCTGATCCTGGCCGACATCGCGACCCTGGAGAAGCGGCTCGACCGGCTGCGGCGCAGCGCGAAGGGGAATAAGGAGGATGCGGCCCTCGTGCCGCGCCTGGAGCAGGTGCTCGAGCGACTCGGGCAGGGTGAGCCGGCCCGTGCGGTCGACGCCGAGCTCCCCGCCGACATCGGGCTGTTGACGGCCAAGCCGGTCATCTACGTGTGCAACGTGGCGGAGTCCGACGTGGTGAGCGGCAACGCGCACGTAGAGGCGGTGCGCGCCGTGGCCGCCAAGGGGGGCGCGGACGTCGTCGTCATCTCCGCGCGTATCGAGGAGGAACTCGCCCAGCTCGACGCCGCGGAGGCCCAAGTGTTCCTCGCCGACATGGGGCTCGAGCGGCCCGGGCTCGAGCGGCTCATCCGCACGGGCTACCACACGCTCGGCCTCCTGACGTTCCTCACGGCGGGCGAGAAGGAGGTCAGGGCCTGGACCGTCAGAGCCGGCAGCAAGGCGCCGCAGGCGGCCGGAGAGATCCACTCCGACTTCGAGCGCGGCTTCATCCGCGCCGAGGTCGTGAGCTACGCCGACCTCGTTGAGGCCGGCAGTCTAGCCAACGCGCGCGCCCGCGGGAAGCTCCGCGTGGAGGGCAAGGAGTACGTCGTCCAGGACGGCGACGTCATGAACTTCCTCTTCAACGTCTAGCCCGTAGACGGCCCGGCGCCTCGGGCGGCGCACTCGAGGCGTTCCGGGGGCAGCGCTGGATAGGGCGCGGCCTCCGACGTTCGCGTTCCCGGGGCACGTCCAGCCGGTCGCTAGAACACGGGTCCGACCCGGAAGGCGAACACGCCAGCCGGGTGACGCTGGCTGAAGGCGTAGTCGAGCCGGATGGCGGGCAGCACGATCCCCGCGAAACCGAGGTTCACCTGCACCCCCAGGCCGGCACCCGCGAACACGGGCGTCTCGTAGTCGGCGAACCCCGGCACGCTCGAGGCCCAGCCGAGGTCGACGAAGGCTAGGCCTATGACGGTCTGGGTGGCGACGGTCGACAGGCCGAAGTCGTAGCGGTACTCGAGGGACGCCGTGGCGTAGGTCTTGGAGAGCGAGAAGTCGTCGACGGTGTAGCCGCGGACCTGCGTGGCGAGCTCGTTCGTGCGCCCGACGGAGAAGCGCTTGGATATCGGGTAGTCGCCCCCGAACTGCTGCCCAACATCGAACCTGACGGCGAAGACGTGGTTCTTGTCCGTCACCTCGGCCGGCATGAGGTCGGCGACGCGCGCGTAACCGCGCACGCCGGCCGTCACCTGCTCGTATACGTAGCCCGAGCGCACGCCGTTCAACAGGAAGTCGTTCCCAAAGCCTACTCCTACGCCCCCGTACGCCCCCATGCCGTCGGCCGGGAAGTTCGTGTCGGTGCGCGTGTCGTAGACCGCGCGCGCGCTCACGAACGCGGACAGGCCGCTCGTCGGGAGGTAGTCGATCGCGAAGCTGCTCGGCGTGGAGCACGTGTTCGGGTTCTGCACGACGCCACCTTGCACGTCGCACTCCGCCGTTGGTGGCTCGAGCTTGTACTCGTTGTAGGCGCCGTTGGCGGAGACCGTCAGATAGGTAGAGTCGAAGATCGGCCTGCCGACGGTGAAGCCGAGGCCGCTGGAGCGCAAGGCGTAGTCGCCGACGCGCACCTTGTTCTCCTCCTGATCAGCGAGCCCGGGGTAGGTGACGGTGGTGCTACTCCCGACAGTGAGGGGATTGTTGTTGCTCACGACGCTGAAGAGCGAGACGTTGATGGAGGTCGGCACCTCCATGAAGTCGAGCGCGTCAACGTACAGCCACGGGATCGAGTAGTTGAGGCGCCCGCCGAGCATGATGCCGAGGTCCGTGTTGAGGACGTCGACCTCCGCCCCGACCGTGTGCGCCAACCCGAGGAAGTTCTTCTCCGAGTACGAGAGGCTGCCGGAGAAGCCCGTGTCGGTGGCGTACTGCGCCGCGGGCCTCAGCTCGCCCGTCTGGCGCTTGGCGAGGGCGAGGATGACGCGCGCCTCGTTCGGCCCCTCGGCGGGTTCGAGGGTGTAGTTGAGCACGTCGACGACGCCCAGCGCGGCGACCTGCCTGAGGCCAGCCACGATCTGTTTGTCGGAGACGACGCTGCCGATGGGCGGCAGGTAGCGCGTGACGACGGACTCCTTGGTGGAGCCGGGCTCACCTTGATAACGGATCTCGTAACCGACGGTCTTGAGCTCGGTCACGCGCTGGACGTACGTGCCGTCGTCGTAAGAGAAGTCGGGCCTGGTGAGCACGCGGTACCCGGCGGCCTGGTAGGCGCGCACGATGGCCCCGAAGTCTTCCTGGGCGAGCACGGAAGTGAAGGTGTCGCCGACCTGGAGGCTGAGCGCGGCGGTCAGCTCCTCGGCGCCGAGGACCGTGTTCCCCTCGATCCGTATGGCGTCGACGGTGCCGGCGGTCTCGGGAGCCCCGAGCTTGAAGGTCACGCGCACGCCGCCGCTCGCCGACACGCCGGCCTCGAGCTGGATGTCGGAGGACCGGCCGCGGGCCAGGCGCTTCACGTCCGCCAAGAGGGTGTCGTAGTTGAACAGGTCGCCCGGGTGGAGGGAGAGGGCCGTCGGATCGACTCCCAGCGCGGTCGTATCGATGGACGAGATGGTCAGCTCCAGGACGCGCACGGTGAACACGCCGCCCACCAGGCTCGTGGTGCTCGTGTCGACGCCGCTGCCGCGGTAGCCGAGGTTGCGGTAGCGCGTGGCGACGGCCTCGACGGTGGCGCTGTACTGCTGCGGGTCGAACTCCCCGGAACGCTCCATGGGCTGGAACATGAGGCCGAGGTCGACGTCCGTGAGCACCGTGTTGCCCTCGAACACGACCCTGTCTATGGTGGCCGCCTCGTCGACCGTGTAGGTGAGGCGCACGGGCACCGCGTCGGCGCTCGTGGCGAGGTCTGGCGCAGCCGCGATCCCGAGGTCGACCTCGACGTCGAACGGGAAGCCGGCCCGGCGGTAGAGCTGGCGGATGGTGTCCTTCGCCTCCTCCGAGCGGGTCGTGTTGTACACGCGGCCGGGCTCGAGGAGGTTGGTGACGCGCAGGGACTCGAGCAACGTCGAGCTCGGCAAGCTCGTGGCGCCCTCGAACTCGATCTCCCCGATCCGCGGGTTCTCCTTGACCGCGATGACGAGGACGGGGCCGGCAGCGGCGTTCTCGATCGTGAGCGTGACCGTTTCGAACGTCCCGAGGCTGTAGACACGGTTGCGCTCGGCCTCCAAGTCGATGTCCTGAGCGTTGGTCCCGACGCGGGAGGTGACGATGGTCCTCACTATGTCGGCGTAGGTCGTGGTGCCCGTGACGCGCACTTCCACCAACCTGCCCTGCACCGTCGGCTGTGCGAAGGCCGTCAGCGTGGCAAGGAGGATGACCAGGACGACGTACAGGCGGGTTAGTCGCATGCGAGCAGTTTACCTGTGCAGGTGAGAGGATTGAGAGCGCCTGCCGGGCGCGGTGGGCCGACGCGGCGCAGTGGCGGGTGCGGAGGGGCCGGGGCGCCGCGGTGGAGTGCGCCCCGGCGCGCGCGCGGTCGCGGTTATGATTCGCCCATGTCAGACGTAGTCGCTCATGCGCAGGCCCGGCTCGGGGCGGCGCTCGACGCTTTGCGCGGCGCCACCGGCCTGGTGCCCGAGGTCGCGCTGGTGCTCGGCTCCGGCCTCGGGCCGCTGGCGGACGAGATCGAGGACGCCGCCGCCTTCCCTTACGGCGCCATCCCCGGCATGCCGGTCTCCTCCGCCCCCGGTCACGCCGGCCGTCTCGTCATCGGGCGCTTGGCGGGACGGGCGGTCGTCGCCATGCAAGGCCGTGTGCACCCGTACGAAGGCTTCAGTGCGCAGGAGTGCACCTACCCCATCGCGCTCATGCACGGACTTGGCGCCAGGAGCCTCGTCGTCACCAACGCTTGCGGGGGGCTGAACCCGGCCTTCGCAGCCGGCGACATCATGCTGCAGCTCGACTTCATCAACTTCACGGGTCAGAACCCGCTGATCGGACCGAACGACGACGCGTACCCGCGGTTCCCGGTCATGTTCGACTGTTACGACCCCGAGTACGTGGGGCTAGCGCGCTCCGCGGCCATCGCCGAAGGGGTCCACCTGCGCGAGGGCGTCTACCTCGCCATCAGCGGGCCGTCGTACGCGAGCCGCGCGGAGCTGCGGGCGTTCCGCACCCTCGGCGCCGACGCCATCGGCATGTCGACGGTGTTCGAGGTAATCCGGGCACGGCACCTGGGGATGCGGGTCCTCGGCATCTCGACGGTCACAGACATGGCGCTGCCGGATCGCGACGAGCACGCCACGGGCGACGAGGTGCTGGCCGTGGCCGCGCGCACCGGCGCCACCTTCCGCCGCCTCGTCCGCGCGGTGCTCCCGGGACTCTAGTCGACGTGGTGACGGTGGTGAGTAGCTTCGTGAACTACGGCGGTCGCGCGGACGACCGCGCCTTCGCGAACGACCGCGGTCTCGCGGACGACCGCGGCTCCACCGTGGTCAAGGAGGGCGCGTGAGCAGGCTGACGCCGCTCGACATCCGGCATGTCGAGTTCTCGCGTAGGGCGGGCGGTTACGACCGGCGGGAGGTGAAGGCGTTCATGGAACGCCTGGCGCTGGAGGTGGAGGACGCGCTGCGCGAGTCCCAGGGCTTGCGCAAACGGCTCTCCGCCACCGAAGCCGAGGTCGCGCGCCTGCGCAACGCCGAGGCCGAGTTGCAGACCGCCGTGATGGCCACCGAACGCATGGCCGGGGACCTGAAGGAGACGGCCAAGCGCGAGGCGCAACTTCTCCTCGACGACGCCGAGCGCCAGCGCCGAGCGCGCCTGGCCGACGTCGAGGACGGCCTCCTCCGGTCCCACGCCAGGCTCGAGGCCCTCGAGATGCAGCGCCGGCTCTTCAAAGAGCAGTTCCGCGCCCTGCTGCAGGCCTACGCCACGGCCCTCGAGGCTGACGACTCCGCGGCGGTGAGGCCCTCGGGGACCGCGCCCGAGACGGACCTTGCCGCCACCGCGCCCCACGAGGCGCGGACCATCGACCCAGAGGAAGCGCTGCTGGACGACACGGTCGGGCCCTAGCGGCGCCCGGCCGGAAGGGCCCGAGCGCGAGCCTCAGCGGACGTCGACGCCCAGTCGTGCCAGGGCCTCGTCGAGCGTCTTCCAGGGGAGCACGGCGCACTTGACGCGCGCCGGCAGCTTGGCGATCCCGGCGAGCGCCTGCAGGTCGCCCAGGTCGACGCCGGGCTCCTCCCCGCGGATGAGGCGTTGGAAGCCGGCGGACAGCGCGGCGGCATGCCCGGCGTCCTTGCCTTTGATCGCGCTCGCCATGAGGCTCGCGGACGCTTGGGAGATGGCGCACCCCTCGCCTACGAACCCGACGTCTAGGCCGCCCGCCCCACACCGCAGGTAGAGCGTCAGCTCATCGCCGCAACTGGGGTTGACGCCCTCCTGAGACACGACGCCCTCCCCCTGGAGCGCCCCATGCTGGCGGGGGCTGCGGTAGTGCTCGAGGATCAGGTCCTGGTAGATGTCGTCTAGGAGGCCCACGCCCCCCTCACCCCTGCTCGTGCGGGGGAACGCCGCGCCCGCGCGACCCTTGCACGCCGAAGCGCTCCACGAGGCGCCGTAGGGCCAGCGCGAAGCGCTCGACCTCGGCGCGCATGGTGTAGAGGTAGAAGCTCGCCCGGGCGGTCGCGGCCACGCCGAGCACCGCTCCTAGCGGTTGGGCGCAGTGGTGTCCGGCCCGCACGGCGATCCCCTCGAGGTCGAGGACGGTGGCGACGTCGTGCGCGTGGAGCCCCGCCACGTCGAACGTGATGATGCCGCCGCGGTCATCGCCCCGCGGACCGAAGAGCGTCAGGCCCGGGACGTCGCTCAGCAGGTCGAGCGCGTAACCCGTGAGTTCGTGGTCGTGACGCGCCACCTCGGCCATCCCAACGGCGCCGAGGTAGTCGACGGCTGCCGCCAGCCCGACGGCCTCCGCAACGCTCGGCGTCCCGGCCTCGAAGCGGGCCGGGATGTCGGCGTAGGTGCTGTCCTGGAGCGTTACGCGCCTGATCATCTCGCCGCCGCCCAGGAAGGGTGGCATGGCTTCCAGCACCTCGGCTCGCGCCCAGAGGCCGCCGATCCCGGTAGGGCCGAGCATCTTGTGGCCGGAGAACGCGTAGAAGTCGCAGCCGAGCGCGCGCACGTCGACCTCGAGGTGCGGCGCGCCCTGCGCCCCGTCGACGAGGAGGAGCGCGCCAGCCGCGTGGGCTAGCCTCGCGACCTCGGCGACCGGGTTGATCGCTCCGAGGACGTTGCTCATATGGAAGGTCGTCACGAGCTTCGTGCGCGGGCCGATGGCCGAGCGCAGCGCGTCGAGGTCGAGCCGTTGCCCGGCGGTGAGCGGCACGGGCCGGATGACGACGCCGCGCTCGCGCTTGAGGAAGTGCCAAGGCACGAGGTTCGCGTGGTGTTCGGCAACGCTGAGCACCACCTCGTCGCCGGGCCCGAGGTTCGCCCGCCCCCAGCTCGCCGCGACCAGGTTGATGGCCTCGGTCGTGTTGCGCGTGAACACGAGCGAGCGCGACTCCGGCGCGCCGATGAAGCGCGCCACGCGTTCCCGGGCGCGTTCGAAGGCGTCGGTCGCCTCCGTCGCCAGGGTGTGAGCGCCCCTATGGACGTTGGCGTGGTGGCGCTCGTAGTACTCCTGCATGGCGGCCACGACCTGCCTGGGCCGCTGGCTGGAGGCCGCGCTGTCCAGGTACGTGAGGGGGTGTCCGTTGACCTCGCGGCCCAGGATCGGGAAATCGCGCCTCAGCGCCAAGACGTCGCGGTCATCCATCTGCTTGGAGTCTAGCACCGGCTTGAGGCACCGCCTTACCCGGCGAGAACGCTCGGGACGGGCGTCGCGAGCGGCGCCGAGCGAGCCAGACGACACCTCCCCAGACGGTGCAGCGGAGGGCCCCCGAGCGCGGCGAAACGGGGCACGGCGGTAGACTCGACCCGTGCGGCTCGTCAGCCTGACGCAGCTCAACTTCCGCAACCTGCGCACGCCGCGCGTCGACTTCCCGAGCGGGGTGGTGGCGGTGGTCGGGCGCAACGCGGCCGGCAAGAGCAACCTCCTGGCGGCCGCGTACCTGGCCTGCACCGGCGAAGCGGTGGGCGGCAAGCTCGCGCGCCAGGTCAGGCTCGGTGAGGAGGAGGCGTACGTCGCGGCCGAGATCGAGCACGACGAGGGCGTGGCGCGCGTCGAGGTCGGCCTGGGGGTCGGCAAGAAGGTAGTGAAGGTCGACGGCCAGGCGGCCAAGGTCGGGGACGTGGCGCGCGTCGTGAGCGCCGTGCTCCTCACGCCCGAGGACAGCGACCTCGTGCACGGGCCTCCCGCCGAGCGGCGCGCCTACCTCGACGGCCTCCTCACCAAGCTCTCGCTGCGCTACGCCCTCCTCCACCGCGAGTACTCGCGCGTGCTCGAGCAACGCAACGCCCTCCTCAGGGCCGGACGCTTCGGCGCCGAGCTGGCGCCGTGGAGCGAGCGGTTCGTAGCTCTCGGGACCGAGGTCTGCGCCCTCCGGGAGCGCGCCGCCGTGCGGCTCGCGCCGCTGGCTACCGAGGTCTACCGGGAGGTCGCCGGGACAGGGTCCCTCGCTCTGAGCCTGAGCAAGGCGCAAGGTGAGCTCTCCCTCGAGGAAGCGCTGGCAGCGGGAGGCCAGGCCGAACGCGCCAGGGGCCAGACATTGGTGGGGCCGCACCGCGACGACCTGCGGCTCGAACTGGACGGCGTCTCACTGCCGGAGTACGGCTCGCGCGGCGAGGCGCGCACGGCGGCCCTGGCGCTGCGGGTCGCCGAGTACCGTCTCCTGAGCGAGAAGCACCACGAGCCGCCCGTGCTGCTCATCGACGACTTCACGGCGGAGCTAGACGCCACGCGTCGCGCTTACCTCCTCGAGCTGGCGAGCGCGACCCCGCAGGCCCTCGTCTCCGGCACGGAGCCGCCGCCTCTGGCCGAGGCGCGGATCGAGATGGTGGACGGGCGCGCCCGTCGGCTGGAGGGTGACCGTGCGTGAGCGGCACGTCTCCGAACTGATCGAGGAGGTGTTCCGCCGGGCCGCCGTCAAGCGTGGCGTGCGGCGCGCCGGGGCCGTCATCGCGTGGCGTGCTGTCGCCGGGGCCGAGCTGGCCGCCTTCAGCACCGCCGTCGCCCTCCGCGACGGGGTCTTGTACGTCAACGTCAACGACTCCGAGACCGCCATGCACTTGAGCCTCGGGCGCCAACGGCTCGTCGACGCCTACCACGCCTACCTCGGCAACGCCGACGTCCGCGACATCCGCTTCCAGGTCGGGCGCTTGGAGGGCGGGGACGAGCGGCCCGCCGCGAGCCGCGCGGCGCCAGCGCCCGACGCCGCCACGCTCGCCGCGCTGCACGCGAGCCTGCAACAGCTCGACCTGCCGGAGGAGCTGGAGCGGGCGACGCTGGCCGCCGGCACCCGCTTCCTCGTCCTGCAGGCGGCCCGCCTCGAGCTGGGCTGGACGGCGTGCCCGACCTGCGGCGCCCTGCACGACGGGCACTTGCGCCCCGAGTCGTTGAGGGAGGCCGCACGCAAGGCGGCGGGCAGACGCGACGCGGACGCCGAGCTGGAACGCGCGCTCTGCCAGGCCTGCTACCGCTACGCCCACGAGGGGCGGGTGGTGGCCGCCGCCGAGCGCCTCCGCACTGCGCCCCGGGCGGCGGTGGGCGGGCTCGCGGATGACGAGCGCGCCGTCGCCGCCTACCTGGCGGCCCGGTCCCTCGACTCCGTCATAGCTGCCCTCCTGCCCGCCGCCGTGACCGACGACCGCCTCGCCCTGCAGCTCGAGAGCGTAGTGCGGTGCAGGCTCGCGCTCGAGCATGGGCGCGAGCCCGAGACGTTCACCCCCGCCGACTTCCACGCCTTCGACCCTCACGTCGCCAACGTCCTACGCTTGGCGCGGGGCCGAGACTGACGACGCGCCGCCCACGGCGCGCGCCTTCGATCGGAGATCGTATGACCCACCCCGTGGCACTGATAATCCTCGACGGCTTCGGCCTGGCCCCCGCCGGGCCCGGCAACGCCGTCGCCCTCGCGCGCACCCCCGTCTTCGACCGCCTGTGGCGCGAGCGACCCCACACCGAGTTGCAGGCGTCCGGCCCGGCGGTCGGCCTGCCAGAGGGTCAGATGGGCAACAGCGAGGTCGGCCACCTCAACCTCGGGGCCGGGCGCGTCGTGAAACAGAGCCTCACGTACATCCAAGGGCTCATCGACGACGGTTCGTTCTACGCCAACGCCGTGCTGCTGCGAACGTTCGCCGCTGCTCGGGGCCACACCCTACACCTGCTCGGCTTGGTCAGCGACGGCGGCGTGCACTCCGACCTGAAGCACCTCCTGGCCCTGCTGGAGCTCGCCGGTCGCGAGCGCCTCGAGCGGGTGCGCGTCCACGCGTTCACGGACGGCCGCGACTCCCCGCCCGACGGGGGCGTTCGGTACCTCGCGACGCTCGAGGAGGCCCTCGCCCGCTTGCGCGAGGCCGGTTGCGACGCCAGGGTGGCCACCGTCTGCGGGCGGTACTACGCCATGGACCGCGACCGGCGGTGGGAGCGCACCAAGCTCGCCTACGACCTGGTCGTGTGCGCGCGTGGCGAGTACACCGCCGGCAGCGCCGTAGCGGCCGTCGAGGCCGCGTACGCCCGCGGCGAGACGGACGAGTTCATCCGCCCGACCGTGGTCATCGCGGACACCGCGCCGTCCGCAGACAGCCCGGCGGCCGACGACGGGGCGGTGCGAGACGGCGACGCCGTGTTCTACTTCAACTTCCGGACGGACCGGGCGCGGCAGCTCAGCCACGCGCTCGTTGGCGACGACGGCTGGGGCGAGTTCGAGCGGTGCAAGACGCCGCGCATGACGTTCGCCTCGCTCATGGAGTACGACAAGGAACTCCACGTCCCCTTCGCCTTCGCCGTCCCACCGGTCCTGGAGACGTTGCCAGAGGTGCTGGCGGAAGCGGGTCTGAAGCAGTACCACACGGCCGAGACGGAGAAGTACGCGCACGTGACCTACTTCTTCGACGCGCAGCGCGAGGAGCAGCAAGTCGGTGAGGAGCGGCGCATGGTCGCGTCCCCGAAGGTGGCCACCTACGACCTACAGCCGGAGATGAGCGCGCCCGAGCTGGCGGCGCTGACCGCCGCGCGGTTGCGGGAGCGCGACGATGACGTCGTGCTCGTCAACTTCGCCAACCCGGACATGGTCGGGCACACGGGCGTGATCGCCGCCGCCGTCGCGGCCTGCGAGGTCGTCGATGCCTGCCTGGGCGAGGTCCTGGACGCGGTGCTGGCGCGCGGGGGAGCCGCCATCGTGCTGGCCGACCACGGCAACGCCGAGAAGATGCTCGAGGCGGACGGTAGCCCCCACACCGCGCACACGACGAACCCGGTGCCGTGCGTGCTCGTGAGCGACGACCCCGCCCTGGCCAACGCGCGCCTGCGCCCGGGCGGCGTCCTCGGTGACGTCGCGCCGACGGTGCTCGAGCTGTTGGGCGTGCCGCAACCGTCCGCGATGACGGGTAGGTCCCTGCTAGCGCAGGGTTAACCGGCGCCGAGGTCCAGCGTCAGCAGCGGCACGCGCATCTCCTCCGGGGTGAGCGAGCCGTGCATCCCGGCGGGCAGGTCCGCCGGTCCGGCCCCCGAGCCCCCGGGTGCGGCGCGCACGCGCTCGACCTCCCAGAGCGCCGCCCCTTCGCGGGCGAGCAAGACCACGTCGCCGACGCGCCTGGTCGCCTCGGGGTGCAGGCAGCCGGGGTCGCCGTAAAGGCCCGCCGCCAGCGCCTCCTCGCCACGCAGCGCCAGGAAGCTCCCGCCTAAACGCGCGGTGGCGGCGGCATGCAGTTCGTCCACCGCGCCTGGCCGCGCGTAGAGGTAGACGTGGCGCGGCTCGCCGCCCTCTCGACGGACCAGCAGGGGGCGCAGCTCGTCGAGCTCTCGCAAGTAGGCTGCCTCGGACGGCGGAACGGCGTGGTGGCCGTGGTCGGCGGTGACGAGGACGAGGGTGTCGCGCCGCGCGGCGGGCGACAGGCGCCCGAGGAGTCGGGTGAGCCCTGACACGAACGCTTCGAGCAGGGGCGCGTAGCTCGCGCTCTTCGGGCCGTCGCGGTGCTGGAGCGAGTCGAGGTCGGGGAAGTAGGCGAAGGTGTAGCCGCGTTCACCGGCCGACGCCTCGAGGTGCTCTCGCAGCTGCGTCACCAGGTCGACCCACCCGATATAGCCGCGGACGCGAGCGCCCGCCGCCTGCATGCGCGACAACGGGCTCCCGGCGATCTCGTGGGGGTAGAAGGCGGTGCTCGCCACGCCCTGGGATGCCAAGACCTGGTAGCCGGTCGGGACCGGCAATGCCGCCTCGGGCGCGAGGCCCCAGGCCTCGAGGTCGCCTCCGCGCGCCGCCGCTGTCCAGGCCGGCCGCCAGAAGAGCATGTTCGCGACGAAGCCGAGTCGTGGGAGGTACTGCGTGTAACCGAGGAAGCCCGTTTCGCCCGGGCTCGCCCCGTTCCCCGCCAGGACGGTGGTCGCGACCACCGTCGTGGACGGCGCGACGGTGAGTAGGGGCTCGCCGAGTGGTTGGCTCGGGCTCCAGCCGGGTGCGTAGCGCTCGAGCAGCGCGGCGAGGCCGAGGTCGTCCTTCGCCACCTGGTCAGCGAGCCGGTGGTAGCCGAGCCCGTCCACCAGGAGGACGACCACCCTGCGCGCGCGGTCGGGCATGCCGGTCAGCGTCAGCGGCCCCGAGCGCCACCCGTCCCCGGCGCCGAGCAGGTGCCCGACGGTGCTCGGCACGCTCGTGAGGGAGCGGCCCGAGGCGTACGGCGCTACGAACCCGGGCCCCAGGAGGAGGCCTTGCGGGTCGGTCATCGCGACACCTCGGGCAGTGCGGTCGGCATGCTCAAAGTTACCTCACGTGCGCCTTCCCGCTAACACGAGGCGCCCCCGGGTGTACCCGGGGGCGCCTCGCTTCACAGGGTGGCTTGGCCCGTCAGCGCTCCCATGGGGAGCCGCCCGGGCTGCGCCGCCTAGCCCGGCTCTTAGAAGTCCATCCCGCCCATGTCGCCGCCCGGCATCGGGGGCGTCTTGTCTTCCTTCTCCGGCCGATCGGCGATGACGACCTCGGTCGTGAGGAGGAGCGCGCCGATGGAGGCCGCGTTCTGGAGGGCGGTACGGGTGACCTTGGCGGGGTCGACGATGCCGGCCTTGAACATGTCGGCGACGTAGGTGTCGTTGGCCGCGTCGTAGCCGTACTTGCCGTCGTTCTTGTTCAGGATGGCGTTCACGACGACGCTGCCTTCGGCGCCGGCGTTGGCCGCGATCTGGCGCGCGGGTTCCTCGAGGGCGCGCATGAGGATCTGAGCGCCCGTGCGCTCGTCGCCGTCGAGCTTCGTGACGAGCTCCTTGACGGCCGTGATGGCGTGGATGAGCGTCACGCCGCCACCGGCGACGATGCCTTCCTCGACGGCCGAGCGGGCCGTGGAGAGGGCGTCCTCGTAGCGGTGCTTCTTCTCCTTGAGCTCCGTCTCGGTGGCAGCGCCCACGCGGATGACCGCGACGCCGCCGGCGAGCTTGGCGAGGCGCTCCTGGAGCTTCTCGCGAGCGTAGTCGGAGTCGGTGTGGTCGAGCTCCGCCTTGATGCCCTTGATGCGCTCCGCGATGCCTTCCTTGCTGCCCTGGCCCTCGATGATGGTCGTCTCGTCCTTGCTGCTGCGGACGCGCTTCGCGCGGCCGAGCTGGTTGAGGCGCACGTTCTCGAGCTTGTGGCCGAGCTCCTCGCTGATGACCTCGCCGCCGGTGACGGCAGCGATGTCGCGGAGCATCTCCTTGCGGCGGTCGCCGAAGCCGGGGGCCTTGACGGCCGAGATGTTGAGGGTGCCGCGCAGGCGGTTGACGACGAGCGTGGCGAGGGCCTCGCCTTCGATGTCCTCGGCGATGATGAGGAGCGGCTTGCCGGTCTGGGCGACCTGCTCGAGTACGGGCAGGAGGTCCTTGAGGGCGCTGATCTTCTTCTCGTGGATGAGGATGTAGGCGTCTTCGAGCACCGCCTCCATGGCTTCGGAGTCGGTGATGAAGTACGCGCTCACGTAGCCCTTGTCGAACTGCATGCCCTCGACGAAGTCGAGTTCCGTGTCCATGGTCTTCGACTCTTCGACGGTGATGACACCGTCGCGGCCGACCTTGTCCATGGCGTCGGAGATCTGCTTGCCGACCTCGGCGTCGTTCGCGGAGATGGAGGCCACCTCGGCGACGGCCTTGCTGTCCTCGACGGGCTTGGCCATCGCGTGGATGCTCGCGACGACGGCCTCGACGCCCTTCTCGATGCCGCGCTTGAGCGCAAGCGGGCTGGCGCCGGCCGCGACGTTGCGCAGGCCCTCGCGCACGATGGCCTGGCCGAGCACGGTGGCGGTGGTGGTGCCGTCGCCCGTGATCTCGTTCGTCTTGCTGGCGATCTCGATGAGGAGCTTAGCGCCGATGTTCTCGAGCGAATCGGCGAGCTCGATGTCCTTGGCGACGGTGACGCCGTCCTTGGTGATCGTCGGTCCGCCGAACTTCTTCTCCAGGACGACGTTGCGACCCTTCGGTCCGAGCGTTACCTTGACGGCGTTAGCGACTGCGTTGACGCCGCGCTCGAGCGAGCGGCGGGCGTCTTCCTTGAAGATCAGGTCCTTGGCCATGTTCTCTCCGTATCCGTTCCCGTTCTAGTCCGTGAAAGTCGTTGGTCGTGATCTCGCGCCATGATGGTCGCGGCGCGCGCCGGGTCTTACTCCAGGACGGCGTGGATGTCGCGCTGGCTCAGGATCATCAACTCCCGGCCACCGAGGTCGACCTCCGTGCCGCCGTACTTGGCGAAGAGCACGGTGTCGCCGACCTTGACTTCCATCGGCTCGCGCGAGCCGTTGTCCAGGAGCTTGCCGGTGCCGACGGCGATGACCTTGCCGCGCTGGCTCTTCTCCTTGGCGCTGTCCGGCAGCACGATGCCGCTGAGTGTCGTCTGGGGCTCGTCGATGACTTCGACCACGACCTTATCGCCGATGGGCCTGAGGTTCTGCTTCTTGTCCGCCATGGGTTCCTCCTGTGAAGGGCTGAACTTGGCAGTCTCGCCATGAGAGTGCCAAACGGGCATATCCTATCCGGGCCCCAGTGGCGGTGTCAAGCGCAGTCTATCAAGCCATTTGAGTGTATGACACTCATGTCGCTTGCTCGAGCCCAGGCATACGGCGCTTCCGGGCGCTCGGGCCCGAGCCGGGTGCCTCGCGCCCCGGCGGCACCACACTCGCCCGAACTCGGCCGCGCCGCTCAACCGCGGCGTAGGCCTATCACGAGCGCGGCCACGAAGGCGGCTCCGAACGGCAGGTTGTACGTGAGCATCGCCAGGAGCCCCTGCCACAGCTGCTCCAGCCTCGTCGGCTCGAGCAGTGGGTCGACCGACGCCTGGATCCTGCCCCAGTCGACGCTCAGGTAGCCGGACCAGGCGAGGAGCTGGATGACGACGAAGAGTGCACCCAAGGTGAGCGCGACGAACTTGCCGACCTTCTTGAGGGCGAAGCCGGCCACGAAGCCCGCCACGGCCCCGAACGACAGCTGTTGCACCCAGGGCATGACGCTCGTGAGGTCGACGTTCACTCTCGGGCAGGGTAGCACGGCTCGAGCGCGGCCGGTCGCGCTCATGCGGCTGGGGTAATATCGACCTCGTGAGCCTCCCAGCTTCGCTGCGAATCTCGACCGAGGTGGCGGCCGCGTTGGCCGCACGCGCGCCCGTCGTCGCGCTGGAGTCGACCGTGATCACCCATGGTCTGCCGCGCCCGCACAACCTCAAGCTCGCCAAGCGACTCGAGGAGGTCGTGCGCGAAGGGGGCGCCGTGCCTGCCACCGTCGCCGTCGTCGCGGGTGAGGTCAAGGTCGGCCTCGAACCTGCCGACCTCGAACGCCTGGCGTCCGGGGGCGCCGACAAGGCCTCCCTCTGGAACCTCGCCGCCTTGCTCGCGGCCGGGAGGGACGCGGGAACCACCGTCGCGACCACCCTCTTCGCTGCGTTCGGAGCGGGCATCAAGGTGTTCGCGACCGGCGGCATCGGGGGCGTGCACGACACGCCGTTCGACGAGTCGGCCGACCTCGTCGCGCTGGCCAACTACCGCGTCCTGACGGTGTGCGCCGGCCCCAAGAGCATCCTGGACGCCGAGGCAACCACCGAGCGCCTCGAGACCCTCGGCGTGCCCGTGGTCGGGTATCGCTCCGACAGGCTGGCGGGCTTCTTCGTCGAGGAGACGGCGATCCGCCTGCCGTCAAGGGTCGACGATCCGGCCGCCGCCGCGGCGGTCCTGCGCGCCCAGGAGCACCTCGGCCTCGGCGCGGGGGTCCTCCTCAGCAATCCGGTCAGTTCCGGTCTCCCCCGCGATCGTTTCGCCACCTGGCTCCACGCGGCCAGGGCGAGCGCGGCGGCCGCCGGCGTCCACGGCCGCGACACGACCCCCTACCTGCTCGATGCAGTCGCCAAGCTCTCGGACGGCGAGACGCTCACCGTCAACCTCCGCCTGTTGGAGGAGAACGCCAGGCTGGCCGCCCGCATCGCGGCGGCGTACGCGGGCTCGCGCAGCGCGGCGCCCGACGTCGTAGTGGGGGCTGCGTGATGAGACCCTCCGACGGCACCGACTCGCGGTCGACCGCCGCCAACCTACGCCAAGCTGGCGCGGACCTGCGGCAAGCCGGCGCGGACCTGCGCCAAGCTGGCGCAGGCGACCTTGGCCGCCTGTTCCGCGAAGCGCGCGAGTCGAAGGGGCTCGAGCTGGGGGATGTCGCCGAGCTGACGCACGTCCGACGCGAGTACCTACGCGCCCTCGAGGAGGGTCGCTTCGCCGACCTCCCGGAGGACGTCTACACCCGCAACTTCGTGAGGCTGTTCGCGCACGCCGTCGGCCTGCCCGGCGACGAGGCCCTCGAGCTCTACCAACAGGAGCGCCAACGCGCCGGCGGCCTCACCACGCTAGAGGAGCGCCTTGAGAAGGAGCGGCGGGGCGAGCCGCCGCCACGCCAGGCGAAGCGCCGCGCCACCGGACGGGGCTTCCGGATCAACCCGATGGTCCCGACCGCGCTGCTCGTCGTCGCGCTCGTGGCCCTGGCGGTGTGGGGGTACAACGCCCTGTTCTTCCGTCCCGGCAGCACCGTCACCCAGGCGCCCATCACGACGGCACCCACCACGACGGCGCCAGCCACCGCGGCGCCAGCCGCCGCGGGGCTGGAGGCCCCGCTCACCGGCGGGGGCCAGGCGAGTTCGGCCGTCGGTGGCACCGTGCTCATCGACGTCATCACGGAGCCAGCCGGGGCGCAGGTGTCCGTGGACGGCTTCATGCTCCCCGGCGTCACCCCCATCCGCGCCGCGCCCGTGACGGCCCGCGCCAACCGGACGCTGCGCGTGAGCCTCGACGGCTACCAGACGCTCGAGCAGACCGTCGACCTGACCGAGGGCGGCACGCTCCAGTTCGCGCTCGCGGCTGCGGACGCGGAGCCCGGCGCCGCCAGCGCCGCCACGCCGAGCGCGGCTCCGAGCGACAACGAGGTCTTGATCACGGTGAGGGCGACGAGCTGGCTCGAGGTCTACCGCGGCAGCGCGCGCAACGAGGGCGAGCGGCTCGTGTACACGACGGCCGCGCCCGGTACCGTCTACCGCTTCACCCTCCCCGTCTACGTGCATGCAGGCAACGCCGCCGGCGTCGAGGTGACGGTCGGCGACGGGGCCCCAACGGTCATGGGCTCGGCCGGGGCCGTCGTCGGTAGGGCGTTCAGCGCCAGGTGAGCCGGGCCGCCGCCTCGGACCCGGGGCCAGGCTCGACGTCACAGCAGGAGTAAGCGGGCATATGGCATGAACACGGCCCCCCAGTTCACGTGGTCGTTGGCGTCCGCCTCGCTGCGCCAACGACCGCTGCGCTCAGTCCTCACCGCCCTCGGCATTACCGTGGCCGTGGCCGGCGCCATCGTCTTCCTGTCGCTCGGCGAGGGCATCAGGCGGGTGTTCGCCGACCAACTCGCCAACCTCGGCCCCGACATCCAGGTGACGTACGGCTCCGGCAGCGGCGACTTCTTCCCGACCACGCCCGACCTGCCCGCCTCGTACCTCGACGAACTGCTCGCGCGGGCCGACGAGTTGGGGATCCGGCAGGTCGTACCGGTCCTCCTGTACTTGCGGGGCGGTCTCGCGCCGAGCCAGTCGTTCGTCTTCGAGGGCCTCCCCGCCGGTACGCCGCTCGCCGACCTGTTCACCGGCGCGACGGCCGAGGAAGGCCGGCTGCTCGGCGCCGCGGACGAGGGGCGAGGCGTCGCCGTCATCGGAGCGACGGCGGCGGAACGGAACCGCATCAAGCTGGGAGCGACGCTGCGCCTCAACCCCGCCACGAGCCTCGAGGTCGTCGGGGTGCTCGGCGCCACCGGCAGCCTCGTCGACAACGTCATCGTCGTGCCGCTCACCACGCTGCAGACCGCCCTCGGCGTCGCGGACCGCTACAGCCTGCTGGCCGTCACCAGCATGCGTCCGGAGCGCGCCGACGAGGTCGCGACCCGGATCCAGACCGCCTACCCGGAGCTCGGCGCGCAGACACGCTCCGAGATCTTCGACCAGGTGAGCACCAGCCTGCGCGTCTCCGACTTCGTGCGCCTCGGCATCAGCGCCATCGCCCTCATCGTCGGCGCCATCGCCGTGGCCAACACCGTCATGATGAGCGTGTTCGAGCGCACGCGCGAGTTCGGCGTCATCCGTGCCGTCGGCGCGCGTCCCCGCTTCCTCTTCGGGCTCGTGCTCTCCGAGTCGTTGCTCCTCGCGCTCGCGGGCGCGGCGGGTGGGATACTCGTCGGCTGGGTGGGCGTCTACCTCGTGAACCGGGTAGCGCTCGACCAGCTCGGCCTCGAGGTAGCCCTCGTCACGCCGCGCCTCGCGGCGTTCGCCGTGCTGGTGGCCATGGTGATGGGACTCGTGTCGGGCCTCCTGCCGGCCGGGCGCGCGGCGCGCATCCCGATCGCGGCCGCGCTCGCGCGGGAGTGACCTCCCCCGCCTTCTCCCACGCCCGGCGCCGGCGTCCCAGTCGCCGCGCGCGGCCTAGCTAGGCTCCTGGCGCCCCGCCAAGCCCCGCAGCTGCCGCGAGCGGCATGCATAGCGACGCGCGAACTTCCTCACTTGCAACGCACCCCGGCACCGCCGTGGCCTAACATCCTTCCATGTCCAGCCACAGGCCCCACCGTCGGTCCTCGGCGCTCTACCTCGTCCTCGCGCTCGCTCTGACGGGCGCCGGCCTCGCGCAGTCCTACACCTGGAGCGACGTCGTGCAGGTCGTGACCATCCAGGCAGACGGCGACGTGATCGTCGACGACACCAGGACGCTCTCGACGAGCGGGGACTTCGGCGAGGCATTCATCTGCGTCAAGCTGACGGGCGGGCAGTCGTTGAGCCTGCTGGACGGCTCGGGGGCGCTCGGACCTGGACCGAGCGCACACGCGTACTCCCAGCCCTGCGACGGCGGCACGGAGGTCGTGGTGCATAACGACGTCAGGGTGAAAGAGCGCCGAGTGCGCTTCGTGTACCGCCTGAGTGGCGTCCTCGACGTCCGGCGCGACGTGGTGCAGTGGTACTGGCAGATCCTCGAGCAGGAGCATCCCACCGTACGCGGCTACACGCTGACGGTGAGCGCGCCGGGGCCGATGAGCGCGCCTTACGACGCGTACGTCCACCGCTTCGGCAACCAGGAGCTCCCGAGCGTGGCGTTGAGCGAGGACCGAGCCACGTTGCGCGTGGCGTTCGACCGCATCCCCGACGGCGACGGCGTCGAGATCCGCTACCTCATGGACCCGGCCCTCTTCACCCAGAAGGGAGCGCGGGACGGCATGGAGGAGTTCCTCCGGGACGAGGCGAAGGTCGCCGGGGTCCAGACCCTCATGCAGCTGCGCCGCTCGACCTGGTGGTCGCTCGTGCCGCTCGGGCTGCTGCTCCTCACCGGCTCGGGGGCGTTCGGGGCCTACCGGCGGTACGGCCGCGAACCGCGCATCGAGACGATGAAGTACCCCTTCGAGCCGCCGAGCGGTCTGCCGCCCGCGGCCGTGACCTCCATCCTGCAACAGAGCGGCTCGACGGCCGCCATGGGGCCGGCGTTCCACGCGACCATCATGGACCTGATGCGGCGCGGCTACGGCGAGTTCGCCTCCGACGGCAAGAAGCAGAGCGACTTCGCCATCCAGCTGAACCTCGACAAGCCGACGGCGCCCCTCCTGCCGTTCGAGGACCAAGTCCTAGGCTACCTAAAGAGCGCCGCGCGCCCGGGGGCGCCCAACCGGCTCAGCTCCGCCGAACTGAAGGCGTACTCGCAGCGCAGCGCCTCGACCTTCCTCGCCAAGTGGGCGCCCGGGGTGCGCAAGTGGCTGGAGGCGCAGCGCGGCGGGCCGTTGACCGAGGCCGAGAGCCGCAAGGCGGCGGCGAAGTGGGCGGGGCGCCTCGCCCTATCCGCGCTGGCGACGCTGGCGCTCGTCTTCGTCTTCCAGGGCGCGCCGCGCGGCATCGCCATCGCCGCGACGGTCGCCCAGTTCGTCGGGGCCGTCGTGGCGGGCGCCGCCATCCCCGCCTGGCGCCCGGAGGTCGCGCAGGAGGTGTACGGCTGGCAAGGCTTCAAGCGCACCTTGACGGACTACACCCGCATGAAGGACGCCCCGCTCGACTTCTTCAAGCTCTGGGACGTCTACTACTGCTACGCGGCCGCGCTCGGCGTTGCCGACCAGTACCTGAAGACCCTCGGGCGCGCCGCGCCGCTGGCGGGTGTCGACGAGGGCACGCTCATCCGGACCGCCACCTGGATGTCGGCCGGGAACACGGCCAGCCTGGCGAGCTTCTCCTCGTTCTCGCGCTCCGTCTCCAGCCTCTCGAGCGCTCTCAACTCGGCCTCCGCCTCGGCCTCGTCGGGCGGCTCGTCGAGCGGCGGCGGGGGCGGGGGCGGGGGCGGCTCCTCCGGCGGACGGTGAACGCCGCCCCGGGACCGGCGACGCCCGGCCCGGGTAGCATGGCCGGGTGCTGCGCACTACCGACCTAACGAAGCTCTACCGGACGCCCGCCGGCGTCGTGCCTGCCCTCACGGGCGTGAACGCCACCTTCGAGCGGGGCAAGCTGACCGCCATCGTCGGTCCTTCCGGCTCCGGCAAGTCGACCCTCCTCAACCTGTTGGCGGGCTTCGACTTGCCCACCTCCGGCGTCGTCTACCTTGGCGACACTTCCCTTGGCGCCATGACGGAGCGCGAACGCTCCAAGCTACGCCTCACGCGGTTCGGGTTCGTGTTCCAGTCGTTCAACCTCATCGCGGTCCTGAACGCCTGGCAGAACGTCGCCTTCCCCATGGGACTCGCCGGCATCGCGGCACCCGAGCGCCGAGCTCGGGCGCTCGCCCTGTTGGACCGGTTCGGGCTGCGCCAGCGCGCCGACCATGTGCCGACGCGCCTCTCCGGCGGGGAGCGCCAGCGCGTCAGCCTGGCCCGCGCGCTGGCCAACGACCCCGACGTCGTGTTCGCCGACGAGCCGACGGGCAACCTCGACAGCCGTAGCGGCCAGGTCGTGCTCGGCGCCCTGCGGGAAGTGGCGGGCGAAGGGCGGACCGTCATCGTGGTCACCCACGACGTCGGCGTCGCCGAGAGCGCCGACGCAGTCCTCGAGTTGCTTGACGGGCACGTCACGCTCGCGCGCGCCGCCGTGCCCGCCGCCAGGAGCGAGGCGTGAGCGGCGCCAAGCGCGACGCGCCGGCCTCGGACGGGCGCGGCACGGGCGCGGCGCCCTTGACGCTCCGCGGCGCGGCGCGGACGGCGGCCGTGTGGGGCGCGGCGTTGGTCGGCCTCGGCGTGGCGCTCGGCGCCTTCGGAGCCCACACATTGAGCGGGCTGGTGACCGAGGCACGCCTCCAGACCTTCGAGACCGCCGTGCGCTACCAGGTCTATCAGGGGCTCGGCCTCCTGGCCCTGGCCGCCATCGCGCCCACGGGGCGGCTCGCCGCTCGCTCCGGGCCTCTGCTCATCACCGGTACCCTCGTCTTCTCCGGGGCGCTCTATGCGCTCGTCGCCGGCGCGCCGAGCTGGCTCGGCGTCGTGGCACCGGTAGGCGGCGTGCTCCTCATCGCCGGCTGGGCGGTGGCGGTCCTCGAGCTGGCGCGTAGGGGCGCTTGAGGGGAGCGTGAGGCTCGTCCGCGGCGCGAGCGCGGAACACGGGACCGCCCCGCAACGCCCTGCAGTCGAGCCCGCCGGCATGCGTTCCGGGACCGCGGTGGCCGAGCGCACGGCCACACCGGGGCCCCCCCAGCGCGGCACAGTGTGGACGGTGCTCATCGTCGCCCTGACGGCCGTCAGCTTCGCCGCCATCTTCATCAGGTGGGCCGGCGCGCCAGGTGTCGTCGTCGCCTTCTACCGGATGCTCATCGCCACGGCGATCATGGCGCCGGTGACCGTCGTGGGCCTCAGGCGGACGCCGCTCGACGCACGCGCCTGGCGTGCCACCGCCCTCGCCGGAGCGCTCCTGGCCGTGCACTTCGCGGCGTGGATCTCGTCGCTCTCGTTCACGACGGTGGCGGCCAGCGGCGCGCTCGTCTCGACGAGCCCGTTGTGGGTGGCGCTGTTCGCCTGGCTCTTCCTGGCGCGCCCGCCGGCGGCGCGCCAGCTCGGCGGTGTGCTCCTGTCCGTGACAGGCGCCGTCATCATCGGCTTCGGCGACATGCTCGGCGGGAGCAGA
>CAUJFI010000013.1 GCA_963170125.1 Deinococcota bacterium | reverse complement strand
TCTTCCGCCTGCGCGCCCTCGGCGCCTTGCGCTCCCTGGCCGCGCGTCCCGCGTGGCTGGTGGTCGGCTCCGGGCTGCTCCTCGGCCTCGGTTACGCCATCTTCCGCGGCGTGGCGGTGGGGGTAACGTGGCTCTACGGCTACCCGCTCGTCGATCGCCTGGCGCCCGTCGTCTTGCAGCGCAGCCTCGAGGGGCTCTTCCTGATGCTGATGGCGGCCGTCCTCTTCAGCGTGCTCGTCGCCAGCATCGGCATCCTCTACGGGAGCGCCGACCTCGAGCTGCTCCTCGCCCAGCCGACCGACCGCGCCCGCGTGTTCGGCATGAAGGTAGTGGAGCTGTTCGTGAACGCAGCCGGCCTCCCACTGCTCTTCACCCTGCCCGTGCTGGCCGGGATCGGCGCCGCGCTGGGCGCCCGCCCCCTCTACTACCTGGTTGGCGCCCTCGCCGCCTCGGCTCTGTACGCGTTGCCGGTGGCGGTCGGGGCGCTGCTGGCGCTCGTGTTGGTGCGCATCGCGCCCGCCGGACGCGTGCGCGAGGTGGCCACGGCCGCCAGCGTCAGCGTGGCAGCGGTCGCACTCCTCGGCTTGCGAGCGCTGCGCCCGGAACAGCTCTTCCGCCTCGGCGACCAGGACACTGACGCCTTCGAGCGCTTCCTGACGTCCTTCGCCCGCCTCGATGCCGGCTGGCTACCGCCGGCCTGGGCAGCCAACGCGAGCTGGGCGGCCCTGGACGGCCGCCTGCACGCCGGGCTGCTCGTCCTCCTCGCCACGGGCGCGGCCGGCCTCGGCCTGGCCGGGCTCCTGGCGCACGTGGCCTTCGCACGGGGCTGGGTGAGGAGCCTCGACGCCGCCCCGGCAGCCGCACTGCGGCGCCGGTCGACCGCCCCGTGGTGGGAGCGCGCCCTGGTGGCGCGCCTCGGGGTGACGGGCGCCATCGTCGCCAAGGACGCGCGCGTGTTCATGCGCGACGTTCAGCAGTGGAGCCAACTGATCGTCCTGGCCGCGCTGGCGGGGGTTTACTTCGTGAGCCTCGCGGCCATCCCCGTGCCGACGCAGCAGTTCCGCGACGTCCTCGGCGCCATGAACATCGCGTTCGTGGGCTTCATAGTCGCCGGCATCGGGCTGCGGGTCGCCTATCCGAGCGTCTCCTTCGACGACGGCGCGTTCTGGCTCTCGCAAGTGCAGCCCATCCGCAAGCGCGCCATCGTGCTGGCCAAGTTCCTCTTCGCCCTGCCCCTCATGCTCGCGCTCGCGCTCGGGCTCGGCATCACCGCCGGCCGGGTCCTCGATGCCAGCCCCGTGCTGGCCGTCGGCGCCCCCCTGGCCGCCGGCCTCAGCGCACTAGCGATCACGGCCCTGGCCGTCGGCCTCGGCGCTGCCAACGCGCGTTTCGAGTTCACCAGCCCGAACGAACTGGTCATGACGCCCGGCGCCTTCGCCTACATGGCGCTCGCCCTCGCCTACACGGCGGTGGTGACCGTGCTCCTGGCGCGGCCCGCATGGCTCGTGCTCAGCGGCGGGGCTAGCGCGGCCTACTGGTCGACCCCCGAGGGGGTCGCAGTGATCGCGATCCTCTCGGCCCTCACGCTGGCCACGGCCACCGCCGCCCTGGCCTTCGGCGTCAGGCAGCTCGCGCGAACGGAAGCGGGGCTGCCCGGCGGGTGATCTCGCCAACTAACGAAGCCCGCGCCGTACCGGCCGGGCCGGGTAACGGTGCGGGCTTGTCTTGGAGCGGGAGACGGGATTCGAACCCGCGACATCTACCTTGGCAAGGTAGTGCTCTACCAGCTGAGCTACTCCCGCACGCCTTGCACGCCGCCGCTCGGGCAGCGTATACGGAGCGGTCTGAGGCTCGAGGCCTCAGACCGACTCCTTGAAAGATAACCTCCTCGCACTGACCTACTCTTGCAGGGGGCTTCCCCCCAACTACCATCGGCGCTGGCGTGCTTAACTTCCGAGTTCGGAATGGGTTCGGGTGGGTCCACGCCGCCAAGAGCACGAAGAGGAAAGATAGGGACAGGCTATAGAAGGCAAGCTCAGGTGTCTGATCTCGGAATGAGTCCGAGAAATGGTCAAGTCCTCGACCGATTAGTACTGGTCAGCTAAACACGTTGCCGCGCTTACACTCCCAGCCTATCAACCCGGTGGTCTTCCGGGGGTCTTACTCCCTTACGGGATGGGAAAGCTCATCTTGGAGTCGGCTTCGCGCTTAGATGCTTTCAGCGCTTATCCGTTCCGCACGTAGCTACTTAGCATGTGCCGTTGGTACGACAGCTAAGACACTAGAGGTGCGTCCACTCCGGTCCTCTCGTACTAGGAGCAGCTCTCCTCAACTTTCCTACGCCCACAGCGGATAGAGACCGAACTGTCTCACGACGTTCTGAACCCAGCTCGCGTGCCATTTTAACCGGCGAACAGCCGGACCCTTGGGACCTTCTCCAGCCCCAGGATATGACGAGCCGACATCGAGGTGCCAAACACCGCCGCCGATGTGAACTCTCGGGCGGTATCAGCCTGTTATCCCCGGGGTAACTTTTATCCGTTGATCGATGGCCCTTCCACAAGGTACCACCGGTTCACTAGGGCCGACTTTCGTCCCTGCTCGACATGTACGTCTCGCAGTCAAGCTCCCTTATACCCTTGCGCTCTACGCACGATTTCCGACCGTGCTGAGGGAACCTTTGCGCGCCTCCGTTACGATTTAGGAGGCGACCGCCCCAGTCAAACTACCCACCTAACGCTGTTCCCCACCCGGATAACGGGTGCAGGTTAGACGATCGAACCGATCAGGGTGGTATTTCACCGATGACTCCACCGAGTCTAGCGACCCGGCTTCACAGTCTCCCACCTATGCTACACAGAACAGTCCAAGCGTCAGCATCAAGCTGTAGTAAAGCTCCACGGGGTCTTTTCGTCCTGCTGCGGGTAGGCGGCATCTATACCGCCAGTTCAATTTCACCGAGTCCCTGGTTGAGACAGCGCTCCAGTCGTTACACCATTCGTGCAGGTCAGAACTTACCTGACAAGGAATTTCGCTCGGAATTCTCCCCATCCCGTTTCCGGGAGGGCCGGACTCTATCTTGATCGTCCCTATTCATCCCCTCGGCGATACGCTTGATCTCTTCGATGCCTTCCGCGGTGAGATGCGCACCCTCTTCCATGGCGAGGAGCACTCGCCGAAACTTCAGGAAGTCGACGTTCTTCATCGACTTGAGCCTGTGCTTCATGAAGAACGGGCAGATCACGTCGACCAGGCACTTCCTATCGCGAACGCGATAAGCTAGCCGGTCACCGTTGTTCCTGCGCACCACGCCGCAGCCGAAGTACGCCTTCAAGGCGTGCAACAGCTGAGCATCACGCTCGTGCTGAACCACCGTGAACTCCGGGAGCACTTGCACTCCCAGCGTCATCTCGTCGTGCTTGGCTATCCCGACGTGGAAACAGCCTTCGCCGTCGACGAAGCCGGCGATCCATTGAGCTTCGAGCCTCACGTATGCCTCCGGGGTCGGACGACCCCAAACGTATAGTCTCTGAGGGTTCTTGGCGTGAACAACACGACCAAGCCTTCCCTGCGGATTGTCCCCATGTCCAGCGGATTGTTACTGCAGCCTATGTGCTACGAGTACCGCGTGGCTGTTGAGGAGTTTCCCGCATATAGTTCGGTTTTACTAAAGCTAGCGTAATGTTAACCTTAGGACCGTTATAGTTACGGCCGCCGTTCACTGGGGCTTCAGTTCGGCGCTTGCACGCCTCCCGTTGACCTTCCAGCACCGGGCAGGTGTCACACCCTATACATCCCCGATGAGGGTTAGCAGAGTGCTGTGATTGTGGTAAACAGTCGCTAGAGCCAGTTCACTGCGCCCACCTCAGGCGATCCTAATGGACAACCTTACACGTGGGGCCCCTTCTCCCGAAGTTACGGGGCAAATTTGCAGAGTTCCTTAACCAGGGTTCTCTCGCGCGCCTTAGTGCTCTTACACTCGCCTACCTGTGTCGGTTTTGGTACGGGCGCCATCGCTTCAACGTTTAGAGGTTTTTCTTGGCACCGTGGATTCGACCAGTTATCAGTCCCGTAGGACCTTCCCGACGTACGTCATCTACGCGAAGGGCGGATTTGCCTATCCCTCCAGACTTCGCACGCCGCCGGGCATAGCCATAGCTCCGGTTGGCCTATCCTAATGCGTCACCCCATCACTCCACGACGGCGGGGCAGGAATGTTGACCTGCTGTCCATCGACTACGCCTTTCGGCCTCGCCTTAGGTCCCGCCTAACCCTGAGAGGACGACCCTTGCTCAGGAACCCTTAGGCTTACGGCGGAAGGGATTCTCACCCTTCTTATCGTTACTAATTCCTGCATTCGCACTTCCGATACCTCCACGGCTCCTCACGGTACCGCTTCAACGGCTTACGGAACGCTCCCCTACCCAGCACAGCTTAGCTGCACTGACGCAGTTTCGGTGCATGGCTTAGCCCCGATCATCTTCGGCGCAGAGACACTCGACTAGTGAGCTATTACGCACTCTTTAAAGGAATGGCTGCTTCTAAGCCAACCTCCTAGCTGTTTTAGCGTCTCCACATCCTTTACCACTTAGCCATGACTTGGGGACCTTAACTGGCGTTCTGGGTTGTTTCCCTCTTGTCTGCGAAAGTTAGCTCACGCAGACTGACTCCCGGGGTATGAACCGACGGCCTTCAGAGTTTGACAGGGTTTGGTAAGCTGGTGAGCCCCCTAGCCCAATCAGTGCTTTACAACCATCGGTGAACCCCCGAGGCTAGTCCTAAAACTATTTCGGGGAGAACCAGCTATCTCCGGATTCGGTTAGCTTTTCACTCCTAACCACAGCTCATCCCAAGAGTTTTAAACCTCAACGGGTTCGGTCCTCCACTTCCTTTTACGGAAGCTTCAACCTGGCCATGGCTAGCTCATCCGGTTTCGGGTCTACTGATAGCGCCTGAACGCCCTGTTCAGACTCGCTTTCGCTACGCCTCCGCCTATCGGCTTAAACTCGGCACTACCAGTAAGTCGCAGGATCATGCTTCAAGAGGCACGCCACCACCCGTTCGCACCCGAAGATGCGCATAGGGCTGTGACTGCTTGTAAGCACACGGTTTCAGGGACTATTTCACTCCCCTCACGGGGTTCTTTTCACCTTTCCCTCACGGTACTTGTTCGCTATCGGTCAGTCGGAATATTTAGCCTTACGGGGTGGTCCCCGTAGATTCACGCGAGGTTCCACGTGACTCGCGCTACTCAGGTGCCGGCTAGGCTTCCGCGCATTTCGCGTACGGGGCTATCACCCGCTATGGCGCGCCTTTCCAGTGCGCTTCCGCTATACGCTCGAGTCCATGTTGCCGGTCCTACAACCCCGGCTCCCGTAGGAGCCGGTTTAGGCTATTCCCTTTTCGCTCGCCGCTACTGGGGGAATCGAGGTTTCTTTCTTCTCCTCCAGGTACTTAGATGTTTCAGTTCCCTGGGTTCCCTCCGCATGACCTATGTATTCAGTCATGGGTAGTGGGGGTTCGCCCCACTGGGTTGCCCCATTCGGAAATCCTCGGATCTACGCTTGCTTCCAGCTTCCCGAGGCTTATCGCAGGTAGCCACGTCCTTCATCGGTTCGACTGCCAAGGCATCCACCGTGTGCCCTTAGTAACTTGACCCATTTCTTTCATTGATGTGTATGAGCAGACACGCGATTCAAGTCTTCGAAAAAACCCGATTCGCGGCCCGTACGTTTTCGCGTTCCTCACGGAACAACGAGCCCGTCCGAGCCCTGATGTCTTGCCTTCTATTCGCCTGTCAATGTTCGCGCCGGTCTTTCGAGCGGCAAAAGTTAGAGTACATCTCCGGAGCGGAGCCTGTCAAGCACCCCACCTGGATCCCAAGCGCGGAGCCGGTCCCACCCCTTGCGACGACCGGCTACGCGACCGGCGAGACGGCTCCCGGACGGCACTTCCGCAAGGTCTCTACAGAAGGGCGACCTGTGATGCGGTGCGCCTCCCGCTCATCAGACCCCGCGCCTCCAGCCGGCTATGAGGGTGAGTGGCGCGCTCCCCGGGACCGGGTCGGCGCCGCGAGCCCGGCGGCGCGCCGGAGACCCGCGCGTCGACGCGCCCTCGGGATCGGGGGGCGGCCCCCATCGGTGGGTCGACGGCTCGCGTAAGCGCTTTCGGTTGGCGACGCGAGGCCACACGAGCCGACGCGTAGCCGGAACGAAGCAGCAGGCACGCGTAGCACGGGAGTCCGGGAGCACGGGAGTCAGAGCGTGAACGAGCGCCCCACCATCCAGCAGGTCGCAGAGTATGCCGGTGTGAGCATCGGGACGGTCTCGCGAGTGCTGAACAGCCGCGCCGGCGTGAGCCAGACGACGCGCGAGCGCGTGCGCGCCAGCATCCAGGAGCTCGCCTTCCGCCCGGACCACGTGGCGCGGGCACTCAGCAAGGCCCCTTGCGCATCGGGCTCAGCCTCGCCAGCGGCACGCGCCGGCTAACCCTCTTCTTCATGCTCTTCCTCGAACACCTGATCGCGCGGCTCCAGCAGGACGGCTACCGCTTCGAGGAGGTGCCGGCGCGGCGCGAAGGGCTGCCGGCGTCGCTGCCCAACGGCGTCATCCTGCACGGCGCCCACGAGGACGACCCCCGCCTCGCCTACCTGCGCGACCAGGGCGTGCCCTTCGTCCTGGTCGGCCGCGCCACCGGCGTGAGGTGGGTGGCTCCCGACGACCATAACGGCTCGGTCTGGCCGCACGACACCGCGCTCATCGCGGCCGGCCTCCGCCGCTACGGCTTCGTGGAGCAGGCGTCGACGTTGCGCGACGCGCTCTTCGACCTGGCCGCCAGCCAGCCCGACCTGCGCCCACCGGAGCTCGTGGCCGGTTACGAGCGCACGGACTCGCCGCCGGTGCCCTACCCGGTGGCGTGCAGGCCGCAGGCGTGGTCCTCGGCGGCGCTCGCCTACCTGAGCGACTGGGCCCGAGCGAGGCGGCGCGGCCCCCGCCGCCGGGCGGCACGGGGGTTAGCATGACCCCATGACGATCGACCTGAACGCCGACCTGGGCGAAGGCTTCGGCGTCTGGCTCGGCCCGGGCGACGACGCGAGCCTGCTGCGCCACGTCTCCTCCGCGAACGTGGCCTGCGGGTTCCACGCCGGCGATCCGACGATCATGCGCGAGACGGTCGCGCTGTGCGCGGCTGCCGGTGTAGCGGTCGGCGCGCACCCGTCGTACCCGGACCTGCGGGGCTTCGGTCGCGTGCCGCTCATGCTGCCCCCGGAGCGCGTCATCGACGACGTCCTCTACCAGGTGGGCGCTCTGATGGGGATCGCGGCCGCCCAGGGGGTCGGCGTGCGCCACGTCAAGCCGCACGGCGCCCTCTACGAGGCGGTGGCGGTCGATCCGGGCCTCGCGCGGGCCTTGGCCGCCGAGGTCGCGCGGTTGGGCGAGGGGCTGCGCCTGGTGGTGCCCGCGTCCTCACCGGCCGCCGCCGCGCTCGCCACCGCCGGCCACGCGCACCTCCGCGAGGGCTTCGCCGATCGCGCCTACCTCGAGAGCGGGCTACTGGTCCCGCGGCGGCGCAGCGGGGCCGTCATCACCGAGGCCGAGGCGGCGGCCGACCAGGCCCTAGCCCTGGCCGAGGGCCGCGAGTTCGCCACCAGCGATGGCACGCCCATCGCGCTCTCGGTCGACACGCTCTGCGTGCATTCGGACACGCCGGGCGCCGTCGCCATAGCGGCCGCGGTGCGCGAGCGCCTCGCCCTCGCGCGCTTCACCGTCGCCGCACCGGCCTGAGCGGCACGCAACATGCGCGTAGAGACCGCCGGACCGTGGGCGCGCTACCTGGTCTTCGACGGACCGCCCTCTCCGGAACTCTCCAGGCGCATCGGCGCCGTGGCGGAGGCCTTGCGCGCCGCGCTGCCGCGTGATGCGTTCGACGTCGTGCCCGGCTATGTCGACATCCTCGTCGAGGGTCGCGCCGCGCTCGCGCCCGAGCGCCTCCTGGCGCTGGCCGAGGCGACCGAGGTAAGCGGCGGTGCCCCGGACGTGGGCGCCGACCATCCGCGCACCTTCGAGGTCCCGGTGGCGTACGGGGCGGGAGCGGACGCGGCCACCCTTACGGACCGACTAGGCCTGGCCTGGCCGGACATCGCCGGGCTGCACGCCGCCGGGAAGTACACCGTGGCGTACATAGGCTTCACTCCGGGCTTCCCGTACCTGCACGGGCTCGACCACCGCCTCCAGACCCCGAGACGCGACCGACCGCGGCCAGACGTGCCCGCCGGCGCGGTGGCCATGGCGGGCGCTCAGGCGGGCATCTACCCCGACGCGGGGCCGGGCGGCTGGTGGGTCCTCGGCACCACGGGCTTCCCGCTCTTCATGCCCGACCGACCGGAACCGACGGTGCTGCGAGCCGGCGACGAGGTGCGCTTCGTGCCACGGGCCGGCGGGGGTGGCGACCAGGCTCGCGGTCGAGCACCGCTCGCCGCCGACGTGGACTACCACGCCCCGCTCGGCACCCCGACGGTCGGCGCGCCGGGAGCCCCGGCCGAGCATGCGGCCGCCGGGCCACTCGTCACGGTGCTGGAGGTGTGGCCCGAGTCGGCCTCACTCCAGGGCAGGCCACGCGTCGGGGTGGGCCGGCACGGCCTCGCCGAGGCCGGCGCGCTCGACCAGCGCCTCCTGCTCGCGCTGCACCTCGCCGTTGGCGCGCCCCTTGACGGGGCGAGCCTCGAGTTCCCCGTGCCCCACGCGGCGCTGCGTGCCGAGGCGTCGACGGTGGCCGCGTTCGGCGGGGCGGCGACCGCCAGCCTGAGGGGCGAGGAGTTGACGCCCGGGGTGCCGTTCGAGTGGCGCGCCGGGGAGGTGTTGGCCTTGCGGCCGGCGCCAGCCGGTCCGCGCCAACGGGCCGGGGTGCCCATCCTCAGCGTCGCGGGGGGCCTGGCGCCGCTCGCAGGCCATGCCGGGCACCCGTCGTTGGCCGCCGGCGGGAGCACGGACGTGCGGGGGCGCGTGGGCGGCTTCGGGCGGTGGCTACGCGCCGGCGACGTCCTGGCGCGCGGCGCCGGGCGCGCGTGGTCGCCGGGAGCAGGTACTGCTCGGCTAACGGCTGAGCCCGGCGGCAGCACGCACACGTGGCCCCCGGTTCAACCCGTCAGGCAGGCGGGCGGCGCGGCCCTGGGTCACTACCCGAGCGAGCTCGGCCTCCGGCTGTACCCGGGCGCGCGCGGCGGCGCGGCGGGCTTCGCCCACCTCTTGAGCAGGACCTTCGTCGTCAGCGAGCGCAGCCGGATGGGCGTCCGCCTCGAGCCGCGGAGCGAGCTAGACACCCGAGGCGTGCCGGCGACCGGTGCCGAGGCGTCGAGGGGCATGCCTCTCGGGGCCGTACAGCTCCCCCCGGACGGACGGCCGCTCGTGTTGCTCGCCGACCGCGGTCGCACGGGCGGCTACCCGGTCGTCGGGGTAGTCGCCAGGGTCGACCTAGCTGGCCTCGCCCAGGCTCGGGCCGGGACCGTCGTGACCTTCAGGGCTCCCAGCGAACACGGCTCCTGAGCCGCCGCCCTCGTCCTGGAGCGGCGCCATGGACGCGACACCGTCACCCCCAACAGGACGCACCGAAGCGCCCACGCCGTGCCACTTGCGCCCGAACGCGGTAGGGATCGACTCCGTGTGCAAGTGCGAGCCGATCAGGTAGACGTGGTCGCCGGCCACGAACACCGTGCTGCCGCGCGGTGTCACCATCTGCTTGCCCCGCAGCACCGCGGCTATCACGACCTCGGGCGGCAACGAGAGCTCGTCGATGCGCTTGCCGATGGCCCGGTTGTCCTCGCCTAGGTACACGTCGACGACGGCGGCGCCCTCCGGGGCGTCACCGCCGAGCTCGAGCCGCAGCCGCGCGGGGGGCGGCTCCTCCCTGGAGAGGCCGAGCGCCTTCGCCAAGGGCGAGATGGTGAAGCCTTGCAGCAACGTCCCGACGATCACGATGACGAACACGACGTTGAAGATGACGTCGGCGCCGGGCACGCGGTCCAGCAGCGGCACCATGGCGAGGATGATCGGCACGGCGCCCTTGAGGCCTGCCCAGGTGATCAGGGTCTGCTCCTTGAGCGTGAAGGAGACCCGGCCGCGCGAGACGAGGCGCACGAGCCAGAGCGTGATGCCGACGGCCAGCGGCCGAGCGACGAGCATGCACGCCGCGGTGACGAGCAGGGCCACGCCGATGATGGCCGGTAGCTGCTCAGGGTCGACGAGCAGGCCCATCAGGAGGAACATGACGAGCTGCGCGCCCCAAGCCGCGCCGTCCATGAAGTTGACGATGGCGAGCCTGTGCGAGAGGCGGTTGTGGCTCAGGATGAGCCCCACGAGGTAGATGGCGAGGTAACCGTTGCCGTGCAGGAGCCCGGTGAGCGCGAACGCGAGGAGCGCGCCCGACAGCGCCAGCATCGGGTACAGGCCGATGTTGCCGAGCGCGGCCTTGTTGATCACCTGCTTCAGGAGCCAGCCGAACGCGAGGCCGAGTACTGCCCCGACCGCGAGCTCGAGAACGATGTCGCCAGCCAACGCGAGGTAGTTGACGGCCCCGTTACGCGTGACGGCCTCGGCCAACGAGTAGGTCAGGAGCACGGCCGCCGGGTCGTTCGTGCCGGACTCGGTCTCCAACGTGCCGCGCAGCCGCTTCGGGAGCCCGCGCCCCTTGAGCATCGAGAAGGTGGCGGCCGCGTCCGTACTCGACACGACGGCGCCGAGCAGCATGCTGGTCAGGAAGTCCAGGCTCGTGAGGGCGTACGCGCTCAGGCCGACGAACAGCATGG
>CAUJFI010000012.1 GCA_963170125.1 Deinococcota bacterium | reverse complement strand
CTGCGGCACCACGCCCAATCACATCACCGCGTTCGCCCGGGCCGCTGAGGGTGTGACGCCGCGCAGACCAGCCGCGCAGGACCCGCGCCCGCGCTTCGCCGGGCTCGAGCCGCTCGTCATACGGCCGGACACGAACCTCGTGAACGTCGGCGAGCGCACGAACCTCACCGGGTCGAAGCGCTTCAAGCGCCTCATCGCGAGCGGCGACTTCACCGCGGCGCTCGAGGTCGCCCGCGACCAGGTCACGGGCGGCGCGCAGCTCATCGACCTGAACTTCGACGAGGGCCTCATCGACGGGCCCGCCACCATGGCGCGCTTCCTAGACCTCCTCGCGGCGGAGCCGGACATCGCCAAGGTGCCCGTCATGCTCGACTCCTCGAACTGGGCGGTCCTGGAGACGGGCCTCAAGCACCTGCAGGGCAAGGGCGTCGTCAACTCCATCTCCCTCAAGGAGGGCGAAGCCCGGTTCCTGGCGCAGGCGCGCGTCGCCAAGCGCTACGGCGCGGCGGTCGTCGTCATGGCCTTCGACGAGCAGGGTCAGGCGGACACGTTCGAGCGGCGCTGCGCCGTTTGCGCGCGGGCGTACCGGCTCCTCGTCGAGGAGGCCGGCTTCGCGCCGCACGACATCATCTTCGACCCGAACATCCTCACCGTCGGCACCGGCATGCGCGAGCACGCGCGCTACGCCATCGACTTCATCGAGGCCGTGCGCTGGATCAAGGCGAACCTGCCCGGCGCCCTCACGTCGGGCGGCGTGTCGAACGTGTCGTTCTCCTTCCGCTCGAGCCAGCAGGTGCGCGAGGCCATGCACGCGAGCTTCCTCTACCACGCCGTGGCTGCGGGCCTCGACATGGCCATCGTCAACCCCGAGACCCTCGGCGTCTACGAGAACGTGGAGAAGGGCTTGCTGGAGCTCGTCGAGGACGTGCTCTTCGACCGCAGGCCCGACGCCACCGAGCGCCTGGTCGCGTTCGCCGAGACCCTCGCCCCGGGCGCCGAGAACGCCAAGGCGAAGGACGTGGAGTGGCGTGCTTGGCCCGTGCAGCGGCGCCTCAGGCACGCCCTTGTGCTGGGCCGCGACGAGCATGTGGAGGCGGACGCCATCGAGGCCATGCACGAGCTCGGCCGACCGCTCACGGTCATCGAGGGGCCGCTCATGGACGGCATGAACGAGGTGGGCGACCTCTTCGGCTCCGGCAAGATGTTCCTGCCGCAAGTCGTCAAGAGCGCGCGCGTCATGAAGAAGGCCGTCGCCGTCCTGACGCCCTACCTGGAGGCCGAGAAGGACGCCGGCGCGCCGACGAGCGCCGGGAAGATCGTCATGGCGACGGTGAAGGGCGACGTCCACGACATCGGCAAGAACATCGTCGGCGTGGTCCTCGGCTGCAACGGCTACGAGGTCGTCGACCTCGGCGTCATGGTCCCGGCCGAGAAGATCCTCGACACCGCCATCGCGGAAAGGGCGGACGCCGTCGGCGTGTCGGGCCTCATCACCCCTTCGCTGGAGGAGATGGTGCACGTCGCGAGCGAGATGGAGCGGCGGGGCTTCACGCTCCCGCTGCTCGTCGGCGGCGCCACGACCTCCCGCGCGCACACGGCAGTCAAGATCGCTCCCGCCTACTCCGGCCTGACCATCCACGTGGCGGACGCCTCGCGCGCCGTTGGCGTGATGAGCAGGGCGACGTCGCCGGAGCAGGCGCCCACGCTCAAGGCTGAGACGACCGAGCAGTACGAGGAGATCCGGCGGCTACACGCCGGGCGCAAGGCGCCCGACATCGTGTCGCTCGCGGCGGCCCGCGCCAACGCCCCGCAGGTGGGGGGCTGGGAGGCGGTCGCGCGCCCCGCCAACCCAGGCGTGCGGCGCATCGTGCCCGTGCCCCTCGCAGAGCTCCGCGAGGTCGTGGACTGGGGCCCCTTCTTCCACGCCTGGGAGCTCCCAGGCAAGTACCCGCAGGTCCTGGACGACCCGCGCGTGGGCGAGACGGCGCGCGAGCTCTTCGAGGACGCCAACGTGCTCCTCGACCGGGTGGTCGCCGAGGGGTGGCTGGAGGCGCGCGCCGTGTTCGGGCTCTTCCCCGCCAACCGCGACGGCGACGACCTGGTGATCTTCACGGACGAGTACCGCAGGGCTGCGCGCGCGCGCATCCCGACGTTGCGCCAGCAGCTGGCGAAGCGCGACGGTCTGCCCAACCTGGCCCTGGCCGACTTCGTTGCGCCACGCGGCGCGGCGGCGGACTGGCTCGGCGCCTTCGTCGTGGGCGTCCACGGCGCCGAGGAGCGCGCCGGCGCCTTCAAGCGCGCCAACGACGACTACTCCGCCATCCTCCTCCAAGCGCTCTCCGACCGCCTCGTCGAGGCGACGGCCGAGTACCTCCACCGCGCCGTCCGCATGGAGTACTGGGGCTACGTGCCTGGGGAGGGCCTCACGCGCGAGGAGCTCATCGCCGAGAGCTACCGCGGCATCCGCCCCGCGCCCGGTTACCCCGCCAGCCCTGACCACCGCGTGAAGCGCGCCATCTTCGACCTGCTGGACGCCACCGCCGCCGTTGGTGCCGAACTCACCGCCTCGATGTCCATGCGGCCCGGCTCGTCCGTCTCAGGGCTCTACTTCGCCCACCCGCAGGCCCAGTACTTCGACGTCGGCAGGATCGGGCGCGACCAGGTCGAGGACCTGGCGGCGCGCACGGGCGAGAGCGTCGCCGAGACGGAGCGGTGGCTGGCCCGTTCGCTCGCCTACCAGCCCGGCTGAGGGCGACCTCAGGCGAGCAGCTCGCCCAGCCACGCCCCGATGTCAACGTTGATGGGCATGAAGTAGAGGTTGGCGTCGTGCCGGGCGGCGAACTCGATGGCCTCGGCCGCGAAGCGCGTGTGCCACGCCATCGTCGTCTCGAAGCCGGCCGGGAAGACGGCGCGGTTGCGCGTCAGCCAGTAGTTCATGGCCCGCTTGCTCGTCACGCTCGTCAGACCCCAGTACACGGGCACGCCGGGCAGTAGCTCGCGCCATACGCCCATGAGCCTGGTGTCGAAGAACGGCTGGGTGAAGAAGCCGTCGGCGCCGGCCTCGAGCTTGCGCACGGCGTACTCGAGCTCCTGGCTGAAGCCGGACCGGTACGGGTCGAGCGCGGCGTACACGCGCCAGCCCGGGTGCGCGGCCTTGAAGGCGCGGATGACGTCGGTCGGGTGGGCCCCCGTTATGGGCCTGGCCATCGTGGCCGGCGGGTCGCCCGCCACGACGAGGACCTCGTTGACCCCGGCCGCCGCGAGCTTCGCGCCGGGCGTCCAGGGCCTATGCAGCTCGACTTCCATGGCGCGAACGTGCGGCACGGCCGCGAGATGCGGGTGGCTGGCCCGCAGCCTGAGCGCCGCCTCCCAGCCCTTGAGCTCGAACTGGGTGAGGTCGGGCACGTTCACGGCGTCCACGCGACGCAGGCGCCCGACGTCCGCCAGCTGCGCGGCCAGGCTCTCCTCGCTGCGCGGTACCACCTCTACTGCGATGCGCATCCGAGGAGCATACACGCTCGCCCCGGCGGGCAAATCGCCTAGCCGATCAGCGCGCCGTCCACCGGCTCGAAGCGCGCGCTGAAGTGCCTGAGCACCGGCGGCGCCTCGACGATGCGCACGCCGCGTACTCGGTCGCGCATGGCTCCGACGTGGAGGAGGACCTCGGCCAGGTAGTCGACGTGGCTCTGGGTGTAGGTGCGGCGGGGAAACGCGAGCCTGACGAGCTCGAGGGGGGCCGCCTTCTCGCTGCCGTCCGGCTGCCGCCCGAACATCACGGAGCCGATCTCGACGGAGCGCACGCCCCCTACGAGGTAGAGAACACAGGAGAGCGCCCAGGCCGGGTACTGCGAGGCCGGGATGTGGCTCAGTAGCTTGCCGGCATCGAGGTAGACGGCGTGACCGCCCGTCGGTTGGATGATGGGGATGTCGGCCGCCAGCAGCCTCTCACCCAGGTACTCGATGGAGCGCAGGCGGTAGCGCAGGTACGGCTCCTCCAGCGCCTCTCCGAAGCCGACGGCGAGAGCGTCGAGGTCGTAACCGGCCAACCCGCCGTAGGTGGGGAACCCCTCGCCGAGGATCAGGAGGTTGCGTGCGCGCTGCGCGAGCTCGTCGTCGTTGAGGGCGAGGAAGCCGCCGATGTTCGCCATGCCGTCCTTCTTGGCGCTCATGGTGGCGCCGTCGACGTAGCCGAACATCTCCTGGGCTATCTCGCGCGGGCTCTTGTCCTGGTAACCCGGCTCACGCAGCTTGATGAAGTAGGCGTTCTCGGCGTAGCGGCAGCAGTCGAGCATGAGCGGCACGCCGAACCGGCGGCAGAGGGCGCTCACGGCGCGGACGTTCTCCATGGAGACGGGTTGGCCGCCGCCGGAGTTGTTCGTGACGGTGAGCATGACGAATGGCACCCGGTCGCGGTCCTCTTCGAGGAGCAGGCGTAGCGCGTCGACGTCCATGTTCCCCTTGAAGGGGTGCAGCACCTCGGGGTGGCGGGCCTCGGGCAGCGGCAGGTCGACGGCCACCGCTCCGACGGCCTCGATGTTGGCGCGCGTCGTGTCGAAGTGCGTGTTGCTCGGCACGATGTCCTTGGGCTCGAGCGCGGCGCCGCAGAGGATGCGCTCGGCCGCCCTGCCCTGGTGGGTCGGGAAGATGTGCTTGAGGCCCGTGATGCCCTTGACGGCCGCCTCGAACCGGTCGAAGGAGCGGCTGCCGGCGTAGCTCTCGTCGCCGCGCATCATGGCGGCCCACTGCTCGCTCGACATGGCTCCCGTGCCCGAGTCGGTCAGCAGGTCGATGAGGACGTCGTCGGCGTGGAGGTTGAACGGGTTGTAGCCCGCCGCCTCCAGCGCCCGTTCCCGCTCCGCGGCGGTGGTGAAGCGGATCGGCTCGACGGACTTGATGCGAAACGGCTCGATGATGGTGTGGAACTGCGGGTCGACGCTGCTGCGGGCCATAGGTACTCCCCCTCCAAGTCGCTCGGCCGAGCGGGTTCGGGGCCGAGCGCAACGTCAGCCACCGGGCAAGGCCTCAGCCCAGCAGCGCCTCTATCCTCTGCAACGCCTCACGCACCTGCTCGAGGCTCGTGGCGTAGCTCATGCGCACCTTGCCGGGCGCGAGGAAGTCCGTGCCAGGCACGACCGCTACCCGCGCCTCGTCGAGGAGCTTGATGGCGGCGCGCTCCTCGTCCGGGTCGATGGCGGTGGTGTCCGTCATGACGTAGAAGGCGCCCGCCGGCAGCGGCGTGCTCAAGCCCAGGCGGTTCAAGCCGGTCACGAGGACGTCGCGCCGCTCGCGGTACGCCGCGCGCGTCATGGCCTGGAAGGCGGCCGTCTTCTCGACCTCGTTGAGGGCCGCGACGGTGGCGTGCTGGGCGAGCGAGTTCGCGCCCGACGTGGACTGCCCCTGAAGTCGGTTCATGGCGGCGATGAGCGGCTTGGGGCCGGCCCCGAAGCCGATGCGCCAGCCCGTGAGCGCGTAGCCCTTGCTGGCGCCATGCACGACGAGCGTGCGGTGCGGCACGTAGGCTGCGGCCGTGGTGAACTTCCCGTCGTAGACGAGGTGCTCGTACAGGTCGTCGGAGAAGAGCCACAGGTCGTGCTCCTCGGCGAGCTCCGCGAAGCCGCGCACGAGCTCCGGCGGGAACACGGCGCCCGTCGGGTTGGACGGGGAGTTGATCAGCAGGACCTTGGTGCGCGGGGTGATGGCGGCGCGCACGTCGGCGAGGTCGGGCACGAAGCCGTCCTCGGCGCGCGCGGTGACGACCACGGGGACGCCGCCGGCGAGCTGGACCTGGGCCGGGTAGCTCACCCAGTAGGGCGCCACCATGACGACCTCGTCGCCCGGCTCGATGACGGACATGAACGCGTTGTACAGCGTCTGCTTGCCGCCGTTGCTGACGAGGACCTGGTCCGGGGCGTAGGTGAGGCCGTTCTCGCGCTTGAACTTGGCGGCGACGGCCTCGCGCAGCTCGGCCGTGCCCTCGGTGGCCGTGTACTTGGTGAGGCCGAGCCTCAGGGCCTCGCGAGCCGCCTCGAGGACGTGCTCGGGAGGGAGGAAGTCGGGCTCCCCCGCGGTCATGGAGATGACGTCGACGCCCTGGCGAGCGAGCTCCTTGGCGCGGGCAGCGAACGCCACGGTGGAAGACGCCTTCAGCGAGTTGACGCGCTCGGCGAGCCCCGGCACGCTCAGCCCTGCAGTTCCGGGAAGAAGATGCCTATCTCTCGCTCGGCCGTGGCCGGCGCATCGGAGCCGTGGGCCACGTTCTCGTCGATGGTCGTGGCGAAGTCGCCGCGCACGGTGCCGCACGGGGCGTCCTTGGGGTTCGTCGGGCCCATCATGCCGCGCCAACCGGCGATGGCGTTCTCGCCCTCCAGCACCATGGCCACCACGGGGCCGGACGTGATGAACGAGACGAGCCCTTCGAAGAACGGCTTGCCCTTGTGCTCGCCGTAATGGCGCTCGGCCAGCTCGCGGCTGATGGTGAGCTGCTTGAGGCCGACGATGGCGTAGCCTTTGGCCTCGATGCGAGAGACGACGTTGCCGACGAGCCGGCGGCGGACGCCGTCGGGCTTGACCATTGCGAAAGTGCGTTCGACTGCCATAACGGCTGACGATATCACGCCGGCCGCGGGCTCGAAGAGCCGCTAAACCCGCTCCAACTGCTCCAGATGGTTGAGGTCGTGAGCGGCGAGGTAACGCACGAGGTCGTCGATGCTCTGCTGGCCGTGCGCGGGGTGGAGGCCCTCGGAGAGCCAGCCCTGCAGGTCGAGGCCGGAGAGCCAGGCGAGGTTGAGCGCACGCAGGGCACGGAACGCCTCGAGCGCGACGCCGACGTCGATGCGGACGTTGCGGCTCGCCCACACGTCCTGATCGAACGGTACGAACCTGGAGCCGGGCTCACCGGCCGCCTGGCGCATCCGGTAGGAGAAGGCCAGCTCGACGTCGGCCAGGTGCGCGATGACCTCGCGCCTGCGCCACTTGCCGGGCCCGTATGGCTCCTCCAGCCAGCTCGGGGAGTTCGTCTCGACCAGCACGGCCAGCCGCAACGGGGTCGCCTGCAAGACGCCTATCGGGTCACCCTGGTCGCTCGCCGGCTGCGCGGCGCGTTCGTCTGCCATAGGCCTAGGGTACAGCGCCGCGCGGCGCCCGAGCTCAACCGAAGTTCAGCTGCGGCATGAAGGTGCCGGCCGCGAAGGCCCGCTCGAACGCAGCCACCACCGTGGGGTCGAACTGGGTGCCGGAGCCGGCGCGGATCTCCGCCGCGGCCTCGGCCGGGCTCTTCGCCTTGCGGTGGGCATGGTCGTTGACGAGAGCGTCGAAGGCGTCCGCCACCGCCAACACGCGCGATTCGACGGGGATGGCCTCGCCGGCCAGGCCTTGGGGGTAGCCCCGCCCGTCCCACCATTCGTGGTGCGTCAGGGCGATCGTCTCGGCGAGCCGCATCATGGGCGAGCGGCTGCCGGAGAGGAGCTCGGCACCGGCGCGAGCGTGGCCCTTGACGACGGAGAACTCCGCGTCGGTGAGGCGCCCGGCCTTGAGGAGGATGCCGTCGGGGATGGTGATCTTGCCGACGTCGTGGAGCCTGGCCGCGCGCAGGAGGAGCTCGACCTCGGGCGTCGCCATGCCGAGCTCCCTGGCGAGGACGCCGCACATGTGCGCCACGCGCCAAGTGTGCTCGCCGGTGGAGTCGTCGCGGTACTCGGCGGCGCGCGCGAGCCGCACGAGCATCTCGAGCTGGGAGAGCTCCAGCTCCTGGGTCCGGCGCCTGACGGCGGCCTCGAGGCGCTCGTTGTGCTTGACCAGTTCGCGCTGATAGTGGCGCGTCTCGAGGAGGTTGCGGATGCGCAGCCTGACCTCGGTGGGGTTGAAAGGCTTGGTGAGGAAGTCCTTGACGCCGCTCGCGAGAGCGGACTCGCGCAGCTCAGTGCGCGAATCGCCGGTGATCATCAGGACCGGGAACGCCTCGGGCAGCCGTGTTCCCAACTCGGCCAACACGGAGAGCCCGTCCTTGCCGGGCATGTGCTGGTCGATGACCAGCAGGTCCGGCTGCTCCTCGACGAAACGCGCGGCCGCGTCGAACGGCGACTCGCACGTGCGCACGTCGCTGTAGCCCGCCCGCGTGAGCAGCCCGCGCACGAGTACCAGCGCGGACTCCTCGTCATCCACGAGAAGTATGCGCATGCCCGTCAGATCCACTGCCCCCGCATGATATGGCGCCGCAGTCGCTAACACTGCTTAAAACTCCCCATCTCCCCCCGGCACGCATGCCCCCTGGCAGGCGTGGTCTCTCGCGCAGGAGCGTAGCAACGGGAGGCTGACGGGGTTCTTACGGGTGCGGCCGAGGCGGGCGGCCGAGCATGAGCTGGGCCTTCCGCCTCGGCCGCGTGGTCCTCGGAAGCTCAGTTACCGGCCAGGAAGCGCGGCCCGACGCTGAGGAGCGTATGCCACCAGCCCGGCAGGATGCCGAGCAGCACGGTGCCGGCCAGCGCGACGACGATGGCGACGCGCGCGGGTGCCGACCGGAAGGTGTGCGGCGCGTGCGAGCTCTCCCTGAAGTACATGTACGCGATCACGCGGAAGTAGTAGAAGAGGGCCACGACGCTCGTGGCGATGCCGAGCACGGCGAGCCAAACGTAGCCGGCGTCGATGGCCGCCTGGAACACGAGGACCTTGCCCGTGAACCCGCCGAGGAGCGGGATGCCCCCGAGGCTGAGCATGAACACGGCCATCGCGGCGGCGAGCCCGGGGCGCGTCCTGCCGAGGCCGGCGAAGCGCTCGAGGTCGTCGCCCTGGTCGCTCGCGTCCATCACGAGGGTGAGCACGGCGAACGCGCCCGCGTTCATGAGGGCGTACACGCTCAGGTAGAAGGCGGCCGCGGCCACGCCGCCGTGGTTGGCGGCCAGCAGGGCGAGGCCAAGGTAACCGGCGTGGGCGACGGACGAGTAGGCGAGCATGCGCTTCACGCCGCGCTGCATGAGGGCCGTGAGGTTGCCGACGACGAGCGTGAGGGCGACGATGATGGCCAGGGCGGTGAGGAGCCACGGCTGCAGCGCCGGGAACACGGTCGCGGCGATGCGCAGGAGGGCGGCGAAGGCGCCGACCTTGATGACCACGCTCATGAACGTGACGACCACGGTCGGAGCGCCCGTGTACACGTCGGGCGCCCACTGGTGGAACGGCGCGAGGGCGGCCTTGAACCCGAGGCCGGCGAGGACGAGCGCGCCACCGGCCGTCGCGAGGAGCGTGAGGCCGCCCCCCGTCAGGGAGGCCGCCACGGCGCCGTACACGAAGGAGCCGCTCGCGCCGTACAGGAGGGCCGTGCCGTAGATGAGCATGGCCGAGCCGAAGGCGCCGAGCAGGAAGTACTTCATGCCGGCCTCCTCGGACTGCCTGTCGCGCGTCCGCCAGGCGGACAGGGCGTAGGCGGGCAAGGACATGATCTCGAGGCCGAGGATCAGCGTGATGAGGTCGCCGGCCGACGCCATGACGACGGCGCCGAGGGCGGAGAGGACCATGAGCGGGTAGTACTCGGGTTGGCCCATGCCGCCCCGCTCGAGCTGGTCCCAGCTAACGAGGATCGCGATGGCCGTGCCGACCAGGATGACGAGCGTGAGGGCCGTCGCGGGCACGTCGCCGAGGTAGCGCAGCCCGAAGCTGGCCGCGCCCTCGTTGCCCGAGAAGAGGTGCGCGACGGTGAAGATCGCGGCGGTGAGGACGCCGAGGAGCGCCACGGCCGCCGGACCGCGCGAGTCGCGCGAGGACAGGCCGAAGACGAGCGCCGCGATGGCCGTGATCAGGAGCGCCACGGCCGGGGCCATGACGTTCCAGTCGATGTCGAGGACGCCGGGGAAGCTCACTTGGCACCTCCGAGGCTCAACGTCTCCCCGGGCATGGGCGGCGTTGCTACCCGCTCGAGCTGCAGGGTCGTGAGCTGCGACTGCGCCTCGATGCGGCGCAGCTGCGGGGCCGCCATCACCCCGAACCAGAGCACGCCGACGACGACGGGCAGCAGCACGTACATCTCCAGAGCGTCGAGGTCCTTGACCGGCGCTTCGCCATCCCCCTGGAAGACGCGCTGGTAGAGGTTCACGCCGTACACGCCCGCCGCGATGACGGCGAGGGTAGCGACGGCGGCCGGCCATGGCGCGTTCTGGAAGGCGCCCATGAGCGACATGAACTCGCCAGGGAAGTTGGAGAGGCCGGGCACCCCGATGAAGGCGAAGATGACGAGCAGGCCGAGGGCGGCGAGCGCGGGCGCGGACTTGGCGAGGCCGCCGTAGTCGCGCAGGTCGAAGGTGCGCCGGCGGTGGTAGAGCATGCCGCCTACGAGGAAGAGCCCGCCGGTCGAGACCATCTGGGCTGCCAGGAAGTACATGGCGCCGTTGAGGCCGGCCAGGTGCATGCCGAAGATGCCGACGCCGATTATGCCCATGTGGGAGAGCGACCCGTAGGCGAGGAAGCGCTTCAGGTGCGTCGAGCCGATGGCGCCGAACGCGCCGTAGAGGGCCGTGACGGCGGCCAGGGCCAGGAGGATGGGCCCGACGCGCAAGGCGCCGGCTGGCAGGAGCGGTATGCCCCAGGCGAAGAAGCCGAACGCCCCGACCTTGTAGAGCGAGCCGAGCACGTCGGCGGCGCCGGACGGGTGGTTCTGCTCGTTCAGGTCGACCAGCCAGGAGTGCAGCGGCCAGATGGGGAGCTTGACGGCCATCCCGACCGCCAGGCCGATGAAGAGCCACGTCTGCGTGGCGACCGGCAGGTCGGGCGTGACGAGCATGAGGTCGATGACGTCGAACGACGCCGCGCCGGAGAGCGTCTTCAGGGCGAGGATGCCGACGAGCATGAAGAAGGAGCCCGTGACGGCGTACACGAGGTACTTGGCCGTCGCCTCGCGGCGCTTCTCGCCCCCGTAGAGCCCGAGGAGGAGGAGGCCGGGCACGAGCGTGGCCTCCCAGAAGACGTAGAAGACGATGAGGTCGCGCGCCATGAAGATGCCCGCGAGCCCGGCCTCGGCCGCCAGCAGGAGCGCGGCGAAGCCGGCGGCGCCCTTCTCGACGCGTGTGAGGGCGACGAGGAGGGCCGGGATCATCATCAGCGCGACGGCGAAGACGAGCACCGAAGCAGCGCCGTTGCCGTCGACGCTGAAGCTCACGCCCAGGCCGGGGAGCCACTCGGCGGAGAACGGCCGCGAGCCTGGCAGGAGGACGGCGAGCACGAGCGTGGCGACGGCGCCCGCCATGGCGACGAGCCGCGTGAGGAGCGTCGAGCCCCTCAGCAGCAGCACGAGCGCGGCGGTGACCAGGGGGACGAGGATGGTGAGGACGGCGGTCACTTGAGCACCCCCACGAGGGCGGCGGCCGCTACTAGGCCTGCCGCTCCGAGCAGCATCGCGAAGGCGTAGGCGCGCACCCGGCCGGACTGAACGCGCCGCAAGAGGCCACCGATGAGCGGCACGACGCCGCTCAGACCCAGGAGGCCGCGGTCGACGACCTCGCGGTCGAAGAGCGTGACGGCCTCGGCCGTGCCGCTGCCGGTGTCGACGAACAGGGCCTTGTAGAGGCCGTCCACGCCGAAGGCCCCGCGCGAGGCGCTTGCCAGGGGCGTGCCGCCGAGGCGCTTGGCCAGGGCGCCCTTACCGAGAACGTAGACCCAGTACCCGAGGGCGAGGCCGATGAAGGCCACCACCACCGAGGCGAGGAGCAGCAGCCACTCGGTGGCGACGCTCGGGTGCGAGAACTCGCCGGCGGCCGTGGCGTGGCCGAGCCAGGCGCCGATGCGGTTGTCGGCCAGGAAGGCCGGCAGCCCGAGGTAGCCGACGAGGACGCTGCCGACGGCGAGGATCACGAGCGGCACGGTCATGACGCTCGGCGACTCGTGGACCTTGGCGCTCACGCCGCGCTCCATGCGCTCCTCGCCTGCGAAGACGAGGTAGTACCAGCGGAACATGTAGAACGCCGTGATGCCGGCCGTGACCATCAGGAGGGCGTAGAGCACCTCGCCGCCCACCCCGGCGAGCACGCCGCTCGTGAAGGTGGCGACCACGATGGTGTCCTTGCTGAAGAAGCCCGACAGGAACGGCACGCCCGCGATGGCGAGGGTAGCGATGAGCGCCGTCGTGCCCGTGACCTTCATCCGCCTGCCGAGGCCGCCCATCTTGCGCACGTCCTGCTCGCCGCCGAGGGCGTGGATGACGGAGCCCGCGCCGAGGAAGAGGAGCGCCTTGAAGAAGGCGTGGGTGAGGACGTGGAAGATGCCGGCCCAGTAGGCGCCCGCCCCGACGGCGGCGATCATGAAGCCGACCTGCGAGATCGTCGAGTACGCGAGGATGCGCTTGATGTCGGTCTGCCCGACGGCCGCGATGGCCGCCACGAGCGCCGTCAGGACCCCGACCCAGGCGACGGTGGCGAGCGCGCCGGGCGCGACCGCGTACACGGCGCTGGTGCGCGCGATCAGGTAGACGCCGGCCGTGACCATGGTGGCCGCGTGGATGAGCGCCGAGACGGGCGTCGGGCCCGCCATGGCGTCCGGCAGCCAGACGTGGAGCGGGAGTTGCGCCGACTTGCCGGCCGCGGCGAGCAGGTACAGGAGCCCGATGCCGGTGAGCACGGCGGAGCCGTACAACATGGTGGGCGCCATGGCGCTGACCGTCTGGATGTCGAGGCTGCCGAAGACCTTGAAGGTTAGGAACATCGCGAGCAGGAAGCCGACGTCGCCGACGCGGTTGACGATGAACGCCTTGCGGCCGGCGCTCGCGTTGGCGAGGTCGCGGTACCAGAAGCCGATGAGGAGGAAGGAGCAGACCCCCACGCCTTCCCAGCCGACGAACATGAGCACGAACGAGTCGGCCATGACGAGCACGAGCATGGAGGCGACGAAGAGGTTGAGCTGGGCGAAGTAGCGGGAGTAGCCCGGGTCGCCGTGCATGTACCCGATCGAGTAGACGTGGATGAGGAACCCGACGCCCGTGATGATCAGCATCATCAGGACGCTGAGCTGATCGAGGTGGAAGCCGAGCGCGAGGGTGAAGCTACCGGCGGTGAGGAAGTCGCCGAAGCCGACGCGCACGGCCTCGCCGGAGCCGGCGA
>CAUJFI010000011.1 GCA_963170125.1 Deinococcota bacterium | reverse complement strand
TAGTCGGATCTGGCCGGTCCTCCGAAGGCGATGCATCACCGCTTCGCGACGAGTTGCGGCTGTTCGCCGAGGAGGTCGTGGCATCGGACCTGCCCGGGGCCGCGCTCTTCGCAGGCGTCGAGCTCTCCAGTCGGGATGCCGCGTGCCGCCTGCTGGCCAAGGCGCTCCCGGAAGGCGGTAGCGTCGTCGTCCTCGACGAGGTCCCTTATCTGGTCGCCTCTGACGAAGGCTTCGAGGGAACCCTCCAACGAGCCTTCGATCGCGAGCTGGCTCGCAAACGCGTCCTGCTCATCGGTATCGGCTCCGACCTGGCGCTGATGGAGGCACTCAACAGTTACGGCCGACCCTTCCATCAGCTTGCGACCGAGATGGTCGTCCCTCCCCTCAGCCCGGCCGAGGTAGCCGGACTCCTCGATCTTCCGGCAGCCGAGGCCTTCGACGCGTATCTGGTCACCGGAGGTGTGCCGTTGATCTGTAACGAATGGCCCACGGGGACCGCGCTCATGGACTATCTGGCCCAAGCGCTCGGCGACCCGACCTCGGCACTGCTGGTCTGCGGTGAGCGGTCGCTGGCAGCCGAGTTCCCCACCGATGTGCAAGCGCGCACGGTTCTGGGGCGATCGCTAGCGGCGAGCGCACCTTCACCAACATCGGTAGCGCCGCAGGCGACATCCCGCGGGGCTCGCTGAACCGGTCCCTGACCGCACTGGTGACCAAACGGGTCCTAGCCGTGGATGAGCCGCTCTCGACCAAGCCGGGCTCGAAGGACAAGCGCTACCGCGTCGCCGTTTCCTATCTCCGCTTCTGGCTCGCCTTCCTTGGCCCTCACCTGGGCGAGATCGAGCGAGGACGTGGCGACCGTGTCCTCGCTCGCATCGGCACCTCGTGGACCTCCTGGCGGGGACGCGCGATCGAGCCGATCATCCGCGAAGCGCTCGAACGACTGGCGCCACCCGTGCTCATGGGCGAGGACAACGCGCCCGGCATCGTGGGCGGGTACTGGACGCGCACCAACAACCCGGAGATCGACATCGTCCTCGGAGACCGCTCGCCGGTCGCGGGACACATCATCGCGCTTCCTGTATGTCGCTCAGCCGAGGCTCTGCGCGAGTCCGACCAGGATGTCCTCCGGCCCGCGGATGTAGCAGAGCTTGTACGCGTCTTGGTACCGGACGACCTCGTCGCTTACGAGCCGCGTACCGTGCTTGGCGAGCCGCGCGAGCGTGGCCTCGATGTCGTCCACCTCGAACATCACGCGAAGGTAGCCCAGAGCGTTGACGGGGGCGGCGCGGTGGTCCTCGACGGTCTCCGGTTCCAGGAAGCGGGAGAGCTCGACGCGGCCGTGGCCGTCAGGCGTGCGCAGCATGGCGATCTCGACGCGCTGATCGCCGAGGCCGGTGCAGCGACCGGCCCACTCTCCCTCCACCATGGTCCGGCCTTCGAGCTCCAGCCCGAGGTCTTGGAAGAACTCGATCACCGGGGTCAGGTCCTGCACGACGATGCCGCCGACGAGCTGATCGGAGTCGGAGCGCCCCCGGCGTCATCCGCGCAAGCGCGGGCGCAGGTGACGAAGATTAGGGGGCGGGACACGACCACGGCCCCCGAGGCACGCACATCCCACGATGGATGATCGTAGGCGCTGAAGAAGGTGTCAGAACCTAACACGACCGGAACGCAAAGGTGCCCAGCACCGGAGTTACCCCGTACTAGACGCCATGCTGCTTGGTGGGCGATGAGGGATTCGAACCCCCGACCCTCCGCGTGTAAAGCGGACGCTCTACCGCTGAGCTAATCGCCCTGGCTGGCGGTAACCGGCGTGCCGGCCTCGGCATTATGGCATAGACGAGCGATGCGCCAGGAGCCACGGCTTGGGGCCGACCGCGTGGCGGAAGCCGCGTACGGCAAATGGGAGTAAATAGAAGAGGCGCCCTTCGCAGAGCGCCTCTTACTGGTGACCCCTACGGGATTCGAACCCGTGCCGCAACCTTGAAAGGGTTGTGACCTAACCGCTAGTCGAAGGGGCCGCGTGAACGACCGTCCGGTCTGTTCTGTTGGTGGGTCGTGCAGGGCTCGAACCTGCGACCCACTGATTAAAAGTCAGTTGCTCTACCGGCTGAGCTAACGACCCAACAGCCAAAGCAGTATATAGAGGCGGACCGCTGCAGTGTCAAGCGCCGTTCCAGGCGCCGCAGACCGCGTGCGCGGACGCGGCGCCGCCGGTCGTGACGCGGGCATGGAGACTAATGCATAGTGCGCAACTATGCTTTGCTGGTCGTGGATTCTCGAACCTCTCACCTTGTTGTGTCAGTGCCCCCCTTGCTAGACTGTCCGAAGGTAGGTTGTGAAAACGCGCACGAGCGGCAGCGTGTGGTCACGACCACGTCAGGAGCGGTCGCAAGAGGCGCCCACCAACCAGCCGGGCGCTCGCGGAAGGAGCAGCCTCCTTGTATCTAGAGGTCCTCATGATGTTCTTGGCGGCCGGCCTCATCGCGGCCGCCGCCCTCGTCGTAGGCGGGCTCCTCGGGCCGAAGAAGCCGGGCGAGGTGAAGCTGTCGGCCTACGAGTCCGGCGTGCCGGCGGTCGGCAGCGCGCGCGAACGCTTCCCGGTGCACTTCTACCTGGTGGCGATGGTGTTCATCATCTTCGACCTGGAGACGGCCTTCTTCTACCCGCTCGCGGTGAAGTTCCAGGCCGCGCCGCAGTTCCTGTTCGCCAACGCCGTCATCTTCGTGGCGATCCTTGCCGTCGGGTACGTGTACCTGCTGCGCAAGGGCGTCCTGAACTGGAAGTGAGCATGGGTCTCCTGGAGCTTTTCGAGAAGGACGTGCAGGAGCTGGAGGCCGAGGGGATCCTCTTCACCAGCCTCAACAAGCTCGTCGCGTGGGGGCGCTCCAACAGCGTGTGGCCCGCCACGTTCGGCCTAGCGTGCTGCGCCATCGAGATGATGGCGTCGACGAACCCCCGCAACGACATGGCTCGCCTCGGCTCGGAGGTGTTCCGCGCCAGCCCCCGGCAGGCCGACGTGATGATCGTGGCCGGGCGGCTCTCCAAGAAGATGGCCCCCATCATGCGGCGCGTCTACGACCAGATGCCCGACCCCAAGTGGGTCATCAGCATGGGCGCGTGCGCCTCGTCCGGCGGCATGTTCAACAACTACGCGATCGTGCAGAACGTCGACTCGGTGGTCCCGGTCGACATCTACGTGCCCGGCTGCCCGCCGCGGCCCGAGGCGCTCATCTACGCCGTCATGCAGCTCCAGAAGAAGATCCGGGGCGAGGCGTTCGATGCGCGCGGCGAGCAGCTCGCGCCCGTCGAGGGGTGGAGGAGATGAGCGACGCCCTGCTGGCCGACTTCGTCCCGCTAGGGGCGAACCGGAACGCCGCGCTGACGGCGCTCGTCGAGCTCGGCGGCGTCGTCCGCGAGGACAAGGACATGGTCAACGTCACCGTCCCCAAGGCCAGGATCGTCGAGGCCCTGCGCGCCTGCCGCGCGTCCGGGCTCGAGATGCTCACCGACGTCTTCGGGATCGACTACCTGACCTACCCTGGGTACCGCGGCAAGCGCTTCGCGGTCGTCTACAACGTGCACGACGTGCGCGGCACCGATCGGCTCTTCGTGCGCGTCGAGGTCGACGACGGCGAGAGCGTCCCCACCGCCACCGAGGTCTGGCGGGGCGCCGACTTCCTAGAGCGCGAGACGTTCGACATGCTCGGGATCGAGTTCGAAGGCCACCCGAACCTCCGCAAGCTGCTCACCCCCGAGGACCTCGACGGTCATCCGCACCGCAAGGACTTCCCGCTCGGCGAGACCCCGACGCTCTTCAACGACGGGCGCTTCCTCGACCCGGCCGCCTTCCGCGCCGGCCTCACGGGGCGGAGCCAGGGCCTCACGGGTTGGACGGGCGGCGCCAGGCGCGGCGTGACCAGCACCGAGGGCACGCTCCCCGGCGACGGGAGGGACAAGGCGTGAGCGTCAAGACGGTCAACCCCCCGCAGGCGGAAGCCGAGCTGCCGGGCTCGTTCTCGACGCGCTACATGCGCATCAACGTCGGCCCGCAGCATCCGAGCACCCACGGCGTGCTCCGCCTGGTCGTCGACCTGGACGGCGAGCAGATCGTGTCGCTCAAACCGCAGGTCGGCTACCTCCACACGGGCTTCGAGAAGACGATGGAGAACCGCACGTACCAGCAGTGCGTGACCTACTCCAACCGCATGGACTACCTCCACGCGTTCGCCCACGACCTGGCGTACGTGCTGGCAGTCGAGAAGCTCATGGACGCGCGCGTCCCCGTGCGCGCCCAGCGCGTCAGGGTCATCCTCACCGAGCTGAACCGCATCGCGAGCCACCTCGTCTTCTTCGGGACGGGCATGCTCGACATGGGCGCCCTCACCCCGTACTTCTACTGCATGCGCGAGCGCGAGGGCCTCATGGACATCTTCGAGGCCGTCTCGGGCGTGCGCATGAACTACGGCTACTTCCGCGTCGGCGGCCTCTACCAGGACGTCCCAGACACGTTCGAGCCGATGGTGCGGAAGTGGATCGACGCCTTCCCCAAGCACGCCGACGAGTACCACAACCTGTTCATGGCGAACAGCATCCTCAAGGCGCGCACGCAGGGGGTGGCCGTCGTCACGCGCGACATGGCGATCGACTACGCCCTGACGGGCCCGAGCGCCCGTGCGAGCGGCTTGCCCCTCGACTACCGCAAGGCGGCGCCCTACTCGGGCTACGAGGAGTACGTGTTCGACGTGCCGACGCGCGAGGCGGGCGACATCTACGCGCGCATGGCCGTGCGCTTCGAGGAGATGCTCGAGAGCTGCAAGATCGTGCGCCAGGCCCTCGACATGCTCGAGCCCGGACCCGTCAAGGACCCCGACAGGCGCATCAGTCTCCCCCCGAGGCGCGAGCTCGAGAACTCGATGGAGGCGGTCATCTTCCACTTCAAGCTCGTCACGGAAGGCTTCCACCCGCCGAAGGGCGAGGTGTACGTGCCCACGGAGAGCGCCCGCGGCGAGCTCGGCTACTACGTGATAAGCGACGGCGGCTCGATGCCCTACCGGGTCAAGGTCAAGGCGCCCAGCCTCGCCAACCTCCAGTCGCTCGAACCCTCAAGCATCGGCGGGCTCTTCGCCGACATGGTCATCAACATCGCCAGCTTCGACCCCGTGCTCGGCGACGTGGACAAGTAAGTGAGCCGATGAACGAGACCCATACTCACACCCAGACGCCATTCTTCGCCGACAAGCAGGAGAAGCTCGCCGAGATCCTCTCGCGCTACCCGGCCGAGGGGCGCCGCAGCGCCCTGATGCCCCTCCTATGGGAAGTCCAGCGCGAAGAGCGCTACGTGAGCGAGGAGCGCATGCGCGAGCTCGCCGAGATCGTCGGCACGACGGCCACGGAAGTCAAGGGCGTCATGTCGTTCTACTCCACCTATCACGACCAGCCCGTCGGCACGTTCCACATCCAGGTCTGCTCCACGCTCTCGTGCGCCTTGGCGGGCTCCGACGAGCTGTTCGACTTCCTCTCCAACGAGCTCGGCATCGTCAACGGCGAGACCACGGCGGACGGCAGGTTCAGCCTGCAGAAGGTCGAATGCGTCGGCTCGTGCGGCACCGCGCCCGTCGTGCAGGTTAACGACACCTATTTCGAACGCGTCGGCCGCGGGCGCTGCCAGCACCTCGTCGACGCGCTCAAGCAGGGCGAGCTGCCGCCCGTGTGGCGCGAGCGCGGCGGCGACACGGTCGGTGCCGCCAAGGCCGAGCCGCTCCAGAAGCCGACCGACGTAAGGGAGGGGTGACGTGAGCGACCAAGCCGCCACCGCGGCGAAGCCGGCCCCCATCCTTAGCCGGCACGACCCGCGTTACGAGGTCACCATGTACCGCTACGTCGGCGTAGAGGGCGCGCACACGCTCGACTTCTACCGCTCGCACGGCGGTTACGAGGCGGCCAGGAGGGCCCTGACGGGCATGACACCCGCCCAGGTCGTCGACGAGGTCAAGGCGTCGGGGCTCCGCGGCCGCGGTGGCGCCGGCTTCCCGACGGGCGTCAAGTGGTCGTTCATGGCCCCGCCCGACGGCAAGCCGCGCTACCTCGTGTGCAACGCCGACGAATCGGAGCCCGGCTCCTTCAAGGACCGCTACATCCTCGAGGACGACCCGCACCAGCTCGTCGAGGGCATGATCATCGGCGCCTACGCCATGCAGATGACCTTCGGCTTCCTCTACGTGCGCGGCGAGTACTACCTGGGTACCACGCGCATGGAGGTCGCGATCGCCGAGGCGCGCGCGGCCGGTCTGCTCGGCGAGAACATCCTCGGCACGAACTTCTCCTTCGACATCACGGTCCACCGCGGTGCCGGCGCCTACATCTGCGGCGAGGAGACGGCCCTCATGAACTCGCTGGAGGGCCTGCGCGCCAACCCGCGCCTCAAGCCGCCGTTCCCCGCCGCGGCCGGCATGTACGGGCGGCCGACCACCATCAACAACGTCACGAGCCTCACGAGCGCCGTGCACATCATCAACAAGGGCGCCGCCTGGTTCGCAGGGATGGGCACGGACGACAGCAAGGGCACGAAGCTCTACCAGATCTCCGGGCCCGTCAAGCGCACGGGCGTCTACGAGATGCCCATGGGGGCCACGTTCCGCGAGCTGATCTACGACTTCGCGGGCGGGCCGACCATGGAGCCGAAGGCGTTCATCCCCGGCGGCTCGTCCACCCCCATGTTCCCGTGGGAGGACCGCTTCCTCGACATGCCGATGGACTACGGCACGCTGGCCAAGAACGGCTCGATGCTCGGTACGGGTGGCGTCATCGTCATCCCGCGCGACAAGTGCATCGTCGACGCCCTTTACAACCTCGTGCGCTTCTACGCCCACGAGTCGTGCGGCAAGTGCACCCCGTGCCGCGAGGGCGTCGGTCATTGGCTGCCGCGCATGTACCAGAAGCTCGTGTCCGGCCTCGGTCAGCCCGAGGACATCGCCCTTCTCGAGAGCGTCGCGAGCAACATCAAGGGCAACGCGTTCTGCCCGCTGGCCGACGCCTGCATCGGGCCCGTGCAGGCGAGCCTCAAGTGGTTCAGGGACGAGTACGAGTACCTCGCGGCTAACGGCAAGTCGAAGTACCCCAAGAACGACTGGTGGCAAGCATGAAGGTACGTGTCAACGACGTCGAACTGGATCTCGCGCCCGGCACCAGCGCCATCGATGCGGTGTTCGCCGCCGGGGGCGACGTGCCGTACTTCTGCAGCCAGGAGTACATGTCGCCCATCGGCGCCTGCCGCATGTGCCTCGCGCAGGTCGGTGCCCCGCGCAAGGAGCGTGACGGCTCCTGGGTGATGGACGAGGCGACGGGCCAGCCGAAGATCTTCTGGTTCCCGAACCTCATGGCGACGTGCACGACGCAGGTGATGGAGGGCATGGTCATCGACACCCTGTCGGAGCGCGTGAAGACCGCTCAGAACGGCATGGTCGAGTTCACCCTCATAAACCACCCGCTCGACTGCCCCGTCTGCGACAAGGGCGGCGCCTGCGAGCTGCAGGACCGCTCCTACGAGTTCGGCGACGGCCTCTCGCGCTTCCAGTTCGACAAGCGCCACAACGAGAAGCACCACCCGCTCTCCGACCTCATCACCCTGGACCGCGAGCGCTGCATCCAGTGCAAGCGCTGCGTGCGCTACTTCGAGGAGGTCCCCGGCGACGAGGTCCTCGACTTCATCGAGCGGACGGCGCACACCTACATCGGCACGGCCGACCACGGCCTGCCGAGCAACTTCACGGGCAACATCGCGGACATCTGCCCGGTCGGCGCGCTCCTCGACGCCTCCAGCCGCTTCCGTGGCCGCAACTGGGAGTACGACCACACGCGCACCACGAGCATGGACGACGCCACCGGCGCCGCCATCATCGTCGACGCGCGGACGGGCCGTATCGAGCGCATCAAGGCCGCGCTCAACCCCGACGTCAACAAGACCTGGATCGACGACGGCGCGCGCTTCGGTCACGAGTACGTCGACTCGTCCGACCGCCTCACGACGCCCCTCGTCAGGCGCCAGGGCAAGCTCGAGCCCGCGACCTGGGACGAGGCGACGGCCTTCATCGCCGAGCGCCTGAAGGGGCTCTCCGGCAAGGACGTCGGCATCGCCGTCCGGGCCGACGCGACGCTCGAGGAGGGCGTGGCCGCCATGGCCCTCGCCGAGGAGCTCGGCACGGGCCAGCTCGACCACGCGCCGCGCCCCGCCGCCACGCTGATCGGCAACCAGACGGCCACCATCACCGACCTCGCGACGGCGGACGCCATCCTCGTCGTCGGCGACCTCACGGAGGAGGCCGGCATCCTGGACCTGCGCGTCAAGGACGCGCTCAAGGGCGTCACGCCGCCGACGCTCATGCCGCACGGCGTGCCCATCGCCGACCTGCGCCTCAAGGAGCGCATGCCGCGCCGCCGCGAGATCCTCGCGGTGGCCGCGCCCTACCGGGTCGACCTCATGCGCCACGCCGGCACCGCCGTCCACTACCCGGCCGGGGGAGAGGCGGCGTTCTTCCGCGCGCTCGGCAAGCTGGCGGCCGACGCCAACGCCGTGCTGGTCGAGGCCGACGAGGCCGCCACCGGCATGAGCACCGCGCAGGCGCGGGCCCTCGTCGCCCGCCTGGGCGCCGCCAAGCAGGCCGTCGTCGTGCTGGGCGGGCTCGCCCTCACCCGCCGCGAGTCGGCGGAGGCGGCGCGCGCGTTCATCAAGGCCGTCGGCGCCAAGGAGCTGGCGGTCGGCCCGATGGCCAACAGCTACGGCCTCGAGCTCCTCGGCGTGCTGCCCAGCCACGAGCGCTACGGTTACGCCGGCATGCTCGAGGGCTCCAAGGCGCTCATCCTCTCGCACCTGGACCCCGCGCAAGACGGCGAGGTCGCCGAACGGCTGCGCGGCAAGGACCTCCTGGTGGTCCACGACATCTTCATGACCGAGACGGCCCACCTGGCCGACGTCGTCCTCCCGGCCGCGAGCGTCTACGAGCGCGACGGCACCGTGGTGAACCTCGAAGGGCGCTTCCTGCCCGTGCGGGCCGCCCCGGTCGACGCCGGCAGCAGCACGGACCTCACGGGCGTCGCGCGCGCGCTCGGCGAGGCCATGGGCAAGCGGCTCGAGGGGCGCAGCGTGCGCTCCGCGCGCCGCGTCCTCAAGAAACGCTTCGACATCGACTTCGCGGAGCTGCCCGATACCGGGCTGCTCCCGCGCACCAAGGGCAGGGGCCCGGCCAAGGCCCTCGCCGGCGAGGCGCCCGCCGCCACCGGCAACGTCCTCGTCGTGCCGAGCATGGCCAGGGCCGAGTACCTGAGCCGCAACCGGCACCTCGCCGCCGCCGTCGGTGGCAACCGCCTCCGCGTCAACCCGGAGGACGCCGCGAAGCACAACCTCACCGCCGGGGCCGAGGTGCGCCTGAAGGTCGGCGGCACGTGGCGCCAGGCCGTCGTCCACGTCACGGACGGCGTGCCGCGCGGGCTGATGACCATCCCGAGCCTCCCCGAGCAGCCCGTGGGGCTGGCGCAGGCCGACCTGGCGAGCATCGTCGTCGAGCAGGTCCGCTTGGAGGTGGCGTCGTGACCCACGACCCGCTGTGGATCACGTTCATCAAGGCGCTCGTCGTCTGCGTGCTGCTCCTCGGGGCGTTCGCATACATGACGCTCATCGAGCGCAAGCTCCTCGGGCGCTTCCAGCACCGCCCCGGCCCGAACATGGTCGGCCCCGGCGGCTGGCTGCAGCCCATCGCCGACGCCATCAAGACGATCTTCAAGGAAGACCTCAACGTCACGGCCGCCGACAAGTTCGTGCTCGTCCTCGCGCCCGCCATCAGCATCGTCTTCGCGCTCTCGGCCTTCGGCGCCATCCCCGCCGGGCCGGCCGGCAGCCTCTTCGGCTTCAACCCGTGGGTGATGGACCTCGACATCGGGCTCCTCTACATCCTCGCGGCGACGTCGCTGGGCGTGTACGGCATCTTCCTCGGCGGTTGGGCGGCCAACAGCAAGTACGCGCTGCTCGGTAGCCTGCGCTCCAGCGCCCAGATCATCTCGTACGAGCTCGGCCTGGGCCTGAGCGTGCTCGCGGTCATCATCGTGGCCGGCACGCTCAACCTGCGCGAGATCGTCGAGCTCAACATCTGGTCTGTGAGCCCCTGGCTCTGGCCTGGGCTGCTCCTCGCCTTCGCCACGTTCGTCATCTCCGGCACGGCCGAGGTGAACCGCACGCCGTTCGACTTGCCCGAGGCCGAGCAGGAGCTCGTGGCCGGCTACCTGACGGAGTACTCCTCCATCAAGTGGGCGCTCTACCAGATGGCCGAGTACGTGAACATGCTGACGGCCTCCGCGTTCATCTCCACGCTCTTCCTCGGCGGCTACCGGGGGCCGCGCTTCCTCGACGCGCTCATCCCCGGCGTCTCGGAGTGGCCGTTCATATGGCTGTTCGTGAAGATGGCCATCTTCATGTTCATGTTCATCTGGCTCAAGGCGACGCTGCCGCGCCTGCGTTACGACCAGCTCATGCGCTTCGGCTGGATCTACGTCTTCGAGTTCGCGTTGGCGGCGGCGCTCATCACGGGGGCGGTGGTCGCGTTTGTCATCTGATCGCGCCACCCAGCCGCTCACCTGTCACGGAGGTACTCCAGCATGAGCGTCATCGACATCGCCAAGGGCATGGGGCTGACCCTGGGGTACATGTTCAAGCGCCCCGTGACGGTCCAGTACCCGCGCGACAAGGTCACGATCCAGCCGCGCTTCCGCGGCCGGCACCACCTCCTCAGGCACCCTGACACGGGCCTCGAGAAGTGCATCGGCTGCAGCCTGTGCGCCGCGGCCTGCCCCGCCTACGCCATCTACGTCGAGGCGGCGGAGAACGACCCCGCCGACCCCGTCTCGCCGGGCGAGCGCTACGCGAAGATCTACGAGATCAACATGCTGCGCTGCATCTTCTGCGGCTTCTGCGAGGAGGCGTGCCCGACCGGGGCCGTCGTGCTCGGCCACGAGTTCGAGATGGCGGACTTCCGCTACCAGGACTTCGTCTACCGCAAGGAGGACATGCTCGTAGGCACGAAGGGCGGCAAGTGGCAGCGCCGGGAGGCCGAGGCGAAGGGCAAGGACGTCAAGCTGGGGTTCGAGGCCGGACCCCGTCCCGAGCTGGAAGGCGTCGACTACTGACATGGTCGCCTTCGTCATCCTAGCCGCGCTCATGCTCGCCGGCGGCATCGGGGTCGTGACGCTGCGGCAGCCGGTCCACGCCGCGCTTGCGCTCGTCGGCACGCTCCTGGCCCTCGCGGTCACTTACGTGACGCTGCAAGCGCACTTCCTCGCCGCCATCCAGGTCATCGTCTACGCGGGCGCCATCATGGTGCTCTTCCTCTTCGTGATCATGCTCCTCAACGTGAGCGGCGAGCGGACCGGCGACAAGCTCAAGTGGCTCAAGCCCGCCGCCTGGGCCAGCGCCGGCGTCACCGTCGCCGGGCTCGTGGTCGTCTACTTCCTGCAGCGGCAGCCGCTGCCCGGTGCCGCCGTCGTCGACGGCGCCCTTGGCGGCGGCGGCGCCGAGCGCATAGGCGAGGTCCTCTTCACGGACTACCTGCTCGCCTTCCAACTCGTCGGCGTGCTGCTCCTCACGGGCGTGGTCGCGGCCGTGAGCCTCGTCCAGCGCGCCGCGCCGGAGACGCGCCCCCAGCGGGGCTCCGCCGCGCGCTCGGCGCCGCATGAGCCGACCTCCGCGTCCGTTACCGGCGTCGCCCTCGACGACGAGCTCGTGCACGGAGGCCACTGATGGTCGGCACCGAGTACTACGTCGCCCTCAGCGCCGTCCTCTTCGCCGTCGGCGGCGTCGGGGTCCTGACGCGGCGAAGCGCCATCATGCTGTTCTTGTCGGTCGAGCTGATGCTCAACGCCGCCAACCTGGCCATGGTCGCCTTCGCCCGCAGCTGGAGCGCCAGCGGCGCGGCGACGGCCCTCAACGGACAGACGGCGGTGTTCATCGTGCTGGCCGTCGCGGCCGCCGAGGTGGCCGTCGGCTTGGGCATCCTCGTCGCCATCTTCCGTAACCGCGTGAGCACCGACGTGGACGAGCTATCGGAGGTGCGCGCATGACCGACCTCGTCCAGTGGGCCGCCCTCGCGCCGCTGCTCGCCCTCGCCGGCGCCTTGGTGAACGGCCTGTTCGGCCGCAGCCTCAAGGAGCCCGCCCCCGGCATCATCGGCAGCGCCGCCGTCGGGGCGGGCTTCGTCCTCTCGCTCGTCGCCTTCCTCGGCGTCGCCGGCTCC
>CAUJFI010000010.1 GCA_963170125.1 Deinococcota bacterium | reverse complement strand
GGGCTCGTGGGCGCCGCGGCCGTGGTACGGCTCACGCCCAGGTACGGCGGGCGAGCTCCTTCTGGCATACGACGAACGCCTCGTAGTCCTCGACTTCGGCGCTGCCGTCCTGGATCGCGTCCTCGCACTTGGAGATGATCTCGCTCAACTCCTCGTTGCTCAGGTACCGTACGTCGTCGTTCCCGCGAGCGAACTGGTGAACCATCTTGCTTACCTGCCTTCCTCGAGCCTGCCGATTCTTTGCTCGCCGGGTCCGGCTTGAGATCCCCTGTCTCGCCGAGACCCTCCCCGGTCAAGTGAGGTGAAGGTAGCAACGGTCCTATTACAGAAGTCTCACACGCTCCACATGCGCTAGCCGCGTGTGGCACGTTACTGGCGCGGGGTGCGCCGCGCTGTTGCCCGCCACCGGCCCGAGAACCGGACCGGCGGTAGAGTGAGCGCGTGACCGACAGTCATTGCCACCTCGACCGCTGCGCCGACCCGGAAGCCGCCGTGGATCCCGGCCTCGTCGCCATGGTGACCGTGGGCACGGACGTGGAGCGCAGCCGGTTGGCCATCGCCGCGGCGCGCGCGCACCCGAACGTCTACGCCGCCGTCGGCGTCCACCCCAACGACGCGAGCCGCGCGGCCGACGCCGCGACCAGGGCCGCCATCACAGACCTCGCCGGCGACCCCCTCGTCGTGGCCATCGGCGAGACCGGCTTCGACCGGTACTGGGACGACGAGTCGCCCGAGGCGCAACGGTTCGCCTTCGACTGGCAGCTGGGCCTGGCCAGGGCGCTCGGCAAGCCCCTCGTCCTGCACGTGCGCGACAAGCAGGGACGCGAGGAGGCGGCCCTCGCGGCCGCGGCGGCCATCGCTGGGGGCGGCTACGGCAACGGCGTGCTGCACTGCTTCTCCGGCCATCCGGAGCTGCTGGCGGCCGGGCTGGCGGCCGGCTGGTACGTGTCGTTCGCCGGCAACCTCACCTACAAGAGCGCCGCCGATATCCGCGCCGCGGCCGCGCGCGTGCCCGTCGAGCGCCTGCTCGTCGAGACCGACAGCCCCTACCTCTCCCCCATGCCGCTACGCGGGAAGCCGAACTCGCCGGCCAACGTGCGCCTGACGGCGGCCGCGCTCGCGGACGTGCTCGGCGCCGACCCGGAAGCGCTGGAACGCCAGCTCGACGCCAACGCCGAGCGATGCTTCGGCTTCGCCGCGGCGCGGGCCGCCCGCGGACGTAGCGACCCCGAGCCGCCGCCGCCGGCCGCCCCCAGCGGGACGGAAGCGTGAGCGGGCGCCCCATGGAGCCGCCCGACTACCGGGACCTGAGCGAGCGCGTGGAGGCCCCCGGCGCCGAGCTCTACGTCGAGCTCGTCGGACCGGCCTCCGCCCCCGTCGTCTACTACCTGCACGGCGGTCCCGGCTACAGCGCGCACTCGTTCCGCGAGCTCGTCGGCGACGACCTCGCGCGCTGGCTGGTCGTCTACGCCGACATGCGCGGCGGTGGGCGGTCGTTCTCCGACGACGGCCGCGGCGCCGACCCGGACGCCCTCGCCGCCGACGTGCCCGTGGTGCTCGACGCCCTCGGCCTGGGCAGCGCCGCCCTCCTGGGGCACGGGTTCGGTGCGCTCGTGGCGGTCACCGCGGCGTTGGCGGCGCCTGAGCGCGTCACGGGCCTCGTGCTCGTCAACCCCTGGCTCTCGCTGCCCATGTTGGCGGAGCGCCTCCTAAGCACGGCCACCGCCGCCGCGACGCCGCGCGACGCCGCCCACATCGACGCGGGAGACGGCCTGGAGGGGGACGACGCTCCCGCCGAACCGTTCGCGAGCGGCGCCGACGCCGCTGACGCCGCGTTCCGGCTGCTGAACCCGAAGGTCCTCTTCGACACGCTGCAGTTTCCGAACCAGGCCGCCCGCCTCCACCTGGAGCACGTCGACGCCGAGGCGCTCTCGGGGCCGCAGGAGGAGGACGAGGCCGACACCGTCTGGGAGCGCGAGGCGCTCTCGGCCCTGCGGGAGCTGGCAGCGAGCGGCAAGCGCGTCGTCGTCATCGCCGGGGAGCTCGACGGCACGGCGTACCCCGAGCAGGTCGAGGCCGCGCTCGAGGGCCTGCCGGGCGCGCTGTACAGCGGACTCCCGACGGGCCACTACCCGTGGCTGGACGATCCCGAGGCGTTCATGGCCACGCTCGAGGCGGCGCTGGAGTACGTTACGGGCTCCTGAGGCGCGGACATGCGCCAGGGCCTAGCCACGCCTGGCACACGTGAGTTCTTACTCTCGCCGCCTCACCTTGCGCATGCTAGGCTCCCCGAGTGCTCCAACCGGACGCCCGTGTCGCCTCGGTGCATGAGGTGACGCCGCAGTGGCTGGCAGCGCGTGGCCTGGCAGGACTGCTGGTGGACCTCGACGACACCTTGCTCGCCGCGCGCGCCGAACGGGTCGACGAAGACGTCTACGCCTGGTTCGGCAGCCTGCTAGCGGCAGGAGTGAGAGTGGCGATCCTCTCGAACGGTGACAAGGACAGGGTGGCGGCCGTCGCGGCCAAGGCCGGCGTGCCGGCCGTCGCCATGGCGGGCAAACCCTTCGCCCACGCGTTCAGGCGGGGGTTGCGGCTCCTCGGCGAGTTGCCGCGCGAGCGCGTGGCGATGCTCGGTGACCAGCTGTTCACCGACGTCCTCGGCGCCAAGCGTGCCGGTCTCACCGCCGTCCTGGTGACGCCGTTGTCGCCGGGTAAGCTTCCTCATACGCGCCTGGCGCGGTTACTGGAAAGATGGGTGCTCAGGGAGAGATGACCGTGGCAGTACTCTCGATCGGTGACAAGAGGCTCGGGGCCGTGCTCCTCGAGCGCGGTTACGTCACCGACGACGCGTTGCAACAAGCCATCAGCCGGCACGGCGAAGTGGGTGGCCGGTTGGCCGACATCCTGGTCAACCTCGGGGTCTTGTCGGAGCAGCGCATAGCGCGCGCCGTCGAGGAGTCGATCGGCATCCCCCTCGTGCACCTGCCGCGTGTCGACGTCATGGCCGACGCGCTGGCCAAGGTCCCCGCCGACCTCGCCAACGACCTGCGCGCCATCCCGTTCGCCGTCGACCAGGACCGTCTGCGGGTCGCGTTCGTCGATCCGCTCGACGCCTTGGCGATCGAGGAGGTCGAGGACGCGTCCAGCTGCCTGGTCGAGCCCTACCTCGCGCTGCAGAAGGAGATGCTCTGGGCGCTAGCGACCTACTACCCGGAGCTGGGGCTCGAGCCGCCGGTGGACATCGAGGTCGACCCCGCCATGCGGCTCGGCAACCTCGCCGTCAACGGCGGCTTCCTGACCGCCGCGCAACTAGCCGAGGCCATCGAGGAGCAGCAGCGGACCGGCGGTCTCCTTGGGCGCATCCTGGTGAGCCGCGGGCACCTGAGCGAGGAGCACCTCACCGCCCTGTTGGCCGAGCAGCACGGCATCCCGTTCGTGGCGGACCTCGCGGGCGAGCCGCCGGACGAGCGCCTGGCCACCAAGCTCCTGCGCCTCGACGCCGTCCAGTTCTCCGCCGTGCCGTACAAGTTCGAAGGCAGCACACTCGTCGTCGCCATCTCCGACCCTCGGCGCATGGCGGACATCGAGTCGATCGTCTCGGGCGACGTCACCTTCGTGGCCGCCACGGGGCCCGCCGTCACGGCGCGCATCGACGAGATGTACGCCCAGGACCAGGGCCGGCTCGGCGAGACGCTGCTGCAGAGCAAGCGCCTGAAGCGCGAGCAGCTCCGTAGAGCGTTGGAGGAGCAGGCGAAGCTCGGCCGGATCAAGCCCCTGGGCGAGATCCTCGTCGACCTCGGCTACGTCACGCAATCGGACGTCGAGGAGGCGCTAAACAAGCAGCGCTCCGGCGGCGGCCGGCTCGAGGACACGCTCGTGCAGTCCGGCAAGATCAGCCCGGACATGCTGGCGCGCAGCCTCGCCATGCAGCTCGGCTTCGAGTTCATCGAGGACAACACGCGCATCGACCCGTACGCGGTCAGCCTGGTGCCCGAGCCGACGGCGCGGCGCTACGCCGCCATGCCCGTGCGCCTGGAGGGCGACGTCCTCGTCGTCGCGATGAAGGACCCGCGCCACGTCTTCGCGCTCGACGACATCCACCTGATAACGGGCCGCGAGATCCGCCCGGCGGTGGCGACGGAAGAGTCGCTCACGCGGATGCTCAACCGCTTCTACCGCGAGGGCGCAGACATGGAGGAGCTCGCCAAGGCGGTGGTCGAGGAGGTCGGGGTCTCCTCCAGCTCCGAAGAGGACGACACGAGCGCCATCGACGACAACGCGCTCGTCAAGGTCGTCAACAACATCATCCGCGAGTCCGTCCTCAACGACATCTCCGACATCCACATCGAGCCGCGACCCGACAAGGTCATCGTGCGCGTCCGCAAGGACGGCACCTTGCGCGAGTACATGACCATGCCGAAGGTGACGGCCCCCGCGCTCGCCTCGCGCATCAAGATCATGGGCGGTCTCAACATCGCCGAGCGGCGCCTGCCCCAGGACGGCCGCGTGCGCTTCAAGGACCGCAACCTGGAGGTCGACCTCCGCCTCTCCACGCTCCCGACCGTGTACGGCGAGAAGTCGGTGATGCGCATCCTGCGCAAGGCGTCCGACATCCCCGAGATCGAGCAGCTCGGCTTCGCCGACTACAACTACCAGCGCTTCACGGACGTGATCCAGAAGCCGTACGGCATGTTCCTGATCACGGGCCCGACCGGCTCGGGCAAGTCGTTCACCACCTTCTCCATCCTCAAGCGCCTCGCGACGCCCGAGGTCAACGTCACGACCATCGAGGACCCGGTCGAGTACGAGATCCCCGGCATCAACCAGACGCAGGTGAACGCCAAGGCGGGCCTCGACTTCGCGCGCGCCCTCCGCTCGTTCCTCCGGCAGGACCCCGACATCATCATGGTCGGTGAGATCCGCGACCACGAGACCGCGAAGATCTCGATGGAAGCCGCCCTGACCGGCCACCTCCTGATCGCCACCTTGCACACGAACGACTCGGCCGGCGCCATCACGCGCCTGCAGGAGATGGGCATCGAGCCGTTCAACGTCTCGGCGTCCCTCATCGGCGTCCTCGCCCAGCGCCTCGTCCGGCGCGTGTGCCGCGAGTGCAAGGTCGCCTCGAGCCCCGACCCCGACGTGCTGCGGCGCCTCGGCATCTCCGAGAAGGAGATGGCGGGCAAGTCGCTCTACCGCGGCGTCGGCTGCGAGAAGTGCGGCGGCAGCGGCTACAACGGTCGCTACGCCATCCACGAGCTGCTCGTGGTCGACGAGGAGATCGAGAAGGCCATCGTCCAGGAGGCGTCCTCCATCGAGCTGCGCGACCTGGCGGTCAAGCGCGGCATGAAGACGCTGCGCGACGACGGCATCAACAAGGCCTTCCAGGGCATCACGACCCTGGAAGAGGTGCTCGCGCGCACGGCCGAGTAGCGCGCGACGCGAGAGGACCAGGCATGGCAGACCAGATCCGTTCGACCCAGATCCAGGCAGACATCGTCGACCTACTGAAGCTCGCCATCGAGCGGCGGGCCTCCGACCTCCTCCTCACGGTCGGCCTCCCGCCCATGCTGCGTCTCGACGGGGAGTGGCGGCCGACCGAGTACGAGGTCCTCAACGGGACGATGACGCGCCGCCTCATGTACGCGCTGATGGACGAGAAGAAGCAGCGCAACTTCGAGGAGCGCAAGGACCTCGACTTCTCGTTCAGCCTGACGGGCCACGGGCGCTTCCGCGTCAACGTGTTCATGCAGCGCGGCTCTGTCGGCGGCGTCATGCGCACGATCTCGGAAGAGGTCCTCACGTTCGCAGACCTCGGATTGCCGCAGGAGGCGGCCGACATCGCGCGGCTGCCGCGCGGCCTCGTGCTCGTCACGGGCCCGACCGGCTCGGGCAAGTCGACGACCCTGGCCACCATGCTCGACCTGGTCAACGACGAGTACTCGAAGCACATCGTCACCATCGAGGACCCCATCGAGTTCTTCCACCGGCACAAGACGTCGATCGTCAACCAACGCGAGGTCGGCGAGGACACGGCGAACTTCCAGGCGGCGCTGCGCAGCGTGCTCAGGCAGGCCCCCGACGTCATCCTGGTCGGCGAGATGCGCGACTTCGAGACGATCGGCGCCGCCGTGACGGCAGCCGAGACCGGCCACCTCGTGCTCGGCACGCTGCACACCAACACGGCCGCCGAGGCCATCGACCGCATCATCGACGTCTTCCCGGACGCGCAGCAGGCGCAGGTGCGCGTGCAGCTCGCCAACAACCTGCAGGCCATCCTCACCCAGCAGCTCATCCCGCGCGCCGGCGGGGAGGGCCGCGTGCTCGCTTACGAGCTGCTCATCGCCACGCCGGGCGTGCGCAACCTCATCCGCGAGGGCAAGACGCACCAGATCCCCGCCCAGATCCAGATGGGCGGCGCCATCGGCATGATCACGATGGACGCCTCCCTCGCCGAGCTCCACTTGCGCAAGGCCATCTCCTTCGAGACCGGCTCCTCGCGCGCCGTGGACGCCAAGGAGTTCGAGCGCCTCGTCTCCAC
>CAUJFI010000009.1 GCA_963170125.1 Deinococcota bacterium | reverse complement strand
ACCCGCCTGGCCGACGAGGGGCTGGACTGGTTGGCGGCGACCCTGGGAAGCGCGGCGTGAGGTCCGGTCCGGCCTCGGTGCCGGCGCGGCCCAAGGGGTCCTCGTGGGCTGAACGCGTCGCCCCTTCTCATCCCGCCTTGGGGTACCCTTGCGCCGTGCCGTTCAGGACGTCACCCAGCTGGGCGCGAGCGCGGCCGTCCACCCGCGCCGTGGCGCTGGCGCTGGCCGTCTGCGTGTTCCTGCTCGGCGGCGCTGCCTACGCGCAAGCCGACTTCGCCCAGATGCGCGACCTGCTGGCCCAGGGCTACTACAACTCGGCCGCGCGCCTGAACGGACCGGAACTGGTCACCCATCACCCGGAGAGCGGCGAGGCGCACTTCCTGTACGCCAAGGCCCTGTACCTGACCGGCAACTTGGAGCGCTCCCAGGTCGAGTTGGACCGCGCGATCGAGCTGTCCGGCGACTCCGACCCCGCCGTCGTCAACCTGCAGGGCCTCCTACGCGCGGCGACCGGCGACCCGGCTGGAGCCCTGCGGGCCCTTCAGAACGCGTTCCTGCGTAGCCGCGACTACGAGTTCGCGATGGACTGGGGGCGGGTGGCGTGGCAGGCCGCGCGGTTCGACGACGCCGTAGCGGCCTTCGACGCCGCCGCCAGCACGGCGCGCGGAGGGCGCGAGTTGTGGCCCTACATCGACAAGGGCCGGCTGTTCATGTTCGTGGGCCGACTCCCTGACGCCATCTCCGCCTTCAACGCCGCCATCGACGTGTTCGAGGCGACGGACAACGGCGAGGCGCGGCCCGGCAGCCCGGCCTACGTGGAGGCCTACTACCGCATGGGTGAGGCGTACGAGCAGCTGGGCGACCTGGAGCGTGCCGAGGTCAATTACCGCGCCGCGCGCACCGCCGATCCGAACTACGCGCCCGCCATCCAGGCCCTGGACCGGCTCTCACGCTCGTTCGAGTGAGGGCCTCGACCCGGGCCGGCGCGACACATGCGCGCCCTAGGGTCCACCGAGTCAGTTGACGAGCTTCGTGCGCTTGGCCTGGTAGTCGAGTAGCACGTAACGACCGATGGTGCTCGGGGTTGTGAAGTAGGCCTTGCCCCTCGTCATGGCGCTGACGCGCTGGACGAACGCCACGAGCTCCGGGTCGCGCGCCAGCATGAACGTGTTGACCTGGATGCCGTGCCGCCGACAGGCGCCGACCTCCCTGAGGGTCTCGCCGAGGACGAGCGGGTCCAGCCCGTAGGCGTTGCGGTAGATGCGCCCGTCCGGCAGGGTGATGGCCGACGGCTTGCCGTCCGTGATCATCACGATCTGCTTCATCTCCTTGTTCTGGCGCAGGAGCAGGCGTTGGGCGAGTCGGAGTCCTTGCGCCGTGTTCGTGTGATACGGCCCGACCTGCGCCATGGCCAGGCGCTCCAGCGAGATCTCCTCCGCCCCGTTGTGGAACAGGACGAACTGCACCGTGTCGCCGCGGTACTGGGTGCGGATAAGGTGGGCGAGGGCGAGCGCGACCTGCTTGGCCGGGCTGAAGCGGTCCTCGCCGTAGAGGATCATCGAGTGGCTACAGTCGAGCATCACCACTGTGGCGGCGGACGAGTAGTACTCCGACTCCTGTACCCGGAGGTCCTCCTCGTGCAGGTCGATGCGGCCGTCCTCGAGCCCGTGCCGGGCGGCCCTGGCCAGGGTGGTCGGCACGTCAAGGTTGAGCGCGTCGCCGAACTCGTATTCCTTCGTCGCTCCCACCGTCTCAACGCCCGTGGTCGTGAAGTGCGTGTCGTGCGAGCCGACGCTCGAGCGGCCGGCTCCGCCGAGCACGTCCCGGAGCGTGCGGTAGCCGAGGAAGTCGATCGCCTTGTCCGTCAGCTCGAAGGTAGCCCTGCCGGGGTCCGCGGCCGGCCCACCCGCGGACGCCGGTGCGGCCCCCTCGGCGTCCCGCGCGCCGTCCTCCGCCGGGTTCGCCCGCAAGTACCCTTCCTGTTCGAGCCGCCGGGCGAGTTCGCGGGCGGCGGCCCCGAGCTCGGTGTCCAGCCAGTCCTCGGCCGCTAGGGCGTCCTTGAGGACCTCCTCGCTCACCAGGTCGTTGTCGACCAATGCCTGAGCGATGGCCTCGTGAAGGTCCTGCATGGTCGGCCGGTGATTCGGGTCCGGGTCGTACGGGTTGCGCTCGAAGCCGGACTGCAGGAGCCGGTCTTGCAGCATGCGCATTAGGTCGGCCATGTCGAGGTCATCGAGCGTGCCCTCGTACTTCGAGTAGCGGATCACTGCCATGCGGGACCTCCGTGCGCGCCGGCGCGGCGCGCGGCGCGTGCGCCTCCCAGGGCCGCGGTCAGTTCCACCGGGGCCGCGCACCGGGCTGGGCGGCCTCGGCGACGGTGTAGCCGAGCTCCTCGCTCCGCCCGATCTGGCGTCGCGCGTAGAGGCCCTCGAGGACGAACTCGGCGCTAACGAGCGGGAGCTCGTCCGAGACTGCTGTCTCCACCCCGCCGGCATCGCGGCTCGTGGCCGCCGCCAGCTCAGCCGCGACCGTCAGCAGGTCGGGGACCTCGACGAGGGGCGCCCGCCAGTCGCTGCTCGGGAGGTCGCTGGGGAGCCGCAGGTTGTTGCCGGCGTCGAAGTACTCGACGATGGGCGCCGTATCGAGCTCCGCCCCGCGCCGCCCGAACACCTGACCGATGGCCCGTCTGACGATCTCCCTCGCGACGCTCTCCGCCCCCTTCAACTCGCCCTCGTACTCCAGCTCGATCTTGCCCGTGACGGCAGGTAGGGCCGCGTACAGGTCGGAGATGCGGGCGACGCCTTGACCGCCGTGCGCCAGCGCCCTGCGTTCGGCGTTGCTCACCACGTTCTCGAGGAGGCTGATCGGCAGGCGTTGCGATACGCCGGAGTGCTTGTCTACCCGAGCGTCCGAGCGGGCTTGGAAGGCGACCTCCTCGACGGCCTCCGCCACGAACGCCGGGACGAAGACGCCCTTTGCGCGGTCCGTCCAGGCCTCCTGGCGCGTGATTGCCATGCCCTCCTCGACGCGCTGGGGGTAGTGCGTGCGCACCTCACTGCCGATGCGGTCCTTGAGGGGCGTGATGATCTTGCCCCGCGCCGTGTAGTCCTCCGGGTTGGCACTGAACACCAGCATCACGTCGAGCGGGAGGCGCATGGGGTAGCCCTTGATCTGGACGTCGCCTTCTTGCATGACGTTGAAGAGCGCCACCTGCACCTTGCCCGCCAGGTCCGGCAGTTCGTTGATGGCGAATATGCCGCGGTTGGCGCGCGGCAGGAGCCCGAAGTGCACCGCGCGCTCGTCCCCCAGCCTCGTGCCGAGCCGAGCGGCTTTGATGGGGTCGATGTCGCCGACGATGTCGGCCACGGTGGTGTCCGGCGTGGCGAGCTTCTCGACGTAGCGCTGCTCACGGGGGAGCCACCCTATGGGAGTCGCCTCCCCGCGCTCCGCCACCAGCCCGCGGCCCTCGGCCGTCAGGGGAGCGAAGGGGTCGTCATGCAGCTCCGTACCCTCCAGGTACGGCACCTCCTCGTCGAGGAGCGTGACGAGTTGGCGCAGGATGCGCGTCTTGGCCTGCCCCCGCAGCCCGAGCAGGATGAAGTTGTGACGACTGAGCAGGGCGTTGACCACCGCCGGCACGACCGTGTCCCCGTAACCGACCACCCCGGGGAACAGGGGTTCTCGGCGCTGCAGGGCCGCTACGAGGTTGGAGCGGAGTTCGTCGCGTACGCTGCGACCCGCCAAGGCCTCCCAGCGGGTTCCCCGCAGCTCTCCGAGGGTCTTGGGGCGCTCCTTGTGCGTGCTGGACGCGCTTCTTGCTGCCCGAGATATCGTCATGGCCAATGCTAGCACCGGCGCGTGAGCCCGTCTGTTGGCGGCGCTGAGTTCGCCTACCTGCCCTAGGCAGGGGCCCGGGGAGTCCGCGGCGGGCCCCTGCCTACGGCTACTCCGGCGCGGGCGCCGCCGGGGCCCTAAAGGATTGACCCTGCGTGGGGGGCGCAGGGTCAAAGAGAGGAGATGGTGGAGGGCACGAAGCCCTCTCCCTGGTTCCCGGGGGGAAGGAACCGAACGGATTGTACACCATCGCGCTTACGCGTGCCGTCCGTTCCAGACGCGTTGCCGCCTGTTATCCTCCCTCATGAACAGCGTCAGAAGCGCGGAAGTGATCGCCGTCGGCACGGAGCTGCTCCTCGGCGAGGTCGTCGACACGAACAGCGCCCGCGTCGCCGCCGACCTGGCGGAAGTGGGCGTCGACGTCTACTGGTCACAACGCGTCGGCGACAACCAGGCGCGCATCATGGCCGCGCTCGACGCCGCCCTGGAGCGCAGCGACCTCGTGGTGCTGACCGGCGGGCTCGGCCCCACCGACGACGACCTCACCCGGGAGGCCATCGCCGCTGTACTGGGCGAGCCGCAGACCGTCGACCCGGAGATCGAGGCCTGGCTGCGGCGGCGCTTCGCCGCCAACGATCGTCACATGCCCGAGTCCAACCTCCGACAGGCGCACGTCATCCCCTCGTCGGAGGTCCTTCCCAACCCGGTCGGTACGGCGCCGGGTTGGTTGGTGCGCCTCACCAGGGGCGGCAAGGAGCGTTACATCGTCACCTTGCCGGGGCCGCCGCGCGAGTTGGAGCGCATGTGGCACCAGGAAGCCCTCCCGCGTCTGCCGCTGCCCGGCAGCAAGCTGTTCGTACGCACCTTCAAGACGATCGGCATCGGCGAGTCGCTCGTGGCGGAGACGCTCGGGGAGCTCACTGACCAGGCGAACCCCAGCGTCGCGACCTACGCGAAGGCCGACGGCGTTCACGTGCGCGTGGCCGCCAAGGCCGACGACCTCGACCGGGCCGCCGCGCTCGCCCAGCCCACGGTCGAGACGGTCGCCGCCAAGCTCGGTGACAGCGTCTGGGGCACCGATGCGGACGACCTGCCGCGCATCGTCGTCTCCGCCCTGCGGGAGCGGGGGCAGCGGCTCGCCGTCGCCGAGGGGAGCACCGGCGGAGTCTTGACCGGCTACCTGGTCGGAGCTGACGACAGTGTCGACCAGCTCGGGCGGCTAACGCCCCTGAGCGGGAGACCGACCGCTCCGGACCAGGCGGTCCGGCGGTTCGGGGCAGTAAGTGGCAGCGTGATAACATGCGACTTGGAAACCATGAGAGCGCTCGGCGTACCCCTCGGACTACTGCAGAAGCTGCCTTACGGGGCGGTCGAGGTAGTGGCCGCACTGGCCGCCGCAGTCAGGGCGTTCTTCAAGGCGGACCTTGGCGTCGCCAACCTCGGACCTTGCGTCCCCGTGCTGGCCGCCTCGAACGATGCGTCAATCGCTGAACCCGGCGTTGGGAAGCTTACGCGCATGCAGGCAAGTGTGGCACCCCAGTCGGGGCGGCCAGGCGTCCTGCCCGCGGTGCCTGGCGCCAAACCGGTAGGAGACGACCGAACGATCACCCGTGTGGTCATCGCGATAGCCACTGCGAGCGGAACCTCCGTCAAGACCCTGGACCTGCCACCGCTTGGTGGGCCATGGCAACGAGAACGGTCCGCTTTCACTAGCCTTCACCTCCTCCGGTCGGCGCTGCGCTGACGTCGTGGTCGTGGGACCGGGATGCCGGTCCGACGACGACGAAGCCGGCTGAAGCGCCATAAGGGAAGGCCCGCCACGGGTCCTCCCGTATCTGAACGGAGGCTGCGGGCTTATGGAAGACCAGCGCAAGAAGGCTCTTGATTCTGCGTTGTTGCAGATCGAGCGGCAGTTTGGGCGTGGGGCGGTCATGCGGTTGGGGGCGGTGCCGGTTGGTGTGGGTGGGGGTGGGGTGGTTTCGACTGGGTCGTTGAGTGTGGATGTGGCGTTGGGGGTTGGGGGGTTGCCTCGGGGTCGGATCGTGGAGGTTTACGGTCCTGAGTCTGGGGGTAAGACGACTCTTGCTTTGCATGTGGTGGCTGAGGCGCAGGCGGCTGGTGGGGTGGCGGCGTTCGTGGATGCTGAGCATGCGTTGGATCCGACTTACGCTGCGGCGCTCGGTGTGGATGTGAACGAGTTGTTGGTGTCGCAGCCGGATACGGGTGAGCAGGCGTTGGAGATCGTGGAGTTGCTTACGCGTTCGGGTGCGGTGGATGTGATCGTGGTGGATAGTGTGGCGGCGTTGGTGCCGCGCGCTGAGATCGAGGGTGAGATGGGGGATTCTCACGTGGGGTTGCAGGCCAGGCTCATGAGTCAGGCGCTCAGGAAGTTGACGGGGGTGTTGGCTAAGTCGAACACCACGGCGATCTTCATCAATCAGATTCGCGAGAAGATCGGGGTGATGTACGGCAATCCGGAGACGACTCCGGGTGGCAGGGCCCTCAAGTTCTATGCGAGTGTGCGTCTGGAGGTCAGGCGTAAGGGGGATGTGAAGGTCGGTGTTGAGCGCATCGGGTCTAGGGTGCGGGTGAAGGTGACGAAGAACAAGGTGGCGCCGCCGTTCAAGGAGGCGGAGGTGGACATCATGTTCGGGCGGGGTATCGACAAGCTTGGGGACTTGGTGGGGATCGCTAGTGATCTGGGGGTGATCGTTAAGAGCGGTTCGTGGTTCTCGTACGCTAACGAGCGCCTCGGTCAGGGTAAGGAGCGTGCCGTGGAGTTCCTCGCCTCGCGCCCTGAGTTGGTCACCACCATCCGCCAGCAGGTCATGCAGGCACTCAACCAAGGAGCAAAGACCAG
>CAUJFI010000008.1 GCA_963170125.1 Deinococcota bacterium | reverse complement strand
GACAGGAGGCCCACGGCGGCTCCGAGCACGATCGGGACGATGACGGCGAGGTCGAGGTTGGCCAAGGCCGTGAGCGCCAGCTCGTACTTCTCGAGCAGCACGAGGATGAAGGCGCCCGAGATGCCAGGTAGCACCATGGCGCAGATTGCGAGGAAGCCGGAGAGGAAGAGGAAGGCGGGTCCCGAGGGCGTCTCGACGGGCGTAAGGCCGACGATCACGAACCCCAGGGTAGTGCCGAGCGCGAGCAGCAGGGCGAGCGGCGCCTTCCACCGGCGCACCTTGCGCCCGATGATGATGACCGACGCGGCGACCAGGCCGGTGAAGAAGGCCATCAGGTAGCCGGGGTGGCGCTCCAGCAGGTAGGCGACCACCCGCGAGAGCAGGACGATGGCCGTGCCGATGCCTGCGGCGAGGAGGAACAGGAAGCTGCCGTGCATGGCGGCGAACGCCTCCTTGAAGCGGCCGCGCAGTAGGGGGCGCAGGAAGTCGCCTTTGGTGAGGGCGCCGATGCTCTCGAGCAGACCGCCGTACACGCCGACGATCAGGGCGATGGTGCCGCCGCTCACGCCGGGGATGAGGTCGCAACTCCCCATCAGCAGGCCCTTGCAGTACAGGAGGGCCGCTTCCGAGAAGCTCGTCGGTGCGTGGCTTCCGCCCCCGAAGCCAGGGCCAGGACGCTCGGTGGTGGCGCTCGGCTCGGACACGGCGCGGATGTTATCACGCCCCCTGGCGCGCGACCGGGGGCGCCTTCCCGAGGCCCCCGGGAACGTAGGCAGGGGCGGGCAGTACGTCCCGGGGCCATGCGTTACTCTGGAGGTCGGAGCCTCGGATGAACGATTCACAAGTGTTGGCACGGTTGGCAGAGACGCTAGAGGGACTGGGCTTGGAGCAGGGGAGCCTTGAGGACTTGGCCTCCAGCCTCCTGTGGCGGATCGGCAGGTTGGCGGACGACGGCCCTGTGACGGTGCGCGTCGGCCTGGCATCTAGCGCGGACTCCTTCCAGGACCTGCAACGCCTGCGCGGCGCGACCGACGCCGAGGTCGAGGCGGCCGCGCTGGACGGCACCCTCAGGGTGGAGTGGGTCGGTCAGCGCCTGAAGGGCGAGAGGTGACGGCGGACACAGCGGAGGAGGCCCACAGTCCCGAGCGTGACGAGCGCGGGCTCCTGAGGCTGGAACGCGAGGTCTCGTTCCGTTTGCGGGTGCCCCTCGTCGCTGACGCTGCCCGAGCCTTCGTACGGGACGTGCCCGCTTCGCTCGCCCACGCCGACTTCCTTACCGGGGTGCGCCTCCGCCCCGGCGACCCCCCGACGCTCGAGGCGCGCCTGCCGGTGAACGCCGCCGTCTTCGGGGTGCGCGACGTCCCGTTCGCAAGCACCATCGGCTCGACTGACTCCGGGGCGACGTTGACGCCGGCGGGGCCGGTCCACCACGACCGCGCGTGGGCCGAGGTGGGCGGCGAGGCGCGCGTGGAGCCGGTGGATGGCGGTAGCTGTCTCGACTACGCGCTCACGCTCACAGTGTTCCTGGTGCTGCCGAGCGCCGAGCGGTGGGGGACTCAGGCGCTCCTGAAGATGGTCGAACTCACGGCGGCGAGCGTCCTGCGTAAGGTGGGAGAGCACTTCCCGCTGGCCATCGAGGCGGCTGCCGTCGAGGCGGCGCGCGCCGCCTCGACGCGCGCCGAGGCCGCGGCTTCCTAGGCAGCGGCCGCGCTCGCTGCCGGGCCGGCCCCCGGGCGTGCGTTCAGGCGGGGAGGGCCGTCACTTCCCGACGCAGAAGCGCGAGAAGATGCTGGCGAGCGTCTCCTCGCCGATGCCGTCTCGCCCCGTGATGCCGGCGAGCGAACGCATGGCCTCTTGCAGGTCGAGGGCCGCCAGCTCGTACCATCCGCCTCGCGCCTGGGCGCCCGCGCGTTCGACGGTCTCCAGGGCCGCCGTGATGGCCGCAACGTGGCGTTCGTTCCCGAGCCAGACCTCCGCGCCCGCGGCGGAGCCGAGAAGCGCGGCGACCACGGCCGTCTCCAACTCGCGCAGGCCCTCGCCCGTGAGTGCCGACACCCGACCCGCGGGCTCGGCGCCCGGCGGCAGCCGCAGCTCGGCCTCGTCCCACGCTTCGGTCAGGTCGGCCTTCGTGACGACCACCAGCGTGCGCCCCTTGGCGAGCTCGGCGCGGGCGCGCTCGTCGAGCTGCTCGCTCAAGCTCTCCGAGCCGTCGAGGAGCAGGAGCCGGAGGTCGGCCTGCTCGGCGATGCGCTTGGCGAGCGTCACGCCCGACGCCTCGATGGCGTCTTCCGCCTGCCGGATGCCGGCGGTGTCGATGGCCGTCACCGGCACGCCGCCGAGCGTCAGGGGCGCCTCGAGGTAGTCGCGGGTCGTGCCGGGCGTGGCGCTCACCAGCGAGCGCTCGTAACCGAGGAGGGCGTTGAGGAGGCTCGACTTCCCCACGTTCGGTCGCCCCATGAGCGCCAGCCTGGCGCCCATGCGGCTCAGCCGTCCGGCCTCGGCCGTGGCGAGCAGGCGCCTCAGCTCACCCGCCGCGCGCGCGACCGGCTCTTCGAGTGCCTGCTCCGGCACGTCGTCGTCCGGGTAGTCGAACGCGGCCTGCACGGCGGCGTAGGCCTCGAGGATGTCCGACTGCACCGTGCCGAGGCGTTCGCCGAGCGCCCCGCTGAGACCGAAGCCAGCGTTGCGCAAGGAGGCGTCGGTCTGCGCCTCCACCACGTCCATGACGCTCTCCGCTTGCAGCAGGTCGATGCGGCCCGCCAGGTAGGCGCGCAGGGTGAACTCGCCGGGCCCAGCGAGCCGCGCGCCGCTACGCAAGCACGCGTCGAGGGTGGCCCGCAGGGCGGCCGGTCCGCCGTGCGTCTGGAGTTCGACGACGTCCTGGCCCGTGTAGGAGCGCGGCGCCCTGAAGGTCAGGAGCAGGGCCTCGTCCACGCGGCGGTCGCCGTCCACGACGTGGCCGTACACGACCCGGCCCGGCTTCGTCGCACTCGGGCGCGAACCGTTACCCGGGGCGAAGACCGCGTCGGCCAAGGCGTAGGCGCCCGGTCCGGAGACCCTCACCACGCCGACCGCCCCCAGGCCCGGGGCAGTGGCGATGGCGGCGATGGTGTCGTCGCTCGGCGGGAGGTTGGCCATCCCCCAATGCTCGCATCCCGGGGGCCGCGGGCGCGTAACGTCGCACGGCGCCCCGCTCGCGACTGGTAAAATCGCGCTCTAGTCGCGCGAACCGCCTTGCGCTCCGGAGGCTTAGTGGACATCATCATCGCCCTGCAACGACTCGCGTCGCCTGCCATCGACAGGATGATGCTCCTGGTCACCGGCATCTGCTCCCAGGAAGCGTTCACGGTGCTGCTCGTCCTCGCGTTCCTCGCGGTCGACGCGACGTTCGGGCGGCGCCTCGGCATCGTGTTCCTGACCGGCGCCTACCTCAACGATGTGATCAAGACGCTCGTCGACGCTCCGAGGCCCTTCCAGGCGCGGCCGGACGTGCTGCGGCCCGGGGCGAGCGCCACGGCGCCCGGCAGCTCGTTCCCTTCCGGTCACACTCAGTCGGCCGTCATCTTCTGGACGTTGGCGGCCTTGCACTTCAAGCGGGCGTGGTTCTGGGCGCTGGCCGGCCTGATCGTGGTCGCCGTCGGGTTGTCGCGCGTCTACCTGGGGGTGCACTACCCCGTCGACGTCCTCGGCGGGCTGGCCGTCGGCCTGCTCGTCGTGGCCGTCGCCCAGTTCGCCCGGCGCCTCGCGTTCGCGCCCGGCAAGGCCGTCGTCGTGGTGTTCGGACTCCTCGTCCCCCTTGGCGTCCATCTCCTCTTCACCACGGACGCCTCGCACGTCTTCCTCGCGGTCGCCTCGGCCTTCATCGTCGGCCCCGAGCTCGTGACGCACCGCGCCGCCGGCGGGGTGATCACCCGCCTCGGCATGGGCGCCGTCGGGGTGGTGCTCGTGGCGGCCGTGCTCAGCGCCACGTCGTCTCTCATGCCGGAGGAGCTGAAGCACGCGCCGCTGCCGGGCTACCTGCGGTACCTCGTCATCGGCCTCACGGGCACCGTCCTCGCGCCGCTCGTATGTCGCTGGGCGCGGTTGAGCGGCGGACCGGTCATGGCGACCGGCGGCGCTAGGCGCGCCTGACGTGCGGGAAGGACACGCCGAGCCGGCGCCACCGAGCGCGACCGGCAAGCGGCGCTTGCGCCTGACCCTTGAGTTCGACGGCACCGGCTTCCTTGGCTGGCAGCGCCAGGCGGGCGGCGAGCGCACCGTCCAGGCCACCGTCGAGGGCGCGTTCGCGGCCCTGCCGGGCGAGCACTCGAGCGTGCTGGCGGCGGGTCGCACGGACGCCGGCGTCCATGCCCTGGCCATGGTCGCCCACGTCGACACGACCTGGACCCAACCCAACGAGAAGCTGCGCCTCGCCCTAAACGCCCACCTGCCGCCGGACGTCAAGGTCGTCGGCGTGGCGGACGCCGCGCCCGACTTCGAGGCGCAGTTCCACTGCCTGTACCGCCGCTACCTGTACCGCATGCGCGTGGTGCGCGACGACCCGCGCGGCATCGCCATCCAGCGCGAACGCGTGCTCGCCGTCCACCGGCACGTCGACTTGGGCGCCATGGAAGCGGCCGCGCGCCACCTGCTCGGCACCCACGACTTCTCCACGTTCGCCACCCAGGAGACCAGGTCGACCGTGCGCACCGTGCACCTCTGCGAGCTGCGCCTCGAGCGCGGCGAGGTGCGCCTGCACATCGCCGCGGACGGCTTCCTGCGCAACATGGTCCGCACCGTCGTCGGCACGCTCCTGTGGGTGGGGAAGGGGAAGCTGGCGCCGTCCGACATGCCTGGGCTGATAGCCGCCCGCGACCGCCGGCGCGCGGGCCATAACGTCGGTCCGCAGGGCCTCTACTTCGCGGAGGCCGGTTACGCGCCGTGGGACCCCGTCGCCTCGGAGCGCGCCGTGCGCGACCTGGTCGTCTGAGACGGCTTACGTATACTCGGGGCATGAGCATCCGCATCAGGCCGCTCGTCGCGGGGGACCTCGAACGACTGGCTGGGTTGGACGACGCCTACTCCGCTAGGCACGGCCTCGAGCGGGCCGTCAACCTCGCCGCCTTGCGGTTCTTCGAGCGCAGCGGCCACTCGTTCGTCGCCGAGGTCGACGATGGCGTCGCGGCTTCGGCGCCCACCGATACCGCGGCCGGTGCCGAGCTCGCCGGCTTCCTCCTGGCGCAGGCCGTATGGACGGGCGAGCGGCCGACGGTTCACGCGCACCGCCTCGTTGCGCGGGCGGAAGGGACGAGCGACGCGCTGGCGAAGGCCCTGGTCAAGAGCGCGTATGACGCGGGGGTGTACGACCTCGTCTTCCGCACGCCGAGGGCCGACGACGCCCTGCGGACGGCGCTGCTCGGCGAAGGGTACTTGGCGGACGATCACGTGACGTTGACGCTCGTCCTCGGGACGCGCGGGGCGGCATGGGCGGAGGGCAGGCGTGGCTGAGGCCATGGCCAGGGTCTTGATGGGCGTCCGTGGCATGGACACGCTGGAGGCGCGCGAGCGCGTGATGGCCACGCTGCGGGTCGTGCCCGGCGTGACGGAGGTGACGCCTGGCGACGCCGGCCGGGTCGCGGTGGAGTACGACGCCGGCGAGATCACCGCCATGGACCTGATCCGGGCGCTGCGGAAGATCGGCTTCCTGGCCGGCATGGAGTGACCGCCGCCTTCCGGGCCGGCCGCTAGCCGCGAGAAGCGCTACGGCTCCGGTACAATACTGATCGTTACGCGCGTGACAGCCGGCGCCCCGGAGCGCCAGGGAGGTTGAGGCATGGACGACGAGACCGGACACGCCGCCGACGCCGCGACCGAGCGGCCGGCCGGCGAGGCCGCCCCGACCCCGGTCGGGGGTCAGCCGGAGGCGGGGCCACCGGCGGCGGGCGCGCAGGCGGCGAGCGGGAGCAACAAGAAGGCGCCGGCCAAAGGCGTCACCGGCATCCTCGGCACGTTCGCCAAGCCGAAGTCCGAGGCGCGTGGGAAGTCCAAGGCGGCCAAGTCGGCACCCCGAGCGGTCGATCAGGTCCGCGTGTCGGACGGCGCGCTCGCGAGCATCATCGGCCTCTCGGCCCACGAGGTGCCGGGTGTCGTCGGCATGGCGCCGGCGAGCTTCTCGGAGGGCATCAGACGCATCCTCGGCGCCAGTCAGGTCGATGAGGGCGTCGTCGTCGAGCACCCCCACGGCGACGACCGCGCCGACGTCGAGCTACACGTCGTCGTCGCCTACGGCGTGAACATCCCCGTCGTGGCCGACTCGGTCCGTGAGCGCGTGCGCTACGCCGCCGAGCACCTGGCCGGCATCCGTCTCGACCAGGTCCGAGTGAAGGTCGTGGGTGTCAGCCGTGGCTGAGCGCGCCGCCACCTGGTCTGCCCAGGACGTCGCGCGCGCCTTCGTGTTCGCCACCGAGTGGCTCGGGGTGCACGTCGACGAGGTGAACGCCCTCAACGTCTACCCCGTGCCGGACGGCGACACGGGCACGAACATGCACCTCACGCTCCAGTCCGTGCGGCGGCAACTGACCGAGCAGGACCACGAACGCATGGAGCAGGTGGCGCGCGCCTTGTCCTACGGCTCGCTCCTCGGCGCCCGCGGCAACTCCGGCGTCATCCTCTCGCAGGTCCTCAAGGGCTTCGCCGACTCCATCAAGGTCCGCGACGACGTCGACGCCACCGCCCTCGTCGACGCGCTCCGCTCCGGCTCCGAGGCCGCGTACGCGGCCGTGATGAAGCCCGTGGAGGGCACGCTCCTGACGGTCGTGCGGGAGTCCGCCGAAGCGGGGGATGAGGCCCTCAAGGCCGCCCGCGCGCGGCCCGGCGCGAACGGGGTGGCGCCGGAGGGCGTCCTGCGCGAGGTCCTCGCTGCTGGCAGGCGCTCGCTCGAGCGGACCCCGGAGCTGCTGCCAATCCTCGAGCAGGCCGGTGTGGTAGACGCCGGCGGTCTCGGCTACGTCCACCTGCTCGACGGCCTGCTGGCCTACTTCGACGGCCGCGACCTGCCGCCTCCCCCCAAGATCGAACGCCGCGCGCAAGAGCAGTTCGAGGAGGCCGCGTTCGGCTTCTGCACGGAGTTCCTCCTGGCCGACGTCACGGCCCCGACGAGCGCCATCCGCGAGCTCGTCGCGCCGTTCGGCGACTCACTCCTGGTCGTGGGAGCCGAAGGGTTCGTCAAGGGCCACATCCATACCGAGGAGCCGGAGAAGCTGCTCGCTGCGGTCGGGCGCTACGGGCGCATGGTCCGTTCCAAGGTCGAGGACATGAGCGAGCAGCACTCTGAGATCCTCGCGGACGTCGACGCCGCGAAGGCCGAGGCGCCGGCCAGCGCCGCGGTCGCCGTAGCCAACGGTTACGGCATCACTAAGGCCTTCCGTAGCCTGGGCGTGCGGGTGGTGGGCGGCGGCCAGACGGACAACCCGTCCGTCGAGGACATCGCCGACGCCGTGCGCAGCGTGGGGGCCGCGAGCGTCATCGTCATGCCGAACAACAAGAACATCATCATGGCTGCCGAGCGGGTCGCCGAGCTGGTCCTAGAGAAGCACGTGCGCGTCCTGCCGACGCGC
>CAUJFI010000007.1 GCA_963170125.1 Deinococcota bacterium | reverse complement strand
TCGTCGCGCACGGCGAGCACGCCCGCCAGGACGGCCGGCGTCCCGCCTGCGCCGGCCTCCCCGCCTACGCGTGCTGCTCCTTCGGCCGCCGCTCCCTCGCCCGCGGCTCCCTCGCCCGCGGCTCCTTCACGGATCGCCACGAAGCTCGTCGTCTTGCCGGCGCTCTCGAACTCGGCCGCGCGCGCTTCGGCCGCCTCTGGCACGCTCACGCCCGCCGCGGTCATGAGCTTGCGGTTCCCGATGAGCACCGTGGCGCCGTCCACCTCGCCCCGCACGCCGTGACCGCTCAGCTCGGTGAAGTCGGTCACGGACGGGAGGTTCGGCGCCATGGCTGGGGGCGCTTCACCGCCGGCGGTCGTGGCCGTCGCCAGCCTCGCCACCGCCCCCCGGAGGATCGCCCCGGCGAGCGGGTGTGCGCTGCGGCTCTCCAGGCCGGCCACGAGCGTGAGCAGCCGCCGTTCGTCCCTGGCCGGCGCGACCACGTCCGTGAGTTCGGGGCGGCCGCGCGTGAGCGTGCCCGTCTTGTCGAACACGACGACGTCCGCCATGCCCGCGTTCTCGAGGTGTGCGCCGCCTTTGATCAGCACGCCGCTGCGCGCCCCGCGCGCGATGCCGGCCAGGACGGCCGACGGCGTGGCGAGCGCCAGCGCGCACGGGCTGGACGCCACGAGCAAGACCATGGCGCGCATGAAGCTCGCCTGGAACGGCGCGCCGAACAGGGGAGGCACGACGATCATGAGCACCGTGATGCCCAGGACCAGGGGCGAGAAGACGCGCTGGAAGCGGTCGGTGAGGCGCTGGCTTGGTGCGGCGTCGCGCTGCGCGGACTCCACGGCCTTGATCACGCGCGCGAGGGTCGTGTCCTCCGGCGCGCGCGTCGTCTCGACCTCGAGGGCGCCGTCCGCGTTGATGGTGCCGGCGTAGACCTCGTCGCCCACGCCCTTCCTGACCGGCATGCTCTCGCCGGTAATGGGCGCTTGGTCGACATGGCTGGCGCCGGCCGTCACGCGGCCGTCGGCGGGGAGGCGCTCGCCCGGCCTGACGATGACCGTATCGCCTAGCAGCAACTGGGTCAGCGGGAGCTCGGCCTCGACCCCGTTGCGTCTGACCCTGGCGGTCTTCGGGGTGAGTCCCCCTAGGGCGCGGATGGCGCCGCGGGCACGGTCCATGGCGAGGTGCTCCAAGGAGTGGCCGAGGCTGAAGAGGAAGAGCAGGAGCGCCCCCTCGGCCCACGACCCGAGGCTGGCCGCGCCAATGGCCGCTACGACCATGAGCAGGTCGATGTCGAAACGCGCCCGCCTGGCCGCGCGCACGGCGTGGTTGGTGGCCTTCCATCCGCCGGTGGCGTAGGCCATCAGGTAGGCGAGCAGCCAGGCGAGCGGGGGAGCGCCGGCGGTCTGGAGCGCGAAGCCGGCCGCCAGGCAGGCTCCAGCTACGAGGCTGAGCTTCAGGTCTGCCGACAGCCGGCCTAGCGCCAGGCCCGTCGTGCCCCGCGCTTGGGCCGCGTGAGGGCGCTCGTCGTGGGCGTAGCTGCCGACCGTGGTGGCCGCGGTGGACCGTGTCCCGTGCGAGTCGGTCGTATGCGAGTGGATCTCGTGCGAGTGGGCCGCGGCGTTGGCGTGCGCCGTGCCGGCCCCTCCTCGGGGCGCGAGAGCCGGGGCGGCCGACCCGGCTCGTACGACGCGGTAGCCGAGGCCCTCGACTTCCGCGGCCACTCGCGACAGCACCTTGGCCTCGGGCGCCACGCTCGTGTCGAGCCCCACGTGCAGCTTCTCGGAAGCGAAGCTGGCGTCCGCCGCGAACACCCCGTCCAGCCTGCGCGCGACCGCGGACACCTTCGCGGCGCAGTCCGAGCAGTGCAGGCCGGAGAGGAGCAGCTCCTCGTGCACGAAGCGGCCCGCGACCGTGCGCGCCGCGCTCATGGCGAGGGTCGTGAGCTCGTCGCTACCGAGGAGCGCCGCGTCGTGCTCGACGCGCAGCGCGCCGCGCCGGCCGTCCGTCCGGAAGTCCGCGGCCACGACGCCGCGCAGCGCCGTCACGGCCGCTAGCAACCCCGCGGTGCACGCGTCCTCGTGCGCCGCGTGACCGGGCAGTAGGAGTTGCAGGTCCAAGGTCGTGTTCAGCATGGCGGGTCGCTCCTGCCCCCGCCGGTAGTATATATGAACACGCATTCATATGTCATGCCGCGGCCGCCTAGCGTGGCGGCGGTCAAGGGCGAGCAAGGCGGGTGAGATGCTCCAAGGAGCGAGCCGCCGCGTTCGGCTCGGGCGCGGCCGGGTTTCAGGTCTCCTGACTATGCGAGAGCACGCCTTCAAGCATGCTCGCGACGTGCTCGTCGGCGAGGCGGTAGTACACGTGACGGCCGCGCTTCGAGGCGCTCACGAGTCGGGCGTGCCGCAGCACGCGCAGCTGATGGCTGACGGCCGACTGCTCCATCGCGAGGGCCGTGACGATCTGGTGCACGCACACCTCGCCTAGCCGCAGCAGCGCGAGGATGCGCAGGCGCGTAGGATCGGCGAACCCCCGCGCGAGGCGCACGGCCTCGTCGACCATGGCCTCCGGCAGCTTCGCGGCCTCGAGGTCGTTCTCGCTCAGGTGGGGGTCGGCGGGCCCCGCGGGGGTCATGTGAACCGCTCCAGCCACGCATGCAGCGCCTCGTCGTCCGCCTGTCCGAGGTAGTGGCCGAACGGCACGGTCCTCAGCTCGAGCTCCGCCCCGTTCGCCCTTAGGTAGGCGGCGAGCCGCTCGTCCGCCTCCCCGCGCAGGAGGTGGTCGCCCTCGCCCTGCAGCATCAGGACGGGCTTGTCCCGCAGGTCCGCGAAGGGTGGCAGGTCGAACGGCGCCACCGTGCGGATGAGCGCCGCGCCGGCGTACGTGTCCGGATGGCTGGCGAGGGTTGCGGCCCCGATGTGCGCACCGTTGCTGTAGCCGAAGATCACGACGCGCGCGGGGTCGAGGCCATGCAGCGCGCAGGCATCGGCGACGAACTCGGCCAGGGCGTCGGCCTCGTGGTCGATCTCGTCCTGGTCGAACGAGCCGTCGGCGAGGCGGGCGAAGTAGCGCAGGTCGGCCCCCTGTGAGCGCCCGCGCGGGGCCAGCAGGTTGGCGCCGGGCGCCGCGCGCCGCGCCATGGGCAGGAGCTGCGTCTCGCTCCCCCCGCTACCGTGCAGGACGAGCAAGGTGAACGTAGCAGCGCGCAGGTCGGCCGGCATCGGCATGGCGGTCGACGCCGGCCCATCGGCCGCCGCAGCGGTCGGGTGGCCAGTCGCCAGGTCGGCCGTTGTGCCGCCGCCGGAGCCCGTGCCGGGCACCGCGCCAGGCACGAACCGGTACGCCCAGCCGAGGTCGCGCTCCGGCTCCCTGGGCTCACCCGGCAGCGCGAAGCGGGGCATCACGACCTCGATGTCGGCCCGCAGCGGCTCCAGGGCGGGGGAGAGGGCCAAGCGCTCGCCCAACGTTGGCACCGGCTCGTCGAGCGTCATGCCGGGCCCGTCGGTGGCGAGCTCGATCAGGCTGCCCCCCGGCTCGCGGAAGTACCGGCTTTGGAAGTAGCCGTGCTCCTTATTGGGCGACGGCTCGAGGCTCAGCCCGGCGATCACGGCGGCGGCGCCGGCCAGCGCCTCCTCGTCGGCTACGCCGAACGCGACGTGCTGCAGCGCGCCCGCGCCGTCGGCCGACGACCAGAACCCCTTGACATCGCGGACGGCGACCTTGCCGCCAGGTTCCGCGTTCGTGACGTAGCTGGTGGTAGAGCCCTCGGTCTCGCCCCGCTCGAACCCGAGCAGTTCCTCGAGCACGCGCCCCGTCTGGTCCGGCCGCTCAGACCACAGCGTCACATGGGCGATGCCCCTGACCTGCGCCTCGGCGGGCACGGTGGAGCCGAGCACAGGCGACCACGTTCCCGCCCCGTCGCCCCCAGGCGCGGCGCGCCTGCCGACGAGCGTCACGGTGAGGCCGTCCGGGTCGGAGAGCTCGAGGCGCGTCGTCGCGCCCTTCGCGGTCGGCCCGCCGAACCGCACGCCGTGCTCGACGAGGCGCGCCGTCCAGTAGCCGATCGACTCGCGGGGCACCACGAGCCCGACCTCCGTCGCCTGGCCGTGCCCCCGCCTCCCCTTGGCCCCCGCCTGCCAGGCGAAGAACGTGAGGAGCGTGCCGGGCGCGCCCTCCCCGTCGCCGTAGAAGAGGTGCAGCGTGTTGTGGTCGTTGTGGTTCACCGTGCGTTTCACGAGGCGCAGGCCGAGGAGTCCGACGTAGAAGTCGACGTTCGCCTGGACGTTGGCGGTTATACCCGTGACGTGATGGATGCCTGCCATGGCGCGAGCTTACCCAGCGTGGTGCCGGCGCACGGGTACGGCGCCTCAGCGCCCCACGGACGGGTCGAGCACGTCGCGAAGCCCGTCGCCGAGCAGGTTGAAGCCGAGGACGGCGAGCGTGATGGCGATGCCGGGCGCGAACGCCATGAGCGGCTGCACGACCAGCCATAGTTGCGCGTCCGAGAGCATGCCGCCCCACTCGGGCGCCGGCGCTTGCACACCGAGACCGAGGAACGACAGACCCGAAGCGACGAGGAGGGTGGAGCCGCTACGCAGCGTGGCGTAGACGAGGATGGGCGCGATCACCTGCGGCAGGACGTGCTTGAGCATCACCCGCGGGCGCTTCACGCCGAGGGCGTTGGCCGCCTCGATGAACGCCCGCCCCTTGACCTCCAGAGTGGAGCCGCGCGCGAGCCGCGCGAACACGGGGATGCCGAACACGGCCGACGCGAGGATGACGGGCCCTACCCCTGGACCCGTGATGGTCACGAGGCCGATCGCGATGAGGATGCCGGGGAAGGCCAGCAGGACGTCGACGACGCGCATGGAAACGTTGTCGAACCAGCCACCCAGGAAGCCGGCCAGCAACCCCCAGGCGCCACCGACGAAGGCCCCGATGACGGTGGCCGCCAGTCCGATGGTGATCGAGTAACGCGCGCCGGCGAGGACGCGGCTGAAGGTGTCGCGCCCGAACGCGTCCGTTCCCAGCCAGTGCGCGCCGCTGGCGCCCTTGGCGAGGTGGGTGTAGTCGGGAACGGCCGGGCCGTAGGGCGCGATCCACGGCCCGACCACCGCCAGGACCGCGAAGGCGACCGTGAGAACGAGCCCCAGCGACCCGCTCCGGTGGCGCAGCAGCCTGCCGAGCGCGCTGCGGGAGAAGCCGCCTGGCGCGCGTTCCTGCGCGGGCGCCAGGGCGTCGCTCGCCGGTGTCGCGGGCGCGTCACTCATAGCTGATCCGCGGGTCGATCAACCCGTAGAGCACGTCCACGACGAGGTTGATGACGATGAACTGCAGCGCGAACACGAGCATGAGGCCCTGAACGGCCGGGTAGTCGCGCGCCTCGACCGACTGGATGAGCAGCCAGCCGAGGCCGTGGAAGTTGAACACGGTCTCGACGATCACCGTGCCCGAGAGGAGGAACCCGAACTGGAGCCCGACGATGGTGACGACGGGGATGAGGGCGTTGCGCAGAGCGTGCTTGTTGATCACGCGCCTTGGGTCCAGCCCCTTCGCGCGGGCGGTGCGTACGTAGTCGTTCCCGATCGTTTCTAGCAGGCTGGAGCGCGCGAAACGCGCGATGGTGCCTAGGCTCGCGACGGCCAAGGTAGCGGCGGGCAGGACGATCCCCTTGAGGCTGACGCTGCCCGCCACGGGCAGCACCCTGAGCTTCACGGCGAAGACGTAGATGAGGAGGATCCCTAGGAAGAAGGACGGCGTGCTTATCCCCAGCACGGAGGCAGACGTGATGCCGAGGTCGAGCGCCGAGTTCCGACGCCGCGCGGCGGCCACACCGAGCATGATGCCGAGCAGCGTGGCCGCCACGATGGCGATGCTCGCGAGCACGAGCGTCGCGCGGAAGTGCCGCGCCAGCAGGTCCTTCACGGGCATGTTCGCGCGGAACGACCTGCCCAGGTCGCCCCGGGCCAGGCCGCCCACGAAGTACACGAACTGCTCCGGGAGCGACCGGTCGAGGCCGAAGCGTTGGCGGATGGCCTCGACGGTCGCCCTGTCCGCGTCGGTGCCCGCGTACAGGCGCGCGGGGTCGCCGGGCAGCGCCCGCACGAAGAAGAAGATGAGCACCACCACGCCGACGAGTGTCGGCACGGCCTGGAGCAAGCGCCTGAAGGTGTAGAGCAGCATCGCGGCTACCCCGGCCTAGGTGACTACCCCGTCAACGGAGCTCGGCGCGTCTGGCGTCGACGGTGTTGTCCGGCGCGTACGCCACGCCGCTCAACGTCGCCGACCGGCCCGCGACGGAGTCGGGGCTGTACAGGAACACCCACGGGGCGTCCTGCCAGATGATGGCGAGCGCCTTGGCGTAGTCGGCGGCACGCGCCGCCTGGTCGCCCGTGGCGCGGCCGGCGGCCACCAGCTCCTCGACCTCGTCGTTCTCGTAGAAGCTCCAGTTGTTCGAGGCCGGCGGGAACGACGCGCGCACGAACGACGTGGTGATGGCGAGGTCGGCGTCGCCCGTCGTGGCGCTGGCGCCCACCAGGGCGGCCTCCGTCGGGTTCTCGTCGACGGGCTTGAAGATCTGGTCGACGAGCGCGCCACGCTCCTGCTGGTCGAGCGTCATGCGGACGCCCACCTGCGCGAACATCTGCTGGAGGACCTGCCCGACGGTGCGGTACTCGTCACCCGTGAAGGTCAGGACCTTGACGTCGAAGCCGTTCGGGTAGCCGGCCTCGGCGAGGAGCGAGCGTGCCTTCTCCGGGTCGTACGTGTACGGGGGCTGCGGGGCGGCGCCGAACGTCGTCTCGGGGATGGGCGAGGTCATGACGGTGGCGAGGCCTGCGACGGCCACGTTCACGAGCTGGTCCTTGTCGATCGCGTAGTTGAGGGCCTGGCGCACGCGCACGTCGTCGAACGGCGCCTTGGTCGTGTTGAGCTGCAAGATGCGCAGGAAGTTCGTCTTGGTGCTGACGACATCGAGGTTCGGATCGGCGTCGATGACGGGCACGAGCTGCGGCGGGAGGGCCTCGATGAACTGCACCTCGCCGGATTGCAGCATGGCGACGCGCGTGGCGGCGTTGTTGACGACGACGAACTCGACGCGGTCGACCTTGGCCTGCTCGCCCCAGTAGTCGGGGTTGCGCTCGACCACGACGCTCTGCCCCTCGTCCCAGGAGACGAACTTGAAGGGACCGGTGCCGACTGGGTGCCGGCCGAGGTCGTCGCCGTACTCCTGAAGCGAGGCCGGGCTGGCGATGCGCGCGTTGCTGACGGCCAGGAGGTAGATGAACGCGCCGTTCGGGGCCTTCAGGTCGATGCGCAGCTCGTGGTCGCCGAGCACGACGATCTCCGAGATGGCCGAGAGCTGGCTGCGGCCGCGCGCGCCGCTGCTGTTCGGGTCGAGGACCCAGTCGTAGTAGGCCTTGACGGCGGCCGCGTCGAGCGGCGTGCCGTCGTGGAACTTCACGCCCTCGCGCAGCTCGAACGTGTAGCTGGTGGCGTCCTCGTTCGCCGTCCAGCTGGAGGCCAGCTCGTCGACGAGCTCGCCGTCGAGGAAGCCGACGAGGCCTTCGAACATCATGCGGATGACGGCCGCGTCCGGCAGGCCGGTGGCCTCCGCCGGTTGCAGCGTGTTGGGCGCCAGCGACGTCGCCAGGCGCGCGGTGCCGGCGCCGAGGGCCGAGGCGCCAAGGGCCAGCGCCGCGGTGACGAGCACGGTCAGGAGCTTGCGGGGGTTGAGCGCCATTCCGGTCCTCCTCAGAACTGCTTCACGGCGTACGCCGTGGGTCGAAGGTGCTGCAGGCTCGGCAAGGACGCGCGTACCGCGTCCACCCGACTCAGGTCGAGTGTGGCGAGTGTAATACCTTCCGCGTCCGGCGCACACGCCACCACGGTGCCCCAAGGGTCGACGATCATGGAGCGGCCGTAGGCGTTGAAGTCCGTGCCGCCGTTGCCGATCGTGGCGGGGGCGATCACGAACGCGCCGTTCTCGATGGCGCGGGCGCGCAGGAGGACCTCCCAGTGGTCGCGGCCCGTGCGCTCGGCGAAGTTCGACGGCACGGTGAGGAGTCGCGCGCCGGCCAGCGCCAGCGCCCGGTAGAGCTCCGGGAAGCGCAGGTCGTAGCAGACCGTCATGCCGACCGCCCCGAAGGCTGTCTGAGCCACCACGGCCCTGTCGCCGGGCTGGTTGCGGGCGGACTCGCGCGCGACGAGCTTCTCGCCGATCGTGACGTCGAAGAGGTGGATCTTCCGGTACTTGCCGAGCAGCGCCCCGTCGGGCCCGAACAAGAGGCTCGTGTTGTGCGTGCGCTGGTCTTCCTCGCCTGCACCAGGCAGCTCGTTGTAGCTCCCGGCCAGCAGGTGGATGCCGAGCTTGGCCGCCAGCCTGGACAGCGACTCGGAGAGCGGGCCGGGGATGGGCTCGGCCGAGGCGCGCCGCCCGTCGTTGGGACCGCGGTAGTGGAACGTCTCGGGGAGCGTCACGAGCTGGGCGCCCGCCCTGGCGGCGCGCTCGACGAACTCGAAGGCGCGGGCCACGGTGGCCGCCTTGTCTGGACCAGGGTCGGTCTGGACCAGGGCGACGGTCAACTCCCGCGGCCCAGCGTGCGGCTCCGTGTCGATCATGTGAACGCTCCTGTCTCGCGGTCCGAAGCCGCGGCCCGAAAGGCGCACCGATGCCGGTCAGGTCGTGACCATCGGCGCTCGCGGCTCCTACGTCAATAGTCGAGGGGAGGATAGCAGTTGACTGCTCGGCGCCACGTACTGCGCCGGCGGCCGCGTGCGGCCTCGCGAGGTCCTACCGTGGGTGGGGTCGTGAAGCGCACGCTGAGTCTAGGTGCGGCCCGCG
>CAUJFI010000006.1 GCA_963170125.1 Deinococcota bacterium | reverse complement strand
GGTGGTGGACACCACCGGCGCGGGCGACGTGTTCCACGGCGCCTTCCTGGCAGCGCGCCTGCGAGGGAAGGGCGTGGAGGAGTGCATCCGGTTCGCGCAGTACGCCGCGGGGAAGAAGTGTGGGCAGATGGGTGGACGTCGGGGGATCCCGGACTGGGCCACGGTCGAGTCCGGGCTCGAAGCAAGCAACGTGAAGAACGCAACGCCGAAGCAAGCAACACCCAAGGAGGTAACGAAGTGAAGCGCACCGTCCTGACAGCACTAGCAGCCCTGTTGGCCTTCGTCGGCCTGGCTCAGGCCCAGAGCGACCCGTCCGTGACCGGCACGCTGGTCATCTACACGACCACCTACGACATCGAGTACAAGCTCATCATCGAGCAGGGCTTCCAGGGCAAGTACCCGAACGTGAAGGTGGAGTCGGTGCAAGCGGGCGCCGGCGAGCTGAAGACGCGCATCCGCTCCGAGGCTGCCAACCCGCAGGCCGACGTCATGTTCGGTGGGCTCAGCTACGCGGACGCCGGCCTGGGCCTCTGGGAAGAGTACGTGTCCTCCACGGACGCCAGCCTGCCCGAGTCCATGCGGAACACGAGCGGTTACCTGACGTGGATGACCATCCAGCTCGAGAACCTGCTCGTCAGCTACGACGCCGCCAAGCGCGCCGGCATCGACGCGGACGAGATCACGGGCTTCCGCTCCCTCCTCGACCCCCGGTTGAAGGGCAAGCTCATCTGGGCCGACCCCTCGGCGTCCTCGTCCGCCTGGAACATGCTGGCCACGATGTTGGTGACCATGGGCGGCTACGAGAGCGACGCGGCGTGGGAGTACGTCGACCAGCTCCTCGCCAACGGCCTGGTCATCGGTTCCAGCTCCAGCATCCCCTTCCGCTCCGTGTACGAGGGCGAGTACGTCGTCGGCCTCACCTACGAGGCGCCGGCCGTGTCGTACTACGAGGCCGGGTTCGACGACACCGTCAAGATCGTGTACATGGAGGAGGGCACCTCGGCCTTCCCCTTCGCCTCCGCGATCGTCAAGGGCGCGCGCAACCTGGACCTCGCCAAGCTGTTCATGGATTACGTCGTCTCTGACGAGGCGCAGACGTTGTGGGCCACCTCGACGGCGCGTCAGGCGAACACCACCATCCCGACGACCAACCCGTACCTGACGGACGCGGCCGACATCCTCATCGTCGACTCCGATCATCAGTACCTGAGCGACCACCGGGAGGAGATCCTGGCGCGGTTCCAGGCGCTGTACGTCAAGCACAACAACTGACTTCAGAGCCGCTGGAAGTCGGACCCTTCCCCGGCGCGAGCGCGGCCGCGGAGCAAGGTCGCCAGGGCGCTCACGTTCAGCGCTGGTAGGAGCCCCGCCCGCCGCGGCTCCTACCAGCCAGGGGAAGGACCGCGCGGATGAGCGTCAGCATCACCATCGAGAACGCCGTTAAGCGCTACGGCGATGCGGTGATCATCCCGGATCTCTCGCTGCGGATCCGCGAGGGGGAGTTCTTCACGCTGCTCGGGCCGAGCGGCTGTGGCAAGACGACCCTGCTAAGGATGATCGCGGGGTTCAACTCCATCGAGGGCGGCGACTTCTACTTCAACACCACCCGTATCAACGACCTCGACCCCGCCAGGCGGAACATCGGGATGGTGTTCCAGAACTACGCTATCTTCCCGCACATGACGGTGCGGGCCAACATCACCTTCGGGCTGCGGAACCGCAAGCTGCCGCCAGACGAGATCGCGGCGCGCACGGACGAGTTCCTCTCCCTGGTGCGCATCGCCGAGTACCAGGACCGCCTGCCAGAGCGCCTGTCCGGCGGCCAACAGCAGCGGGTCGCGCTCGCCAGGGCCTTGGCCATCCATCCCGACGTGCTCCTCATGGACGAGCCGCTCTCCAACCTCGACGCCAAGCTCCGCCTGGAGATGCGCGAGGCGATAAAGGAGATCCAGCGGAGCGTCGGCATCACGACCGTCTACGTCACGCACGACCAGGAGGAGGCCATGGCGGTCTCCGATCGCATCGCCGTGATGAACGGCGGGGTCATCAGGCAGATCGGCACTCCAAGGGCGCTCTACCAACGACCAGCTGACCTCTTCGTGGCCACCTTCATCGGCCACACCAACGTCCTGCGGGGCGAGCTCTATAGGAGCGGCTCGGAGGCCGGCGTCTCGGTCGCTGGTGCGCGCGTTCCGTTGACGACCCTCGCCGGCGACGCTGGCCCGCAGAGCGTGAAGGTCTCCATCCGGCCCGAGGAGCTCTATATCACCGCGCCCGGGTCCGGCGCCCTCCAGGGGACGGTCGAGCGCAGCGTGTTCCTGGGGCTCAACACGCACTACCACGTGCGGCTGCCTTCGGGCGAGACGATCGAGATCGTCCAGGAGTCGGTCATGGAGGACCCGACCGAACGGGCGGGGGTCGTGCACCTGGGCATCAAGGCCGAGATGATCAACGTCTTCGACGAGTCGGGCGCCGCCTCGCTGATGGCCGGCGGTACGACCCCATGACCCGCTCGCCCAAGCGGCTGGAGCTCTGGCACCTCGTCAGCATCAGCATCTTGGCCATTTACGTGCTGTTCCTCGTCTACCCGCTGCTCGGGATGCTGAAGGACTCCGTGCTCGGCGCCGACGGCACCTTCTCGCTGCGCTACTTCCAGCGCTTCTTCAGCGAGCGCTACTACCTGAACACCGTCCTGAACAGCTTCAAGCTGTCCTTCGCCACGATGTGCTTCGCCCTGCTCGTCGGCATCCCGCTCGCCTATCTCTACAACTTCTACGTCATCAGGGGCCGCTCCATCGTCCAGGTGCTGATCGTCCTGAGCTCCATGTCCGCCCCGTTCGTCGGCGCCTACGCCTGGATCCTGCTGCTCGGGCGCTCTGGTCTCATCACCCGCTTCCTGCGCAACTCCATCGGTATCGAGATCCCGACGATCTACGGCTTCAACGGGGTCGTCCTCGTCCTCACGCTGCAGCTGTACCCGTTGGTGTTCCTCTACGTCAGCGGGGCGCTGCGCAACGTAGACCGGTCATTGCTCGAGGCCTCGCAGAGCCTTGGCACCAGCAACTTGAAGCGCTTCTTTCGCATCGTGTTGCCGCTATGCATGACCTCGATCCTCGCGTCCGCCCTGCTCGTCTTCATGCGCGCGATGGCGGACTTCGGCACCCCCCTCGTCATCGGCGAGGGCTACCGGACCTTCCCGGTCGAGATCTACAAGCAGTACGTGGGCGAGACCTCGCAGAACTACAGCTTCGCCGCCGCCATCAGCGTGGTGGCCATCGCCATCACCGCCATCGTCTTCCTCTTGCAGAAGCTCGCCGCCAACCGCTTCAGCTTCAAGATGAACGCGATGAACCGCATCGAGCCGAAGCGGGCCAAGCCCCTAGCGTCGGTGCTGATCCACGCCTTCACCTACCTGGTCGTGACGGTGAGCATGCTCCCCCAGGCCTACCTGGCCTACAGCTCCTTCCGCAAGACGAACGTCTTCGGCAACTTCGTGGCCGGCTACTCGTTCGACAGCTACCGCGAGGCGTGGCGCTACGTGAGCAAGGCGCTGCCGACCACGCTCCTGATCGGCGGACTGAGCCTTGTGGTGGTCGTCCTGATGTCCATCCTCATCGCCTACATGGTCGTCAGACGTCGCAGCGTCCTCAACAACGCGATCGACACGATGTCGATGCTCCCCTACATCATCCC
>CAUJFI010000005.1 GCA_963170125.1 Deinococcota bacterium | reverse complement strand
GGCGGCCAGTTCCATGATGCGCGCCGTAGGTACCTGTGCAGCGAGCGCCAGCACCGGTGGGGGGACCGTACCGAGGTCCGTGGCGCCGACGTCGGTGTCAGAACCCGCGCTCGCTGCGACCACCGCCGCACTTGCGTGCCTGAGCAGTTCCAGCGCGTGGCGCCGCGTCTGGACGTGCGCGGCCGGGTGCCAGGCGGAGAGTCCGAGCAGTTCGTCATCGACAGCGAAGGGTGCGGCGACGCCCGCCACCACGAAGGCGTGTAACGCCAAGGGAACGAAGGTACAGGCGGTGATGTCCGCCAACGCCAAGGTGAGGTCGTGGACGGCGCCCCCAAGGGTGGCTGGGCCTAGCGCCGAGCCACGCATGGCCGGGCCCCGCAGGGCACCGGCGCCCGTGGTAGCGCCGGACGCTGGCCGTTGGCTACCCGGCAGCGCCGCCAGAGCCGCGCTCATCAACCGAGCAGTGGCTCGCGTCAGGACGTCGCCACGCGCCGTCGTGCCGGTGGCGTCGGCCTCGTAGCTTGCGACGTACCCTCGGCGGTGACGCTGCAGGCCGAGCGCGTCCGCCTCCTGGAAGGCGACCCAGGCCATGATCACGGCGGCCTCTTGCTCGCGCGGCAACTTGGCCGCCAGGGTCCGGGCGGCAACGGTATCGCCGCTCGCCAAGGACACGAGGACGGCCACCCCCTCGCCGGCGCTGTACGCGCCGAGCGCGTCGTCGGCGCCGCTCGATCCCTCTCTCAGGCGGAGCGAGCCTGCGGCCAGCTCCCGCTCGGCGCCGTCGAGATCGCCGAGTTGCACGAGGCACCGCGCCGCGGCGCGGTGCATGCCGGCCAGGGCGTAAGCACGCTTGGACCCGCTCCCCTCGACCTCCAAGGCCCGGCGCAACCAGTCGAGCGCACCGGCGTAGTCACCGTGGGTCACCTGGAGCGCGTCCGCGATGTTCGCCATCACGTTGGCCAGGAACACGCGGTTGCCGGCGCTCCGGCAGGCGTCGGCGGCGTCCATGAGGAGACCGAGGTACTCGTCGGCACCCTGCGTCGCGATGGCGAGGTTGTTCAGGCACCCGCCGGTGTGCGGGTCCTCCTCCTCACCTGCTCGCAGGAAATCGAGCACCTCCTGCAGCACTTCCCGTGCTGCAGGCCAATCCCTGGCGTTCAGGTGCACCTCGCCGAGGTCGTAGAGGCTATGCATCGTGGCGGTCTGGTCACCGTGTGCGCGACGGATCGCCAAGGCCCGCTCCACGAGCGCGCGCGCTCGCCCGTCGCCCGTCAGCACGTACTGCTTGGCCTGCGCGTGCAGGAGCCGGGCCGCGAGCGGGGAGGAGGGGTCGATGTTCGCGAGGGCGGCGGTCGCGAGGTCGGCGAGCTCGGCAAGGCGGCGGCTCGTGATCAGGTGAGCGGAGAGGACGGCCAGCATCGCGCCGATGAGGTCCTCGCGCCCCGCCGCGGCCGCCCAGGTCCAGGCGGCTCGCACGTTGGGGTAGTCGGCGCGCACTGCCTCCAGCGCGGCGCCTTCGTCCGGCCCCAACATGGCCCCGGCCTTGGAGCGCAGCCACGCCGCGTAGTGCTCCGCGTGGCGCTGCGGTACGTCCAGCGCCTCCTTCAGGCCCGCAAGCTTCTCCGCAGCGTACTGCCGCACGAGAGCGTGCAGGTGGTAGCGCCCCTCGCGGTGCACCAAGAGGGACTTGTCGACGAGGGACGCGAGGAGCGCGAGGTCAAGGCGCATGACATCCTGGGCAGCGGCCCACCTGAAGCTGCCTGAGAACACGCTGCAAGCCGCGAGCGCTGCTTGTTCGGCTGCCCCAAGCAGCTGCCACGACCGCTCGAACGCTGTGCGTAGGCTCGCGTGCTTCGCGGGCATGACAACGGCGGCGCCAGCGAGCATGTCAAGGTCAGCCTCGAGCTCCTGTGCCAGCTCCTCCGCGGGTACGGCACGCGCCAGGGCAGCGGCGAGCTCGATGCCCAATGGGGCGCCTCCTAGGAGGGCGCACGTGCGCAGCACCGCTCCCGCGTTCGCTTCCGTCAAGGTCAGGTGTGGATCGCTGCGCCGCGCCGTGAGCAGGTAGAGCTGCATGCCGGCGAAGGCGGAAGGGTCGGGGAGTGCATCCGCCGCCCTATCCGGCAGGGCCAGACCGTCGATCGGGAGAACGTGCTCGCCCGGTAACCCGAGGGAGTGGCGGGACGTTACGAGGAGGGTCGTGCCCGGGCAGGCTTCCTGGAGATCGGCCAGGAGCGGGGCGGCGGCGGTCAGGTGCTCGAAGGTGTCGAGTACTAGGAGCACCCTGCTGGACCCAAGGCGCTCGCGGAGGGCCGCCGTTGGTTCGGCATCATCGCCGGCGCCGACGGCCGCCGCGACCTGGGCGAGGGCGGCCTCGCCGTGGTGGGCCGTCTCGAGCGGCACGAACACGACCTGGTCGAAAGCACCAGCGTCCACGACGCGCTCGGCGAACCTGAGCGCCAGGCGGGTCTTCCCCATTCCACCGATGCCTGTGAGCGTCACGAGGCGGGCGCCGCCCTCCAAGGCGTGCTCAAGCGCGTTCAGTTCCCGGTCCCGACCGAGGAACGGCGTGGCCGGGCGGGGCAGGTTGTGGCTCGTGGCCGTGGTGCGGCCGCGGTCAACCGCGCCGGCGGAGCCGTCCGGAGCGGGACCGAACTCGGTCAGTTCCCGCTCAAGTCGGGCGGCGCCCGGGTTGTGGGTGGCGGCCGCGAGGGCGTGGAGGCGCGCCAGCAAGCGTTCGTCAGCGGCGTTAGCGTCCGCCCGCAGGACGATGGCGCGCTGCGTCAACCGGGCGGCGGCGCTCGCATCACCAGCCGCCATGTGCCGCTCGGCGACCTCCATCATGCCCCGCTGCGCGCACGTCGCCAGCATCTCGCGGGTCTCGTAGAGCCACTCCTCGAGTTCTATCCCGGTGCCGACCTCGACGCCCGAAAGGAAAGGCCCCTGGTAGGCGTCCACGACCTGGCGCCACTCGCGCTCGGCGGCGGCGTCCAGGAGCCGCGCAGCGTCACACTCGACGTCGGCCCGTATGCGCGTTCCTTCGGCGGCGACGACGGCGGGCGCCGCACCGCGGAGTTGCGAGAGCGCCACCGTCAAGCTCTGCCGCGGGTTGGCAGCGGTCGGCCAGAACAGCTCGGCTAGGTAGGTGCGTTCCTTGGGCCCTTCTAGGGCAAGGTACGCGAGCAGCAGGAGCGGTCGGTGACGACGGAAGGGCACCCCGGACAGCCCCAGACCCCCAAGGGTGCGTAGGAGCATGGGGCAGTATAGGGCCGCCCAGAGCGGCCCAATCCAGCTTCACCGTCTAGCCCGTACAAGGACCGAAGTGGGACCGACCGCAACGGGACGGTCCCACTTCGGCCCAAGGGCCGGACGTTACCGGCGACTGTCGTGATTCAGTGATGCCGCGGTCAAGCTGCGGTTCGGCCGCCAAGGGACTTCACCTCGTTAGAACCAGCTGTCGACCAACTCCTGGTTCTCAGCGATCCACTCCGCGGCCGCCGCGGCCGGCTCCATGCCGCCGCGGACCTTCAGCATCACGGCGCCCACGTCGGCGCCGGTCCACCGGAAGGCGCGCAGGAAGTCGATGACCTCGGCGGGGCCGTTGGCGACGAAGTCGTTGTTGGCCGCCGTTTCGACCTGTTCGGCGTCGCCGAACACGCCCTTGGGGTCCGCCAGGTACTTGAGGTCGTACGCGGCCCACATCCAGTGCGGACGCCAGCTCGTGACGATGATGGGCTCGTTTCTGGTGATGGCCCTGTCAAGCGCGGCCGTCATGGCAGCGTCGGAGCCGTCGAGCAGCGTGTAGTCGGTGAGACCGTAGGCCCGCATGGCCTCGTCGGAGGCGCTCATCAGGCCGGCGCCGGGATCGATGCCGATGACCTCGCCGTTGAACATGTCCGCGTTCCCCGGGAGGTCCTCGATGCTGTCCAGCTCCACGTAGGCGGGCACGGCCCAGCCGATGTCGGCGCCTTCCAGGTTGGCGTTCAGGACCTCGAAGCTGTCGCCGTACTCTTCGAGGTAGGCCGCGTGGGTGGCGGGCAGCCACGCACAGAGCGTGACGTCGAAGTCACTGCGCGCCAAGCCTGCGAACATCGGCCCCGCGTCGACGGACGTCATGTCGACGTCGTAACCGAGGCGGTCGTGGATGAGGGCGGCCGCGACGTTGGTGGTCGCGACGCAGTCGTCCCACAACACGTAACCGAACCTGATCGTCTGAGCGTTCGCGACGCCCAACCCGATGACCAGCGCGACAATAGCCGCTAGTGCGAACTTCTTCATAGTTTTCCTCCTGTTTTTAGGAGAGGCGTAAAGTTGCAGCGCGGTAACATCCCGCACCAGCGCATATATGATGCGCCACACGTACAAGGCACCACAGGTGCCGTCCCGACCCTAGCACATGACCAGGGAGAGTGCAAACGCAGGGAGGGGCGCCGGGACCCCGCCCCGCGTCAGCCGTCCTCCCGCGCCCGCGAGCCGTCGCGGCGGCGCATGGCGAAGGCGGCCGTGAGCCGGTCGAGGACGATGGCGAGGATCACCACCGCGAGCCCCGCCTCGAACCCTTGCCCGACCTGGATGCGCTGGATGCCCCTCAGCACCTCCGCGCCGAGGCCGCGCGCGCCGATCATGCCGGCGATCACGACCATGGAGAGGTTGAGCATGATGGACTGGTTGAGGCCGGCCATCATGGTCGGCAACGCCTGCGGCACTTGCACCTTGACGAGCTTCTGGAGGCGCGTGGCACCGAACGCGTCGGCAGCCTCGACGAGGTCGACGGGCACCTGCCTTATGCCGAGGTTCACCAGCCGCACGAGCGGCGGCAACGAGAAGATGAAGGTAGCCACGACGCCCGGCACCAGGCCGATGCCGAAGAACATCACGGCCGGGATCAGGTAGACGAACGCCGGCATGGTCTGCATGAAGTCGAGGATGGGTCGCATGATGCGCTCGGCCGCGTCGGAGCTGGCGGCGAGGATGCCTAGCGGCACCCCGACCACCACGATCAGCACCTGAGCGGTGACGACGAGGGAGAGCGTCTGGAGGAACGGCGTCCAGAGCTGGATGTTGTGGATCAGGAAGAGCCCGACGGCCGTGAACAGGCCCAACTTCCAGCCGGCCTTCCAAGTGACCAAGGCCGCGAGGACCACGAGGAGGACCAGCGGCGGTACCGCCTGCAGCCCGCCGAGCAACCCGTTGATAACGAAGCGGACGATGTCGGCGAAGCCGTCGAAGCCGGCCGCCCAGGCGCTCTGGATGCTGCGAACGAGCTTCTCGACCCAAGACGCGATCGGGATGCGGTAGTCAAGCAGCACCGGCGGCCCCCTTCCCGCTCCCGGCAGACGGAGGCGGCTCCGAGGCCAACGCGGCAAGGATGGCGCCCTTCACGACCACCCCACGCAGTCTCCTCCCCTCGTCGACGACAGCGATGGGTTCGCTGGAGCCGGCCGCGGCCGCGATGAGCTCCGCGAGGCTGGTGTCGAGGCCGACCGTGAGGGCCGGCGCGAGCGGTAGCCGGTCCGGCACGGCCCCCTCGGGCGCTTCGGCCGAAGGGGCAGAGCCCGCGCGGCCGAGCTGCGCGATCACGGCCTCGCTCGAGGCGTAGCCCTGCACGCGGCGCTCGCGGTCGATGACGAGCAGCCCGGAGAGGCCGAAGCGTCGCATCTTGGTGAGCGCCGTATGCGGCCCATCGCCAACGTGGGCGGTGGCCTTGACAGGCTGCATGATGCTCCGCGCCGTCAGGACGCCCGTGCGGTCCACGCCGGCCACGAACGCCTCGACGTAGTCGTCGGCCGGCGCCGTGATGATCTCCTCCGCCCCGCCCAACTGCACCACGCGCCCGGAGCGCATGATCGCGATGCGATCGCCGAGCTTGAGGGCCTCGTCGAGGTCGTGCGTCACGAACACGATGGTCTTGTTCACGCGCGCCTGGAGCTCGACGAGCTCGTCTTGCATCTCGCGCCGGATCAGGGGGTCCAGCGCGCTGAACGCCTCGTCCATCAGGAGGACGTCCGCGTCCATGGCGAGCGAACGCGCGAGGCCGACGCGCTGCTGCATGCCGCCCGAGAGCTGGGCGGGCAGGCTCCCTTCCCAGCCGGCCAGGCCGACCAGCTCGATCGCCTCGAGCGCCCGGCGGCGCTGTTCGGCCAGCGGCAGTTTCTGCACCTCGAGGCCGAAACGCACGTTGTCCAGCACGCTCCGGTGCGGCAGGATCGCGAACTGCTGGAAGACCATCCCGCTGAACTTCGTTCTTCGCACCCTCAGGAGCTCGGCCCGCGCGAGGCTCGTCAGGTCCACCCCGTCCACGAGCACCTCTCCAGCCGTCGGATCGTGCAGCAGGTTGAGCAGGCGCAGGAGCGTCGACTTGCCGCTCCCAGACAGGCCCATCAGGACGAAGGTCTCGCCGGCCCTCACGCTCAGGTCGACGTCGTACACGCCGACGGCGTTCCCGAAGCGGGCCTGCGCCTCCTCCTTCGTGCCCCCGGCAGCCAGGAACTCGACGACCCGCTCGGGCCTGGCGCCGAAGACCTTGGTCAGGGAGCGGCACTCGATCTTGGGTGGGGCGGCGGCGGTCGGCGCTGCGGCGACGGTGCGGCCGACAGGAGCACCTGGCGGCTGGCTCGGATGAGCGTCCCGTTTGACGGGGTCGGCTGGCATGGGGTACCTCGTTATCGGCGGCCGAAGTGAACGGACGACTTCGCGTTGGCGTGACCCGCGTGCCGGGAGGGCGCGAACCTCGGGCGTGCCCAGCGCAGGCACGCCCGCCTACGAAAGGCTCCCCGTAGCCGCGAGCTTACGGGCGGACGACGCCGGCGCGGACCGGCACATCTACTACCGGGAGCCTCGCGCCGACGGTTCACTTCGGAGGGTAACAGACGAGGGCGCGAGGGGCAAACGCGGCGCCGGGGCGCTGCGCAACGCCCATGCTCGCGCGGGCGCCGGCTCGGCCGACGACCGGGTCCGCTAGAGGCGCCCCAGCGCCCGGCCCAACAGCGCCTCCACGCGTTCGCGCACGACCGCCTCACCGGGATCTGGCGCCCCGAACGCGCCCCACGGCGCGTAGTACGCGGGAACAGGAGCAGCCATATCGAACACGGCGTCGAGATCCCAGAGCGGGTCGTAGTCGGCGCCGCCGACCTCGGCCGCGTAGGCGCGCAGGAAGGCGTCGGCCGCCTCCGTACCCTCCAAGAGGGCGAGGTTCATGCGGCAGTGCGACACGTCGGCCGCGGCCGGGCCGGAGCAGGCGTTCACCCAGTCCACCACGGCGGAGACCGCCAGCGCGGCTCCCGTGCCCGTGAACAGCAGGTTCAGCGGGTGGTAGTCGCGGTGGACGAACGTCGTCTCGCCCGCGGTGGTCAGGCGCGGGCCGTGCGTGGAGTAGGCTTCCGCCGCCGCCTCCCACAGCCTCGGTCTGACCGTCCAGCCAGGCACGCGCACGTTCCCGGCCTTCACCCAGCTCCGGTAGCGCCAGGGGAACCCTGGGGCACTCACCGAGTGGACCCGCGCGAGGGTGGAGGCGAGCAGCCACGTCCAGCGCTCCGGCTCGTCCGGGCACAACTCGACCCTGCCCGGCAGGAACGTCGTGAGGAGCGCGGCCGGGCCGAAGGCATCGCCGCCCGGATCGGCCGCGACGACCTCCGGGACCGGCAGGCCCGTCGTGCCCGCCCTGGTCAGGGCCGCGACCTCGTGCTCGAGCAGGTCGGGCTCCTCGGCTAGCCACTCCGCGTTGTCGAGCAGCCGCAGGGCGAACCTCGGGGGCGCCGAGCCTTCGGCCACCGCCAACATCGTCGTCGAGGTGCCGCCGGCCAGGGGCGCGAGTCGCAAACGCGCGTCCAGTATGCGGGTGGCGACGGTCAGCCAGGCTCGGGCGAGTGGGGTCAGGGGCATGCTTCGACCAGTGAGTTTAGCGTCGTCGGCCCGGTGGCGAGTGCTGCGAGGGTCGGGCGGTCAGAATATCCACCACGTAGTGGTGGAAGTTCCACCATGCTAGGCTCGCCGGCCGCACGTTTACACTCGCCAACGCCGCGTCCCTTGCCCGCGAGTCCGGTCTCTCGCAAACGACCCCGAGGCGCTACCTGGGCCTCCTCCAGGCCGTGTACCTCCTTCACTACCAACCAGCCTGGGCGACCGGCTACACGAAGAAGGTCACGCGCTCTCCCGAGACGTTGTTGAACGACACCGGACCGGCTGCCCATCTCATCAACGTAGATGAGGCGCGCCTGAGGTCCGACCGCAAGCTCCTTGGCCGGTTCCTGGAGACCTTCGTCGTCCTGGAGCTGAGCAAGCAACTGGGCTGGAGCGAGGTCCGCGCCCGCCTTCACCACTTCAGGGACTACGCGAACGTCGAGGTCGACGCCGTGCTCGAGCGCCCCGACGGCAGCGTCGCCGGGGTGGAGGTCAAGGCGGCGGCGAGCGTCACGGCCAAGGACTTCGCGGGGTTGAAAGCGCTCCAGACGGAGTCGGGCCAGCGGTTCGCGCGTGGCG
>CAUJFI010000004.1 GCA_963170125.1 Deinococcota bacterium | reverse complement strand
GCTTCCGCGCTGGCGGCCATCACCGATGGCGACGACGTCGCCAACACCCTCGAGCTCCTGAACGGCGAGGCGAACCTGATCCTCGACGACCAGCTCTCGCAGCTCCCGACGAACTGATCCGGGTTCCGGCCCTCAGGGGCTAGGCCCGATCGTGGGCGGCGCGACCGTCGCGCCGCCCACTATCGGGCCTAGCCCCTGAGGGCCGGAGCCCGGCTCAGTTCGTCGGGAGCTGAGAGAGCTGGTCGTCGAGGATCAGGTTCGCCTCGCCGTTGAGGAGCTCGAGGGTGTTGGCGACGTCGTCGCCATCGGTGATGGCCGCCAGCGCGGAAGCGATGCTCTCGCGCACCGGGTCGTAGCCGGGCACGTTGGGCTCGGCGATGCCGTACGGCAGGAGTTCGAAGGCGGTCTTGAACGGGGGCAGCGAGTCGAAGAACTCGCCGAGGCCCGCGGCTACGCTCTGGCGGACGGGGAAGTACTGGCTGGCGATGGCCCACTCGGTCTGAGCCTCAGTGCCCGTGTAGTACTTGAGGAACAGCCAGGCGGCGAGGGTGGACTCGGCGCTGTGCCCGGCGGGCAGGCTGACGGAGGCGCCGTAGATGTTCATGACGGGCTCGGCCGTGGTGTGGGGGATGGCGGCGACGTTCCAGTCGAAGCCGGCGCCCGAGTCGATGGCCGTCTGGTAGAACGGCAGGCCCGAGCTGGAGGAGACGGCGAAGAGGAGGCGGCCGTTGCCGAAGTCGGTCTGATCGCCGTACGCCTCGCTGACCATGGTGGCGCAGCCCTTCTCGAACATGCCCTGGATCCAGGTCATGGCTGCGACGGCCGCGTCGGAGTCGAGGGTGTAGCGGTTCTCGGCCGCGTCGTACACGTTGCCCCCGAAGGCGAAGGTGAAGGAGGCGAAGCGGCTCGCGTCGATGGAGAGCTCGTAGCCGAACGGCGTGCCCGAGACGGTGGCGCCTGAGAACGGCGTCTGCGAAGCGGCGCAGGCCGCGGCCTCGAACTGTTCGGGGGTGGTGGGCGGGCCGTCGAAGTCGATCAGGCCGGCGCTACGGAGCTCCTTGAGCCAGTCGGCGTTGTAGTACAACACCTCCATGGAGCGGTTGGGGGCGAGACCGAGGCGCTTGCCGCCGAAGCTCGGGAAGACGTCGGAGCTCCAGAAGCCGGGGAAGAAGTCGGCCTGGTCCTCGGCCGAGATGCCCCACTTCGCCGAGTCGACGAGGGGGTTCATGTCGACGAGTCCGTCGACGAGCTCGTACGTGGCGGCCTGGTTCTGGTAGGCGACGACGATGTTGGGCGTGTCGGACGTGCCGAGGAGCGCGACCATCTTCTGGTAGATGTCGTTGTAGCCGCCCTGGTACTCGGCGACGACCGTGATCCCGTACGGGTTCGAGGCGTTGAACTGCGCGACGATCTCCTGGAGGGCCGTCTCGCGCTCGCGCGTGTGCTGGTGCCAGAACGTGACGGTCTGGCCGCTGGGGTCGACGTCGTCCCAGTCTTGAGCGAATGCCGGGACCGCTAGCGCCAACGCTAGCAGGACCCCCAGTAGTGGCGTGACTCTTCTCATGCACGACTCCTTTCGACAGCGGGCAGCAGACCCGCCCTACGTCAATCAAGCGTAGCGCGCCTGGTCGGCCCCGTCACCCTTACCTAGGACGGTCATGGTCACGTAAGCTTCACCCTTCGCGACCTCGAGGCGGCCCGGCCAAGGTGTTACTCCGTGTTCAGCGCTGGCGGGCAGCGGGTGCCTGCGCGGCGGCCTTGAGCCTCACGCGTTGAGCCTCACCCCTTGTGCCTCACCCCTTGAGCCCGGAGGTAGCGATCCCCTCGGTGAACTGCTTCTGGGTGAAGAAGTAGACGACGAGGACCGGGATGACGGTGATGACCGTGCCCGCCATGAGGAGCTGCGTCTCGGGGCCGGCCTCGGAGATGAAGGTGTACAGGCCGACGCCCAGGGGGCGCCACTTGGGGGTGGTCGTGACGAGCAGCGGCCACAAGAACTCGTTCCAGCTCGAGACGAACGTGAGGAGCGTGGCCGTCATCATGACGGGTTTGCTCATCGGGATGACCACGGCGGTCAGGAAGCGCAGGTGGCCGGCCCCGTCGATCCTGGCGGCGTCGTAGAGCTCGCCCGGGATGCCGACGAAGAACTGCCGCAGCAAGAAGATGGTGAACGCCGTCGCCATGAACGGCACCGTCAGGGCGGGCAGGGAGTTCATCCAGGAGCCCCAGGGGATGATCTGGCCCCTGATCAGGAGCAGGTTGGGGATGAACGTGACGGTGCCCGGGATCATCAGCGTGGCAAGCAGCACCGTGAAGATCAGCTCGCGGCCGGGGAAGCGGATGCGCGCGAAGGCGTAGCCGGCGAGCGTGCAGGTGGTCAGCACGCCGAGGATCACGATGGCCGTGATGATCACGCTGTTGCGGAAGTAGAGCGCGAAGTCGGACTCGCTCCACGCCACCTCGTAGTTGACCCACTGCGGTGCCGCCGGCAAGAGCACGCGGTTGATGGTCTCACCCAGCGTCATCAAGGACGTCGAGACCATGTAGAAGAAGGGCGTGATGCTGATGACCGCCCCGACCACGAGCAGGAAGTAGACGGGGACGTGCGAGAGTTGGAAGTGGTACGGCTGCCGCAAGTTGGCGGGTCGCACGACGCGCTCGACGCCGCCGATCACCTGGGTGACGGGCTCTACCTCGCCCTTGCCGCTCTTGCGACGCTCAGCCACCCAGCGCCCTCCTCCCGAACAGCCGGTTCTGCAGGAGGGTGAGCAGCAGGATGATCACGAACAGGATCACGGACTGGGCCGCGGCCAGGCTGAAGTTGTTGTTCTTGTAGAAGGTGTCGAAGATGACGATGCTGGCAGTGTCGACGGCGTCGCGCGTCGCGCGCTCGCGCATGACGTAGACGTGCGTGAACGCCTGGAACGTGCCGATGAACCCTAGCACGGTCAGGTAGAAGGTCACGGGCGAGAGGAGGGGCACGGTGATGAAGCGGAACTGCTGCACGCGGTTCGCGCCGTCGATGGCCGCGGCGTCGTAGAGCTCCTTGGAGATGCCGCCGAGGCCCGCGAGGAAGATCACCGCGTTGTAACCGACGAAGGTCCAGATGCCGAAGATGATGATGGTCACGAGCGCGAGCGACGGTCCCGCCCAGAAGCCGCTCCAGTCGGCATTGGGGAAGAGGTTGCCGAACAGGAGCTGCGTGACGGGCTTCGTCTCGAACAGCCACCGCTGCGGCGCGATGCCGAGCCAATCGAGGACCTGGTTGGCCAGGCGCTCCTCGCGCGGGCTGAACAGGCTGCGGAAGATGGCGGCGCCCGCCACGGAAGGCGTGATGTACGGCAGGAAGTAGATCATGCGGAAGAGCTCTTGGCCCCGGATGCGCTGGAACAGGAGGGTGGCGAGGACGAGGGCGAGGACGATCTGGATGGGCACGGAGCCGAAGCCGTAGTACACGGTGCGCACGAGGCCCTTCAGGTAGACCTTGCTGCCGGCGTCCATCATGAGGCGCCAGCCGAGCGCCATGAACACCCCCGCGCCGAGCAGCACCAGCGCGCCCACGATCCTGGCTGCCTGCGGCGCCCTGGCGCGCTCCCCCTTGAACGCGTCCGTCCACAGCCAGTGCGCGACGATGATGAGCGCGATCCCGCCGAAGAAGGCGAGCGCGCCCCACCAGTCGCCGAGGGTGGCCTCGTAGTTACGCAGGCCGATGAAATCGCCCTTGCGCACGCGCCAGTTGTGCAGGCTCATGTAGACGGAGTAACCGATCGGGAAGAGCCCGAAGACGGCGATGAGCAGCGTGGCCGGGAGGATGAAGAGGTACGCCGTGAGCCAGTCGAGCCGCTCCTGGCGCGACGGACCCCGCCGGACGGAACGGTGGTCGTTTCCGGCCGTCACGAGCTTCACGCCCCAACTATAGCCGAGACCCGGCGGGCCGCGGTCCAGGGGCCGCCTTGTTAGCATGGGCCGATGCCGGCGTCTCGTTACTTCCTGGAAGTGCCGGCCGGCACCGAGGTGGTGGCGCGCGCCGAGCTCCAGCGCCTCGGCGCCAAGCGCCTATCCGAGTTCCCCGGCGGCTTCCGCCTGGTGCAAGACGCCGACCTGGCCAAGGCGTTGCGCGCCCGCACCCTCGCCGCCGCGTACTTGTCCATGACCTTCGCCGTGCCACGCCCGAAGGCGCTCCTCGGCGACGCGAACTTCAGGGCCCTCGTCGCGGCCGTGAAGGGCGTCGCCGCGCGGGGCGTGTACGGCGGCTTGCGCTTCTCGGCGGCCGGCGCGGACTCGCCGACTATGACGCGCCTCGCGAGTTCCCTGGCCAGCGAAGTCGGCCTCCCGTGGCGGCAGGACGACGGCGAGCTGCTCGTGCGGTTGCGCCCGGACCCGGCCACCGCGGGTTGGGAGGTCCTCGTCAGGCTGACGCCACGGCCCAGCTCGACGCGCGCCTGGCGGGTGTGCAACCGGCCCGGCGGCCTCAACGCGGCCGTCGCGGCCGCCATGAACGAGTTCGCCGGCGTCGACGCGCGAGACGCCTACCTGAACCTCATGTGCGGCTCGGGGACGCTGCTGATCGAGCGAGCCCTGCGCGCGCCCGCGCGTCGGCTCGTCGGTTTCGACGTCGACCCGGACGCGGTGCGCTGCGCCGAGACGAACGCGGGCGCGGCCGGTGTGGCCAAACGGTGCGAGCTGAGCGTCGGCGACCTGACGGACCCGCGCTTCGTCGAGGAGCTCGGGGCCACCGGGCGGTTCGACGTCCTGACAGCCGACGCCCCGTGGGGCGACGCGGTCGGCGCGCACGCGGCCAACCGGGCCCTCTACCCGAAGCTTTTCTCCGCCGCCGCGGCGCTCGCCGCGCCGGACGCCCGGTTCTGCCTCCTGAGCCACGAGCTGAGGCTCCTGCGCTCCGTCGTGCTCGACCAGCCGTGGTGGCGCGTCGAGCACGAAGCGCAGGTGGCACACGGCGGCCACCACCCGCTGGTCCTGCTCATGTCGCGCGCCCAGGAGTGACGTCCTGGGCGGCAACGGGGGCGTGCTAGACTTCCCCTCCATGAGCGGCAGACGCTCGGAAACCTCGTCCATCACCGCGTCACTGCGGGGCCTCAGACCCGGGTGGTACGTCCTCGCCGCCCTGACCCTCTACGCGCTCGTCGTCACCGGCCTGTTGCTCGCCAGACGGCCGGCCGGAGGCGCCGGCCCCGGATCCCATGTCGCGACCGCTGAGCGCAGCGCGCCGCCCGCGGCGAGCGCCGCCGGGCTCTGGTTCCCCATCCCGGGAGCACGGTTGCCAGCCCAGGACGACCACCTCCCTGGGGCGCCGCGCGCCTACCGGCACGGGGTCAGCCAAGGCTTCGACTTCTTCGACCAGGACGCCGGGGTGCCCATCACGGCGGGCACCCCGGTCGTGGCGGCCCAGAGCGGCCAGGTCGTGCGGGCGGACATCGCCTACACGGAGATCGACCCGCGAGCCTGGGAGGTGCTGCTGGCCGACGTGGGGCAGGCCGGGGCCGACGAGGGGCAGCTCGACCAGTTGCGGGGCCGGCAGGTATGGCTGCGCCTGGCCGACGGCACGGTCCTCCGTTACGGTCACCTGGCGGCCGTTCGCGACGGCATCCGGACCGGCGTCAACGTCTACCGCGGCCAGGTGATCGGGTTCGTAGGGAACTCGGGCACGGACGTCGCCGTGGCGGGGCGTACCGACCAGGCCCGCCTGCGTTTCGAGATCTGGCCGAGCCAGGACGAGTTCTTCGGCGCCGGCATGGACGCTGAGGCCGTTCGCATAGCGGCGGCCTCGCTGTTCGTCGGACCATGATAGGTGAGGAGGCATACGCGACCGGTGCAGCCTGAACGTCCGCAAGCCAAGAACGCGCACGAGGCCACCGCGCTCGAGACCGTGTGGCAGAACGTCTGGGTGCGCGCGGTGAGCTACATCGTGCTCACCGTCATCCTGGTGACCGTGCTGTGGCGCCTGAGGCACGGTTACGCCTTCGCGCTGCAGGTCGGTCTCATCGGGTTCCTCATCGCCTACATCCTCAACCCGGTCGTCGACTGGTTGACCAGGCTGCGCCTCAAGCGGAGCTTCGCCGTGGTCATCACCTACGGGCTCCTCCTCCTGCTACTGGCCTTCGGCTCCGTCATCATCAGCCAGGTCCTCATGGAGCTCGGCAGGTTCGTCCAGCTCGTGCCCACCGCCATCGAGCGGCTCACGCAGTGGACCGGACAGTTCCAGGAATGGCTCGTGAGCATCTCGGACCGCCTGCCGTCGTTCCTCTCCGACCGCCTCGGAGTGTCCGACGACACGGGAGCGATCAGCATCCAGGTCAGGGAACAGGTCGCCTCGTTCCTCCAGCAGTTCGGCGAGGGCCTGCGCCGCCTGCTCGAGACCGTCGTCACGGGCGGCCCCGGCCTGCTCCTCACGGGCGCCACCGCCGTCATCTCGACGACCTTCCAGGTCTTCCTCGTGTTCCTGGCCGGGGCCTACTTTCTCTACGACTTCCCCCGCTTCATGGCCAACTTCAGGCGCTTCGTGCCCGTCCGCTACCGCGGGCTGGCGAGCGACATCGGTGCCAAGGCCGACCTGGCCGTCGGCGGCTACCTCCGCGGGCAGCTGCTCATAACCATGCTGCTCGGCGTCATGATCTGGGCCGGCTTGAGCTTGATCGGCATCCCGCTCGCGACCGCGATCGGCTTCCTCGCCGCGGTCTTCAACCTCGTGCCTTACCTCGGCCCCATCCTCGGGGTCATCCCCGCGATCCTGCTCGGGTTCACCGTCAGCCCGCTGGCCGCGGTGCTGGCCGCGCTCGTCTTCCTCGTGGCGAACCAGCTGGAGGCGCACGTCCTGTCGCCGCTGATCCTGTCGCGCAACACGAACCTGCACCCCGTCACGGTGATGCTCGCCATCATGGCCGGCGTCGGGCTCATCGGGCTCCTCGGGGCCCTGCTCGCCGTGCCTACCGTCGCGCTCATCAAGGTCGTCGCCGACGACTACCTGCTCACCCGCCCCGCCTTCACCGGGGGGTCGACCCTAGCGGGCGAGGAGGAGCCGGAGCCGAAGGCGGTGAACGGGCGCAAGGAGCCCCCGAAGCGGCGGACGCAGCCGCCCGGGCGGAGACGCAAGCGCTGAGCCGGAAGGCCTGGGCGCCTAGCCGGCCACGCCGGCCGTCGGCGGCAGGCGCCGCGCTCGCTCGCTCGCCTTGGCCTTCCTGCGCTTGTCGGCGTACATGCGGTGGTCGGCCGTTGCCATCAAGGACGCACATTCGATGCCGTCGACCGGGTAGCCGGCGAGGCCGAAGCTCCCTAGCACCCTTACCCCGTTCACGTCCAACCCGGCGAGCACGTCCCGGAAGCGTGCCGCGGCCGCCAGCGCTTCCTGCGGCTGCGTCTCCGGGAGGATGAGGGCGAACTCGTCGCCGCCCCAGCGGAAGACGTGGTCGCCGGCACGAGCCGTGCCCGCCAGGGCCTTGGCCACGGCGACGAGCGCGTTATCGCCTCCGGCGTGTCCGAACCGGTCGTTGATTTGCTTGAAATCGTCGAGGTCGATGAGCATGAGGCTGAGGTGGCGCTCCAGGCGCCGCGCCCGCGCGAGCTCCTGCTTGAACGTGCGCTCGAACCCCTCACGGTTCCCTAGGCCGGTCAGGGCGTCCGTGACAGCGGAGCGTTCCAGCAGCACGAGCTCCTCCGCCTGGCGCACCACGACGGTGATGTGCTGGGCGAACGCTTCCGCGACGCTGAGCGCCGCCGCGCTGAAGGCGTCCTCCGTCGAGAAGTTGTCGAGGTTCAGTAGCGCGACGACCTGGTCGCCGTCGACGATGGGCACGGCGAGCTGGCACCGCATCTCGGCCATGCGGGCCGGCATGACGCCGACGGGCGTCCGGCGCGAGGTCAGGCTCGCGGTGGCGATGCGTGGCCCCCGTAGTACCCGGCCGCGGCCGGCGTTGAACTCTTCGCGTGAGCCCTGGTACCAGGCGAGCTGTTCTTCGTGACTGAAGGGTCCGGCGTGCGCCTGAAGCGCCTCCAGGTCGTAGCCGACGGCGGCCTCGTAGTAGTAGTGGTCGCCGTGGCGGACGAGGATCGAGGCCGCCTCGGTGTTCGGGACGAGGTCCAACGCCGCCTGGGCGGCGTGGTGGTAGAGCGCGTCCGGACCGGCAGCCGACCGGAGCTGCCGGATGACCTCCAGGGTGGCGAGCAGCTGGCGGTTGAGCGTCATCCGGCTGAAGGCGGCGCCGAGGGGCGCCGAGATGGTCGAGAGCAGTGCGCGGTCGCGCTCGCTCCACGTCGGCAGGGGCTCCTGGTAGCGTGCCACCACGAGCAGCGCCTGGACCTGCCCGCTCGGGTTGACGATGGGCACGGCCGCCAGGGCGCGGGCCTCCGTCGTGGTCGACCACTCCCCCTCTTGCGCGAGGTCGTCGACCAGCACGATCTGCCGCGTCTGCCAGGCGTGCTGCAGCACGCCCACGAACTCGAAGCCGTCGCGCAGCCGCTGCGCCAACACTGGTGGCGGGGTCCCACGCACCGCGACAGGTCGCAAGCGCGCCCTATGCATCTCGAGGACCGCGCCGAGGTCGAGGCCGAACCAGGTCAGGACCTCGTCGAGCGCGACGTCTGCCGCCTCCGGCAGGCCCTCGGCGAGCAGCAGGCGCTCGTTCAGCCGCGCCATGAACTGCTGCTCCTTCGTCGTCTGGTTGAGCGCCTCCGTGGCGTCGAGGCGTGCCAAGACCTCCTCCATCATCCGCACGAACGCTTTGAGCGTCGCATGGTCCGCGGGCGAGAACGCGCCGGGCGTGCGGTGCTCGAGGTTGAGCACGGCGCGCACCTCGCCGTTCACCACCATGGGCAGCGCGAACTCGCTGCGCGTCAGCTCGGCGCCGGGGGCCTGGATGAAGTCCGGGTCGGCCGCCGTGTTCACGACGTACTGGGGCTGCGCCATCGTGTAGGCCCTGCCCATCACGCTCTGGAGCGGGACGCTGAAGCCCGGATCCGCCCCCCAGCGCAAGGTCGTGTGGACCTCGAGCGCCTGGCCGCGCGGGACGAACACGGAGGCGTGCGCGAACGACAGGATGTCTGAGAGAAGGCGCGGTGCCGACGAGAAGAGCGCGTCGACGTCCGTCGCATGGTTGAGGTCGACGGTGGCCTCCTGCAACAGCTTCGCGCGGCGGCCGGCCTGTCCTGCGAGGCGCTGCGCTCCGCGCCACGCCCGGTACAGGCGGTCGCCGGCCAGGGCGGCCAAGGCCATGACGGCGAGCAGCATGGAGTAGTCGGCGAGCGTGGCCCCGGTGCCATCGAGGGTCGTGCGCAGCCAGAGCAGTCCGAGCCCGAGCGGCGCGAGCACGAGGCCGGCGCGCCAGCCGAGCCCCGAGGTCGCGACCAGGAAGGGGGTGGCGAGGAGGAAGCCGTGCCAGAGCCCCAACGTGCCGAGCGGGTAGCTGGCCAGGAACACGCCGACGGGGAGCAGCGCCCACGCCACCGCTCCCGCCGTCGGCCCCAAGCTACGGCCGCGCCACTCGGTCCCCGGCTTCACCTGCTTCATCCACGCGATCATCGCATCCCGGCTCTTACGGCCGAATTACCCGGCGGCGCCTGCGGCGGTCCGACCGGCAGCGTCCCGAGCGCACGTGGGAAAGCTCTGTCTGGGGTCCGAGGCCGGGGCGGTACACTTACGGACGTGAAGAAGAAGAACACCCGACGGGAACGCAAGCGTGTGGAGGCGAGCCGCCTCGACCTCGAGGCGGTCGGGCTGGTCATGCTGGCCGCCGGCGCCTTCCTGGCGGGCGTGCTGTTGCCCTTCCTCCCGTCGGGCGAGCTCGGGCGCACCGTCCGCGCCGCGCTCATCGGACCCATGGGCGTGGGCGCCTACGCGTTGCCCGTCCCGCTCATCGTGCTCGGCGCGCTGTTCCTCGTCCGCCGCAACCCCCGCTGGTGGCCGCGCGCCACCGTCGGCTACCTCCTCGCCGCCGCCGGGGTCTGGGGGGTGCTGGCCGCGGCCGCGCCGGCGCCGGCCGGCGCCTGGGGCGCCTCGTTGCGGGCCTCGTTCGGCGGGGCGTGGGGCGTCCTGGCGGCGGTGCCGGCCGTCGTGGTCGGGAGCGTGGGCATCGATCTGCTGGCCGGTTGGCCACCGACGCGGCTCCTGCGCGTCGCGCTGGGCGGCCTCGTCACCGCCCTGAAGGGCCTCTGGCGCTGGCTCGTCAAGGTCCGCACGACCGCCAAGCGCAAGGCCGGCTTCCAGGCGGACGTGGCGCAGGCCAGGCGCGGGCTCACGGACCTCACTCGCGACCTCGACGCCTTGGCGGAGCTCTACCCGGGCAGCGACGAGGTGGGGAGGTGGAAGGACGACGTCCAGGCCAGCAGGGCCCGCCTCTCCGCCGCGACCCTGCCCGTCTTGCGCGAGGTGCGAACCGACCTGAGCGCCTGGCAAGGCGCCGTCGCCGGCTTCGCCAAGGACCGCGCCGAGGAGCTCGGCGCGCAGCTCGACTTCGAGGTTGTCAGGGCCCCGCTGGGCGACGACGGGCGCACTGCGACGTTCGAGGTGTGGGTCGCCACCATGAAGCGCCTCCTGGGCGACGGCATCGGCCAGCGGGGGAGGGCCGCGGACGCACTCGACAAGCTCAGGCAGAGCCTGCTGCTCGAGACGACCTCCCTGCTCGAGCGCGCGAAGCGCCTGACCCGGGAGCGCGACCTCGAGCGGCGCGCGATGAAGGGGATGACGCCTGGCCAACTGGCGAACGCCCAACGTTCTCATCACCGCCGCCTGGCGAGCCTGCGCACCATCGAGGCCGAGGCCGAGGGGGTGGACGTGGTGGCCACGCTCTTCGAGGAGTGGCGCCCCTTGGTCGGTGAGCTGCACGAGGCGCTCGCCGAGTACCCGGACTCTCCCGTCCTCGCCGACTTCCACGCGACGCTCGGCGCGGAACTCGAGGGCAAGGGACGCAAGCTCCTCGGCGAGCTCGAGCACGTCCAGGACGCCTTCGAGGCCGTGGTCAGGCGCGCCGAGCTCGACAGGCTCGAGGCGGAGCGCCTGGCGGCGGAGGCCGCTCGCGCCGAGGCCGCCGCGGCAGCGGCCGCGAGGGTAGCGGCCGCCATGGCGGCGGAAGCGGTCGCCGGGGCCGGCGTTCGCACGGACGGGAGCGAGGCCGGCGGCTGGGGGGGCGGCCCCGTTCGTTCCGACGCGCCCGGCGCTTGGCAGGGCGGCTCGGGCGACGGGGACGAGGTGCCGGTCGGCGACGACGGCGACGAGCAGGGGATCGAAAGGGTCCTCATCGACGGGGGCGAGGTACCCGGCACGAAGCGGGGGCGCGGCCAGCGCCGGTTACCGGCGCGCACCGTCGCGGCCGGGGTGGGGGCGGAGCGTACGCCTGGGGGAGGCGCGCCCACGCAGACCGACGTGCCAGCGCGGACCGGAGTGCCCACGCGAGCCGGCACCACCGCCCGCCCAGGCGTCCCCGCCGCCGGCGACCTGCCCGAGGTGGGAGCCATCCCCATCACGCTGCCCCCGATCGACCTCCTGGACGAACCTGAGGCCCCGCCGACCGACGGCCGGGCGGCGGCGCAGGAGCACAAGGCGCGGGTGCGCCAGATCGACGACACCCTGGCGAACTTCAAGCTGGGCGGCAGGGTGACGGCCGCCGTGCGCGGCCCGAGCGTCACCCGTTTCGAGGTGGAGCCCGCGCCTGGCGAGAAGATCAGCCGCTTCGCGAACCTCGCGGACGACCTCGCCCTCGCCATGGCCGTCGGCTCGGTGCGCATCGAGGCGCCCATCCCCGGCAAGAGCGTCATCGGACTCGAGGTCCCGAACGCCCACCGCGAGCTCGTGCGCTTCAGGGAGGCGGTCGAGACCCCCAGCTACCGCCGCTCCAAGGCGCGGATGCCCATCGTGCTCGGCCGCTCGATCGACGGTGAGATGATGGTCGGCGACCTGACCCGCATGCCGCACCTGCTCATCGCCGGCTCGACGGGCTCGGGCAAGTCCGTCGCCGTCAACACGCTCATCTCGTCGCTGCTGTACCGCTTCCTCCCAACCGAGTTGCGGTTCCTGATGATCGACCCGAAGATGGTCGAGTTGACGCCGTACGACGGCATCCCGCACCTGCTCCGCCCGGTCGTGACGAACCCGTCCGACGCGGCAGGTGTGCTCCTCGGCGCCGTGTCGCACATGGAGCGGCGCTACAAGATGATGTCGAAGGTCGGGGCGAAGAACCTCGACCAGTACAACGAGAAGGCGAAGACGCTCGACCTACCGCCGCTGCCCTTCATCGCCATCATCATCGACGAGCTCGCCGACCTCATGATCACGAGCCCGAAGGAGGTCGAGTCGGCCATCATGCGGCTCGCGCAGATGGCGCGCGCCACGGGCATGCACCTGATCCTCGCCACCCAGCGGCCGTCGGTCGACATCCTGACGAGCCTCATCAAGGTGAACGTGCCGGCGCGCATGGCGTTCGCCGTCTCCAGCAGTCACGACTCGCGCACCATCCTCGACTCGATGGGCGCCGAGCGGCTCATCGGCATGGGCGACATGCTCTACTACCAGCCCGGCTTGGTCAAGGCCGTGCGCCTGCAGGGGCCGTTCGTGAGCGAGGACGAGATCGGGCGGCTGGCGGACTTCCTCCGGCGCCAGTACTTCGACGACGACTTCGTGGAGGCTTACGGCGCCGACTTCGACCCGCCGCCCGCCGACGAGTCGACGGCGAGTGGCCTCATCGACTGGAACGACGACAAGCTGCGCGCGGCGGCCGAGCTCGTCATCAACGAGAAGCAGGCGAGCGTCTCGCGGCTGCAGCGCCGCCTCTCGGTGGGCCACGCGCGCGCGGGCAAGCTCATGGACTCGCTCGAGGCGCTCGGGGTGGTCGGGCCGCACCAGGGGAGCAAACCCCGTGACGTGCTGGTCGACCTGGCCGAGCTGCCGAACATCTTCGGCAAGTAGAAGAGGGTCGGGTAGACTCGCACCGTGCGCCTCGTGGTCTTCTACCTGATACTCCTGGTGGCGCAAGGCTTCCTGTCGTCCCTGCTGGCGCCCATCCCCGCGCCCGACCTCTTCCTGCTCGCCGTGCTCACGCTCCTCTGGCGCATCCAACCGTGGCAGCTCGTGCTCGTCGCGTACGGCGTCGGCCTGTTGCAAGACGTCGTCGGCAGCGGCGTGCTAGGGGCGCACGCTTTCGCCCTGGCGGCGGCCGCGCTCGCCGGCTCGATGGTGCGCGCGCAGCTCTCCAACACGGGCGTGCTCGAGCGCGTGCTCGTCGTGTTCGTCGCGAGCCTCGGCAAGTGGGCCGTCATGCTCGGCGTCGTCGTGTGGCTCTCCGGTGGCGCGCTCGGCCTGGGTAGGGCCGCCATGGTGGGCCTCGTCGAGAGCGTGCTGACGGTGGCGGCCGGCGTCCTCGTCCTCCCGTGGAGCGCCGCCCTGCTCGAGCGGAGCCGCGTCCTGCAGAAGGAGCTCCTCTGATGCAGGGCCGCATGCGCGTGCTGCTGGCGGGGATGCTGACGGTCCTCGCGCTGTACACGGCGCGGCTCATGCACCTGCAGCTCGTCATGGTCGACGAGTACACGGCGCGTTCCGTGCAGAACGCCACGCAGCAGCGCCACATCGTGCCCTTGCGCGGGCGCATCCTGGCGCGCGACGGCACCGTGCTCGCCGACGACCGCGTGGCGTACGACCTGCTCTACCGCGGCGGCCCGGTGCCCGACTGGGACCACCTCGCCGCCCTCCTCGGACTGGGCAGCGAGCCACGCCAGCCCGATCGCACGAAGCCGGACGAGGTGCAGAACGGCGCCGTGGTCGCGTGGAACATCCCCGACCAGCTCGTGAGCGCCGTCGAGGAGCGCGTCGCGGGCAGCGCCAACCTCTACCTGCGCGAGCGCCTGGAGCGCACCTACCCGACGAACCTCGCTGCCCAGACCATCGGTTACACGGCGCAGGCCGACCCGGTGCGCAACCCCGGGCTGTCGAACAACGACCTGGTCGGCGTGATGGGCCTCGAGGCCGGCCTCGACGCCGTCCTCTTCGGGGCGCCGGGCACGCGCCAGGTCGAGGTCGACAACCGCGGCACCGAGGTAGCCTCGCAGGTCGTGCTCACGGCCCAACCCGGTCAGGACGTCACGCTCACGCTCGACCCACAGATCCAGCGGTTGGCGGAGGACGTGCTAGCCGGCGCGCTGCAGTACGTGAACACGGACCGCCGCCGCGTCGGCCTACCGACGGAGGACGTGGTGCGCGGCGCCATCATCGCGCTCGACCCCCGCACGGGCGAGATCCTCGCCATGGCCAGCGCGCCGACGTTCGACCAGAACGTGTTCACGCGCCGCCCGTCTGACCCCGAGGCCGTCACGGCCATCCTCTCCGACTCGAAGCACGTGCCGCTCGCGAACCGGGCTGTCGAGGCCTACCCGCCGGCCTCGACCTTCAAGATCGTCACGTCCTCCGCCCTCCTCGAGAACGGCTACATCGGACCGAGTTCCGTCTACCAGTGCTCCGCCAGCTTCACTTTCGGCGGCACCACCTGGCGCAACTGGGACACTTACGGCAAGGGCGGCTACACGGTCAAACAGGCCATCGCGGACAGCTGTAACACGTTCTTCTGGCACGCCGCCGCCGTCACGCCGAGCTTCGGCGTCGGCTGGGCGCCGCTCATCGCGGACGTCGTCGAGCGCGCGCACGAGCTTGGCTTCGGCGTCAAGCTGGACATCGGGCTCCCGGAGGAGAAGACCGGCCGCGTGCCGGACCGCGACTGGGTGAGGTCGCAGCCCCAGTACAACCACGGGTGGCTGCCTGGCTTCACGCTCAACACCATCATCGGCCAGGGCGACACGCTCGCCACCCCACTGCAGATCGCGCAGCTCATCTCCACCGTGGCCCTGAGCGGGCACCAGGTCGAGCCGCACCTGATCGCCCGCGTCGGCGACGACGTATTCGAACCGCGCGTCACCGACATCCCCGGCGACTTCTACGGCACCTTGCGCGAGGGCATGCGCATGATGCTCACGGACTTCCCGTCGCGCAGCCTCCTCGGGCCCGGCGCGTTCCCCGTGAGCGTCGCCGGCAAGACGGGCACGGCGCAGACGTCGCGCGGCGGCGACTACACCCACGCCTGGTTCATGGGGTTCTCACCTTACGAGGCCCCGGAGGTCGCGGTCGTGGTATTCATCGAGTACGGCGGCTCCAGTTCACGCGTGTCGGTCCCCATCGCGCGGGACTTCCTTGCGGGGTACTGGAGGCTGCGCGGCGTGGAGGTGCCGGTAAAACCATGAAAGCTAGAGGGATTCGTGGTGGGATCCTGCTGAGCCTCGAGCCCGGCGACGAAGCGGCCGGCGTCTCGGCCATGCTCGAGGCGCATGCCGAGCTGCTGGAGGACAAGGTGTCCGTCGAGATCGCCGAGCGCACGCCCCACGCGCTCATCGAAGCGATCGCGGGGCAGGTCGCGGCGGCCGGCGGCACGCTCGTCGACGTGCGGCCGCCCACGGCCGTCATGCAGGCGCGGGGCGAGACCGTGATAGTCGCCCGCACCGTGCGGAGCGGGGGCAAGGTCGATTCGACCGGCTCCGTCGTCGTCCTCGGCGACGTCAACGCGGGCGCCGAGGTCATCGCCAACGACGACATCATCGTGGTCGGCACCCTGCGGGGCCTCGCGCACGCCGGCGCGAGCGGCAACGACCGCGCCGTGATCTGGGCCAGGCGCATCGCGAGCCCGCAGCTCCGGATAGGCAACGCCCTGGCGCAGGCCGGCGGCGAGGACGGCGCGGAGGAGAACGGGCCCGAGGTCGCGCACCTCAAGGACGGCGCCATCGTCATCCGCCCGTGGCACACCAACTGAGAAGAGGCTGGCGGACCGGGCACCGTAGGCGGCGAGCCGAGGAAGGCCCGGACGCGCCGAGACACGGGAGAACCACGTGCACGACGTAGTCATCACGACGGCCATCCGCACCCCGGTCGGCAGGGCCCATAAGGGACTCCTGAAGGACACGCGCCCTGACGACCTCGCGGCGCTCGTCATCCGCGAGGCCCTGGCCCGCACGCCCGGGCTGGTCCCCGAACGCGTGGACGACGTGCTCGTCGGCAACGCCCACCCCGAAGGCGAGGCCGGCTACAACCTGGCGCGCATCGCGAGCCTGATAGCGGGGCTGCCCGACGAGGCGGCGGGCGCCACCATCAACCGCTTCTGCGCTTCCGGCCTCCAGACGCTCGTGCAGGGCGTCCAGTCGGTGGCGGCCGGCATGAACGAGGTCGTGCTCGCGGGCGGCTCCGACTGCACGAGCCGTGTCCCGATGGGCGGCCGCGACCTCCCGCTCAACCGCGAGCTGGCGGGGCGCCGGCCCGGCGCCTACCACCCCATGGGTCAGACGGCCGAGGCCGTGGCGCGGCGCTACGGCATCACGCGCGCGCAACAAGACCGCTTCGCGCTCAGCAGCCACGAGAAGGCGTTGGCGGCGCGCGCCGCAGGGCGCTTCGCCGAGCAGGTCGTGCCCGTGCCCACGCGCGTCAAGGACGAGGCGGGCGCTTGGCACGAGGTCGTGCTCGCGCAGGACGAGGGTCCGCGTGCGGGCTCGAGCCTCGAGAAGCTCGCCACGCTCCCGACCGTGTTCGCGCAAGACGCGGCCGCCACCGTCACGGCCGGGAACTCGAGCCCGCTCAACGACGGGGCGGCCATGAGCGTGATCATGCGCGCCTCGGAGGCGGCCGCTCTCGGCCTGCGGCCGCTGGCGCGGCTGGTGCAGGCGGCCGTCGTTGGGGTCGACCCCGAGGTCATGGGCATCGGTCCGGTACCTGCCATCCGCAAGCTCCTGACGAAGGTGGGGATGACCCTCGCCGATGTCGACCTCGACGAGATCAACGAGGCGTTCGCCAGCCAGGCGTACTACTGCCAGCAGGAGCTCGGCATCCCGGACGCGAAGCTGAACGTGAACGGTGGTGCGATCGCCATCGGCCACCCGCTCGGGGCCACCGGCGCGCGCATCGCCGCCGACCTCTTCGCCGAGATGCGCCGCCGCGGCGCCGAGCACGGGATCGTCTCCATGTGCGTCGGGGGCGGGCAGGGGATGGCGGCGCTGTTCAGGCTGGCCTAGGCCGCTCGCGGCTAGCCGGCCTGGCGAGATGGACGCGGGTTGGTGCCGGCGCCGTCAAGAACAGTGATCGGCCCCGCAGCCGAGCCAGCCGAGTTGGCCCCGGCGCCGGCCACGGAGTGGGCTGGGGTGGGGGACTCTCGAGTCCCCGTGGACCTCAACTGAGATTAGCGACTAACCTTCGCTAGCGCTGACAGGTAACTAAGGTTAGGCGATAACTTTGGTTGACATGCTCGGTCCTGAACCAGAGGCCCATGGTCCTGGCCTCGAACGCCGCGCCCCACCGCCCCGGCTACCCTCAGCCAGCGTCGCGCTCACGGGTGCTAGATAGGTGCCAAAGGTCCGCTGGAGCGGGTGCAAAGCCCCCTAGGCCTTGCCGCCGCTGCCGTCGGTTCCGGGCTCCTCGGCCGGGCACGGTGCCATGAGGGCCGCCACGACCTCCTCGAGGGGCACCCGGTACGCGAAGCGCGTGCGTAGGTACCAGAGCTCGAGGGCCAGACGCAGTTCCACGGGCTGGTGCGACTCCCGTCGCCAGGCAGGCATCAGGCGGTCCAGGTAGGTGGCTGCCCGCGTCACCGCCAGCTCGAACAGCTCCCCGCGGTCCACGGTTACGCCGCACCGTTACGGCCGTGCACCTCGTAGCCGGCGGCGCGCAGCGCCTCGCCGCCCAATGCGAGCTCCTCGCTGGTCGCGAAGGCGAGCCGGATCGCGCCGCCCGTCTCGCGGATGCCGAGGACCTCGATGTCCTTCACGTTCACGTTGGCCTCGCCGAGCGCGTGCGTGATGCGCGCCAGTTCGCCCGGTCGGTCGGGCACGGCGAGGACGACCTCGTGCCTGGCCGGCAGGAGGCTGCGCCGCACGATGGGGATGCCGTCGCGGGTCAACTTGGCCGTCTCGCCGGCGGTGAGCAACCCCTCGGGGTCGTCCAGCAGGCCCTCGAGACGGTCGAGCTGCGCCCGGAACGCGCGCAGGGCGTCGCGCACGGCGGCGCGGTTGCCCGCCACCATGTCGCGGCTCATGAGCGGGTCGCCGCTCGCCACGCGCGTGAGGTCGCGGAAGCCGCCGGCGGCCAGGAGCATCTTGAGCGAGCGCTCCTCGCCATCGGCGACGAGCGCCGTCAGCGCCACGGAGGCTAGGTATGGGAGGTGGCTCACGGTCGCCACCAGGCGGTCGTGCAGCGCGGGGCTCACCTCGATGGGTCTGGCGCCGAGGGCGGTCACGTACTCACGGACGCTGGACAACGCGGCCGGGTCGGTGGCACCGGGCTCGGGCGTCAGGACCCAGACCGCGTTCTCGATGAGCGCGGCATCGGCGTTGAGGATGCCGCCCCGTTCGCTGCCCGCCATGGGGTGCCCGCCGACGAAGCGCGCTCCCCTCATCCCGGCGACCACTGGCCCCTTGACGCTGCCCACGTCCGTGACGATCGCGCGCTCATTCAGGTGCGGCAGCAGCGCCTCGCCCATGGTCACGAGGGCGCGGGCCGGCGCGGCGAGGATCACCAGGTCGGCCTCGCGCAGCCACGGCCCCGGCGCCAACTGGGCCTCGTCGATGGCGCCGAGGCCCCTGGCGGCGTCGAGCACGCCCGGGTCGCGGTCGAAGCCGATCACGCGGCGGGCGAGGTGACGCCGCCGCGTGCCGAGCGCGATGGAGCCGCCGATGAGGCCGACCCCGGCGATCACGACGGTGCCGAAGAGCGGGCGTGCCTCCATGCGGCTTACAGGCTCTTGCCGAGCGCGGCCACCACGCCGCGCAAGCGCGCCATGAGCTGCCCGAACTCGGCGTCGTCGAGCTGCTGCGCAGCGTCGGACTTGGCCTCCTCCGGCCTGGCGTGCACCTCGACGATGAGGCCGTCCGCGCCTGCGGCCGCGCTGGCCAACGCCAAGGACGGCACGAGCCCGCGCCGGCCGGCGGCGTGGCTCGGGTCCACCCAGACGGGGAGGTGGGAGAGCTCCTTGAGCACGGGTACGGCGCTCACGTCGAGGGTGAAGCGCGTGCTCGTCTCGAACGTCCTGATGCCGCGCTCGCACAGCACGACGTTCGGGTTGCCCTGGCTGAGGACGTACTCGGCGGCCTGCAGGAACTCGCTGATCGACGTGCTCATGCCGCGCTTGAAGAGCACGGGCTTACCGGCCTTGCCGACCTCCGCGAGGAGGGCGAAGTTCTGCGTGTTGCGCGCGCCGATCTGGAGCATGTCCGCGCTGCTCGCCACCGTCTCGACGAGCTCGGGCGCCGTCACCTCCGTGACGATCGGGAGGCCGGTAGCCGCCCGGGCGTCCTCGAGGATCCTCAGGCCCTCCTGCCCGAGCCCCTGGAACGAGTACGGGCTCGTGCGCGGCTTGTAGGCGCCGCCGCGCAACACGGTCGCGCCGTGCCTCTTGACGATGGCGGCGGCCTCGTTGAGCTGCTCGCGGGTCTCGACCCCGCACGGCCCGGCGGCCACGACGAACGTGCCGTTGCCCGTCCGGACGGCGCCTCTGCCGGGCGCGCCGATCGTGACGGTCGAGTCGTCGTGCCGGAACTCGCGCGAGGCGAGCTTGTACGGCTTGGAGATGCGCATGACGGTGTCGACGCCGGGCAGGGCCGCGAACTGCTCCCTGACCTCCTCGGTCGGGGCCGGGCCGATGGCGCCGATGAGGGTGCGCGATTCGCCCTCGCTGACGTGGGGCGTGAAGCCGCGGGCCCTCACCTCGGAGAGGACTCGCTCAAGGGACTCTTTCGGGGCGTTCTTGGTCATGACGATGACCATGGCTGTATCTCCTTGGGGTGCGCCATCCGTGGCGCGCGTCGAGTTCGCGGTATGGCTCGGCGGTCGCTGCGCCACGGCGGCGCTGGCTTGGCCGGGGGGGTTCGGTCACGTGTGGGTCTGCGAGCCCGTGTGGGCGGTCCGCTTGGCGCGACCCGGGCGCTCACACACTGTCCGGGCGGCTGGCAGCCGTGCTGCCGCGAGCGCTTACGGGGTGACGTCTACGACCGCTAGGGTGGCGACGTCGAACGGATACGCGTAGCTATAGTCATAGCCATCGTCCACGGCACCACCTCCCGAGAGCGGTCTGGTCATGGCGGAGAGTGTAACAGGTGAGAGCCGCGTGTCAACCGAGGTCGTTCGACAGGGTGCGCGGGTCGGCGCCGGGGGCCGGCGCAACCTGGAGGACTGAACGGCGTGTATCGTGGACGCCCAGGGCTGGGCACCGAGGCGGGCGCCCGGAAACGAGGAGCAGCATGGTGCCGTTCGATCCTTACCCGAACTTCTCCCGCAACGCCGACGAGGCGCGGCGGCTGTACGCAGGCCTGAGCGCCGGCGCTCAGCGGATCGTCATGCCCCTCGGCGACACCGGCTTCGCGGAGTTCTACGCCGCGCTCAAGGACCCCGAGGGCAGCCACTGGATGGTCTACTTCGCGGGCAACCGCTCCGGTGGCAACTGACCGATGCTCACCCATCACGAAGTCGACTACGTCCCGCCCCTAGCCGAGGGCGCCAGCAAGAACGACCGCTACATCGAGCTGCGCCGCTACGTCCTCGCGCTCGTCGCGGGCGAGACGGACTGGCTGGCGAACCTCGCCAACGTCGCAGGGGCCGTCTTCGAGCACGTTCCGGGGCTCAACTGGGCGGGCTTCTACCTGATGAAGGGCGGCGAGCTCGTCCTCGGGCCGTTCCAGGGCCGACCGGCCTGTGTGCGCATCGCCGTGGGCCGGGGGGTGTGCGGCGCGGCCGTCGCCGAGCGCCGCACCCAGGTCGTGCCGGACGTGACCGCGTTCCCCGGCCACATCGCCTGCGACGCGCGCTCGCGCTCCGAGATCGTCGTGCCGATCGTCGTCGACGGTCAGGTGGTTGGGGTGCTAGACCTCGACAGTGCCAGGGTGGCCAACTTCGACATCGAGGACAGGCGCGCCCTCGAGACGATCGTCAAGGACATCACGCCGGTCGTCGACTGGCGGGCGGCGACCCGCGGCGACTGAACTCAGGCCATGGCGCCCACCGCCTTGAGGGCTTCGAGCAGGAGCCGGAACGGGGCGAGGTGCTCCGGGTGCTCCTTGTAGGCCATCTCCGGATGCCACTGGACGCCGAGGACCCAGGAGCCGTGGCGCTCCTCGACGGCCTCGACGAGCCCGTCGCCCGAGTGCGCCACGGCCTTGAGGCCGGCTCCGACGACGTCGACGGCCTGATGGTGGTAGCTGTTCGTGCGCACGTCCGTCTTGCCGAAGGCGCTCGCCAACCGGCTGCCGGGCGTGAGCTTCACCGGGTGGAGGGGTGAGCCGCGGAGGTCGTGCTGCTCGTGCTGCCACGCTTCCGGCAGCGCGGGGACGTGCTGGTGCAGGGTGCCGCCCTCGGCCACGTTGATGACCTGGTGACCGCGGCAGATGCCGAGCACCGGCTTGCCCAGCTTGCGGAACGCGCGGTAGAGCGCGATCTCGAAGCCGTCGCGGCGTTCGTCGACGCTGCCGAGGTCGGGGTGCGGGGTGGCGCCGAAGAGGGCGGGGTCGACGTCGACGCCGCCCGTGAGGAGGAGGGCGTCGTTCACGGCCGCGTACTCCCCGACGAGCTGCTCGTCCAGCACGGCCACCATCGTAGGCAGGCCGCCCGCCAGCGCGACGGCCTGCGAGTAGTTGCGTCCGGTGCCGGAGTCCTCGCGTAGGAGGCCCGTGGTGCGAACGCTGATTCCGGTGCTGAGCAGGACGCGCGGTCTATGGTCGGACATCGTGCCAGAGTACTCCCGCGGCCGCGCCGCGCGCTAGCGGAGGCGGCCAACGGGCCGCGGTCGCCCCTGGCCCCGCGAGGCCTCTTCTCCCCAGGCTAGGGCCTGGTAGGCTGCCCGAGGCTCGAGGCGCCCATGCGAGACGCTGGCGGGCGCGCTGGCCGTGGAGGGCGGATGCCTGGAATCGCGATGATCGGCGCCCAGTGGGGCGACGAGGGCAAGGGTAAGGTCGTCGACGCGCTCGCCGCAGAGGCCGACTTCGTAGTGCGCTACTCCGGCGGCGCCAACGCCGGACACACCGTGGTGGTCGGGGGCGAGGTGTTCAAGCTCCATCACCTGCCGTGCGGCACCCTGCACGACCGCCCGACCTCGGTGCTCGGCGGCGGCATGGTGATCGACCCGTGGACGTTCATGGAGGAGCTCGATGCCCTGAGCGCACGCCGCGACTCCGGCCGGGTGCTCGTCTCCACCGAGGCCCACCTCGTGCTCCCGCACCACAAGAAGAACGATGAGGGCGGCGGCTTCGTCGGCACGACGGGCCGAGGCATCGGCCCTGCCTACTCCGACAAGGCCAGGCGCATCGGCGTCAGGGCCGGCGACCTGCTCAACGACGAGCTCCTGCGCGAGCGCCTCGCGCGCCTCATCGAGGCCAAGCCGAACTCCACCGCTCGCGTCGGCTGGTTGAACGTAGCGGACGCCATGGCCGAACTCGCCGGCGTGCGCGAGCGGCTCGCCCCCCTCGTGGCCGACACGGGCGCGCTCGTGCGCGCCGCTCTGGGGCGAGGCGAGCGCGTGCTCTTCGAGGGCGGCCAGGGCACGATGCTCGACCTCGCCTACGGAACGTACCCGTTCGTGACCTCCAGCCACCCGAGCGTCGGCGGCATACTCGTCGGCGCCGGCGTGAGCCACAAGGCGCTCGGCGCCGTCTACGGCGTCGTGAAGGCGTTCACGAGCCGCGTGGGCCACGGGCCGTTCCCGACGGAGATCACCGAGGACGCCATGGCTCTGCGCCTGCGGGGGAGCGGCAGCAACCAGTGGGACGAGTACGGCACTACCACGGGCCGCCCGCGGCGCGTCGGCTGGCTGGACCTCCCCCAGCTCGAGTACGCGTGCGCGATCAACGGCTTCGACGGCCTGGTCGTGACCAAGCTTGACGTGCTCTCCGGCCTCGACGAGGTGCGGGTCGCCGTTGAGCACGGGCCCAACGGTCCGGTGTACGCGGACCTGCCCGGCTGGGGGGAGTTGCGCGGGCTCGGCAGCCGCGAGGCCCTGCCGCGCGAGGTGCTCGCCTACCTCGCCCTCATCGAGGAGCGCACGGGCGTGCCTGTGAGCATCTTCTCGACGAGCCCCGACCGTGAGGACACCTACGGCGCCGTGGCCTGGTGAGGCGCGCCGTGCTCGTCTGGTCGTTCGTCGGTCTGGTCGTCCTGGCGGTCGTCGCCGTGGCGGCTGTCGGCTGGGTCCTCTCCAGTCGGGTGATCGTGCCCAGCCCGTACGGGCTCATGCCGGAGTTCGAGCTCGAGACCGTCGAGGACCTGGGGGGCGGGCGGTACGCCGTCGGGATCCCGGCGCCGGCGCTGCCGGGGCACGCCGCTGGTGACGCCGTTGGCCGGCCCGCGCAGCACGCCAACCCGCGGCTCCAGGGCACCTACGCCGTCATGTGGGACGGCGGCCACGCGGCGCTGGTGGAGACGCTCTCGGACGTGGGCGGCGTGGTGACCCGTGCGGTCGAGCTGCTCGCTGGTACACCACCGACGGCGGGCGCGCCGGCGCGGATGGACAACTTCTACTATCGCCACGACCCGCTGACGGACCTGGGGCTGCCCTTCGAGGACCTGACGTTGCAGGGGCCGGTCGGCAAGCTGCGCGCCTGGTACGTGCCCGGCGAGCAGCGCACGGCCGTGCTCCTCCTCCATGGGCGGCGGCGCGGCGAGCTGATCGAGACACTGCGCTTCACCCAGGCGCTACACTCGGCGGGGCTGCCGGTGCTGGCGCTGGCCTACCGCAACCACGACGCCAGCGACCCCAGCCCTGACGGCCTCTACCACTACGGCGCCAGCGAATGGCAGGACGCCCTCGTCGGAGCGCTCGAGCTCGCCAGGCGCGGGCACGACCGCGTCGTCCTCTACGGCCTCTCTATGGGCGGGGCGGTAGCCCTCGAGGCGCTCGAGCGCTGGCCGCAGGCGGCGCCCGAGGTCGTCGGCCTGGTCCTCGACTCGCCGCTCGTGAGCGTCTCCGCGGTGGTGGATCTCGGGGCCGAGAAGGCAGGTATGCCCCTCCCCGCCACCCTCACCAGCCTGGCGCTGCTAGCCGCGCGCTTGCGCACGGGCGCCGACTTCGGCGGCTTGGAGCAGGCGGCCTCCGCACCCGCCATCGGCGTGCCGGTGCTGCTGATCGCCGGCGAGGACGACTCGACCGTGCCCATCGCCGCCGTGGACGCCTTCGCAGCCGCCGTGCGCTCGCCCCTGACCTACTTGCGCCTGCCGGGCGTCGAGCACGTGGAGGCGTGGAACCACGACCCCGCGCGTTACGCGCTCTGGTTGCGTGAGTTTCTCGCCGGCTTGCAGGTGCGCGCTGCGGCCGACTGAAGCAAGCGCGCCGCCCAAGCGCTCGGGTCCTGTCAGCTTGTGACAGGACCCGAGCGTCGTCGTTACGTTGTCGCTAGCGTTCGGCGCTCAGCCGCTGCTCAGCGCCGCTCGACGGGTACGAACTCTAGCCCCATGGTGCCCGAGTAGGCGAGGCGCGGCCGCATGAGCCGGTTGTCGGCGTACTGCTCGAAGAGGTGCGCCATCCAGCCGCTGATGCGGGCGACGGCGAAGATGGGCGTGTACATGTCGGACGGGAAGCCGAGCATGCGGTAGACGGAGGCGGAGAAGAAGTCCACGTTGGGCTTGACCTCCTTGCCCTTCTTGGCCATCTCGCGGTCCATCACGCGCTCCATCTCGAGGCTCATGTCGAACCACTTCGAGTCGCCGGACTCCAACGCGAGCTTGCGGCTGACTTCCTTCAGCACCTGGGCGCGCGGGTCGAGGACCTTGTAGACGCGGTGGCCGAAGCCCATCACGCGGCCGCCCGGCTTCGCGAGCACGCCGAGCACGTACGGCTCCACGCCCGCCACGTCTCCGATCTCTTCAAGCGCCTGCATGACGGCCGTGTTGGCGCCGCCGTGCAGCGGCCCCTTCAAGGCGCCGATGGCCGCGGTGATGGCGCTGTAGACGTCCGTGAGGGTCGAGGCGGTGGCGCGCGCCACGAAGGTGCTCGCGTTGGAGCCGTGCTCCGCGTGCAGCACGAGCGCCACGTCCATCACCCGCGTGGCGGCCTCCGACGGGACCTCGCCGGTGAGGGTGTAGAGGAAGTTGCCGGCCAAGCTGAGGTCGGGGCGCGGGGCGACCGGCTGGAGGCCGCGGCGGATGCGCTCGTAGGCCGCGGTGATGGTCTGGAACTCGGCGAGGAGCTTGAGGCCGATGCGACGGACGTTGGGCAGGTCCACTCCGTCCGGGTCGTCGTCGTAGGCACCGAGCATGGACGCGGCGGTGCGGATGGCGTGCATCGGTGAGTGCCCGTGAGGCAGGTTGCGGTAGAGGTCGTACACGGCGCCCGGCACGGCGTAGTGCGGGGCGATCTCCGCCCGGAACTCCGCCAACTGCTCGGCGTTGGGGAGGTGGCCGTTCCAGAGGAGGTAGACGACCTCCTCATAGCTGGCCTTGTCGGCGAGTTCCGTGATGTCGTAGCCGCGATAGACGAGCTGGCCCTTGCCGCCGTCGATGAAAGAGATGGCGCTCGTGTCGATGTAGACGCCATCCAAGCCTCGGTTGATCGTCTGATCCATGAATCCTCCGCGTGTCCACCGCGAGGTGTGAACTCGCGGTTCGCTTCCTTAACAGCTGCGCGGCGGCGTGACGGCGCTGGCGTGGCCGCGGATGCTGCTCTCAGCTTCCTGGGAACCGCTCAACTCCGTGGTCGCGGACGGGGTTAGGCCCGGACACCTCGTGCCAAGCTCGTTGCGCTGCCCCGTGCGCGGCTCGACCGCTACCGCGGCCTCAAGTCGACTTCCAGTCTACCCGGCGGGGACTCGCGGCGCACACACGGATGGGCCCTATCGGGCGAACGCGCCGGCCGGTCTTCCGCACGGCCGCCGAGCCGTCGGCCTCACCGGCGGTGCCGCAGCGCCGCCGCGGCCGCCCCCCCGGCGACGAGGAGGACGAACGCGAGGTACCCGCGCGTGCCGGCGCTCACCAGAGCCACTGCCGTGCCGATCCCGACGAACGCGACGCCGAACACGAACGCCCAGTTACCCGGTCGCTCTTCGAGGGCCTCGACCGTGATGGCCGCGGCGCCGATGCTCATGAGGAAGGCACCCTGCCACCGCAGCGCCACCTCGAGCAGGCTGCCGACGGCGGCGCCGGCCAGGAGCGCCCCCAGCATGAGGGCGGGGTAGATGCCGTTGCGGGCGTACACGAACAGGAAGATCACCGCGGCGCAGAGGAGCCAGAGCCACGCCTTGCTCGCCACGGACGCCGCCAACAGGAGCAGGGCGGCCAGGGTCGCCGCTGCGAGGAGGACTCGGGTCAGGGTTGTCACGATCGGACTCCCTCATACCACCGCGCCTGGCGCCGGTGGTGGGGAATACGCTACGGCTCCTCATGTAGCCAGGTGCTATCCTGCGGCCAACGCTCGAAGGGACGACCGGGGCGTTCATGCCGGTCCGCGGTGCACAGGGCCGGGCGACCTACGATCCGGTCGAGCTTACCGACCAGCCATGGTTAAGAGCCTAGCCAGATCCGAGCCGCCGCGCGCTGCGGGTCACAACGCCACCGGGAGAGCGCTAAACGCGAACGAAGGGAGGCCAGCGTGATCCTAGAGTCGCAACTCTTCCAACCGTTCACCGACGAGCCCATCGCCGTGACGAGCGAGTCGGGCGAGTGGATTGCCCCGTTCGAGCTCGACCTGGGTCCGGACAAGCTGCGCCGCATGTATCAGGACATGCTCCTCGGCCGAGCCGTCGACGAGCGCATGAGCCGCCTCCAGCGCCAGGGCAAGGTGAGCTTCGTGGCCCCTTCCGGCGGACACGAGGGGGCGCAGGTCGGCATCGCGCACGCCCTGCGCGCCGGTCACGACTGGCTCTTCCCCTACTATCGCGACGTCACGCTGCCGCTGGCCATCGGCGTGCCCGTCGTCGAGTTCGTGGCGCAGGCCATGGGCACGGCGGCCGACCCGAGCCGGGCCAGGCAGATGCCCTACCACGCCTCCTCCAAGGAGCTAAACGTCTTCTCGGCCGCCTCGCCCATCGCGTCGCACATCCCGCCCGCGGCGGGTTGCGCCATCAGCATGAAGCTGCGCGGCACCGATCAGGTGACCGTCTGCACGTTCGGCGACGGCTCCACGAGCGAGGGCGACTGGCACGCGGGCGTCAACTTCGCGGGCGCCCAGGGTGCGCCCATCGTCTTCGCCTGCCAGAACAACCGCTACGCCATCAGCGTGGGGTTCGAGAAGCAGACGGGGTCGGACAGCATCTACACGAAGGCCCACGCCTACGGCATGCCCGGCTACTTCGTCGACGGCATGGACCCGCTCGCCGCCTACTACGTCATGCGGGAGGCCGTCCAACGCGCGCGCGACGGCTTCGGCCCCGCCCTGGTCGAGCTCCTCGTGTACCGCTACGGCGGGCACTCGTCGGCCGACGACGACTCGCGCTACCGCCCCCGCGCGGAGGTCGAGGCGTGGCGTAAGCGCGACCCGCTCGCCAGGCTGCGTCGCTTCCTGACGCGCAGGGGCCTGTGGGACGACGCCGCCGAGAAGGAAGCGGAGGCCGTCGTGAGGGCGCAGGTCGACGACGCCATCGCCCAGGCCCAGGCGGCGGGCGACGTCGCCGTCGAGGCGATGTTCGAGGACGTCCTGGCCGAGGTCCCCGAGCGCCTCGTCAAGCAGCGCTCGGAGCTCCTAGGATGATCGGGTGGACCGCGTGAGCGCGCTGACCATGGTGCAGACGATCGCGCGCACGCTCGACGAGGAGATGGCGCGCGACGAGCGCGTGGTCGTTCTCGGCGAGGACGTCGGCAAGCGCGGCGGCGTCTTTCTCGCCACCGAGAAGCTCTTCGACAAGTACGGCCCCGACCGGGTGATCGACTCGCCGCTCTCGGAGGCCGCCATCATCGGGGCCGCTGTCGGTATGGCGGCGCATGGCTTGCGTCCCGTCGCGGAGATCCAGTTCGCCGACTACGTCTACCCCGGCTTCGACCAGCTCGTCTCGCAGGTCGCGAAGCTCCGTTACCGCTCCGGCGGGCAGTTCACGGCGCCTCTCGTGGTGCGCATGCCGGCCGGCGGGGGCGTCAAGGGGGGCCACCACCACTCCCAGAGCCCCGAGGCGCACTTCGTGCACACGGCCGGGCTCAAGGTCGTGTTCCCGAGCACGCCGGCCGACGCGCGCGGGCTCCTGAAGAGCGCCATCCGCGACGACGACCCCGTCGTGTTCATGGAGCCGAAACGGCTCTACCGCGCCGTCAAGGAGGAGCTGCCCGACGACCCGGACGCGCTCGTGCCCATCGGCAAGGCGGCCGTGCGGCGCGTGGGCGACGACGTCGTGCTCGTCAGCTACGGCGGCTCGATGGCCGAGACGACGCGGGCGGCCGAGGCCCTCGTCGAGCAGGGCCTCTCACCCCACGTCATCGACCTGCGCTCGCTGGCGCCGTGGGACGAGGACACGGTGCTCGCGGCCGTCGCCCGCGTCGGCCGCGTGGTGCTCGTGAGCGAGGCGCCGAAGAGCGCGAGCGTGATGAGCGAGGTGGCCGCCACCATCGCCGAGGAGCTGCTCGACCAACTGCTGGCGCCGCCACTGAGGGTGAGCGGCTTCGATACCCCTTACCCGTACGCGCAAGATCGCGAGTACCTGCCGGGCCCCGCTCGCATCATGCGGGCCGTGCAGCGCGTGCTCGACTACTGAGTGTCGACCCTCGCTCCGGGTCGCCGAGCCGCGGGGCGGACGCCTCGCCGTGGCCTGGCGCCGGGCGCAGGTTAAAGGAGCAGGAGCATGGCGCGAGAGCTACGCCTACCCGAACTGGCCGAGTCCGTCGTCGAGGGTGAGATCATCCGCTGGCTCGTCGCCGAGGGCGACAGCGTGGCGCTCGATCAACCAGTCGCGGAGGTCCTCACAGACAAGGCGACCGTCGAGCTCCCCAGCCCCTTCGCCGGCAGACTCGTCAAGCACCTCGCCGCGGAAGGCGACATCGTGCAGGTGAACGCCGTGATCGCGCTCATCGAGGAGGGGGGCGGCTCCGGGGCCGGCGCCAGCGTGAGTACCGCCGCCGCGAGTGGCGGTAGCCAGGACGCCCCTGCCGTTGCGGTGCCCGCCTCCGCGCACGGCACGCAGTCTGGCGCCGGTGAGGACAAGGCGTCCGGGAAGCGCTCGCCCACTGCCGAGAGCGTCGACGACGGCGACAAGCTCAGCCTCTTCAAGCCGTCGTCCGGCGGTGACGCCGAGGCCCTCCCGCAGGTGCGGCGGCCGGTGGACCGGTCCGTGGGCGCGCGCCCGGTTGCCGACCAGGCCGCCAAGGCTCAGGGGACGGGGGCCGGGGGCGGCGCGCAGGCGACGAACGGCGCCGCCGGCGCTCGGGCGCACCGAGAGCCCGCCCGCGGCGCGTTCGGCCGCGTCCTGGCCGTCCCGGCGGCGCGGCGGCTGGCGCGCGAGCTCGGCGTGAGCATCGAGGAGGTCCTAGGCAGCGGCCCGCACGGCCGGGTGCGCGTCGACGACGTCAGGGAGCACACGACCCCCGCCGCCGGCCAACGTCAGGCCGGGTCGCAGGGCAGCCCCATCGCCTACAAGACCCCGGCCGGCTACGAGGGGCGTGAGGAGCGCGCGCCCATGCGGGGCCTGCGCCGGCTCATCGCCAACCAGATGGTCACCTCGCACCTGCACACGGTCCGCGCGCTCCACGTCGACGAGGCGGACGTCACTGACCTCGTCGCCCTGCGCGAGAAGCTCAAGCCCGGCTTCGCGGCCAAGGGCGTACGGCTCTCGTACCTGCCGTTCGCCATCAAGGCCGTTGCCGTTGCCCTCGCCGAGTTCCCCGCGCTCAACTCGAGCTTCGACGAGGCGAAGGGCGAGATCGTCACGAAGCGCTACTACAACATCGGCATGGCGACAGCTACGGACGCCGGGCTGGTGGTGCCGGTCATCCGGGACGTCGACGAGCGCAGCGTCATGGAGATAGCCGCCGAGGTGGGGCGGCTGGCGGAGTTGGCCCGCGGCGGCAAGCTCGCGCCCGACGACCTCAAGGGCGGTACGTTCTCCGTCACCAACATCGGCAGCCTCGGTGGGCTCTTCTCGTTCCCCATCATCAACTCGCCGGAGGCGGCCATCCTGGGCGTCCACTCCATCAAGAAGCGGCCGGTCGTGATGGCGGACGACAGCATCAGGGCGCGGCAGATGCTCTACCTGAGCCTCTCCTTCGACCACCGGCTCGTCGACGGCGCGGAAGGGGCCCTGTTCACCTCGAAGGTCATCGGGCTGCTCGAGAACCCGGTGGCGCTGCTGCTGGACCTGTAGCGCGAAGGCTGCGCCGGGGCCGCCGGCGAGCGGCGTTGCCGGCGCGCCCGGTCGGGGTGGCGCTCGCCGGCCCGCGGCCCGCCCCCGGAACGGGCGAACGCCTCGCCCCGCCGTACAATTCACGGCGTGAAGCGCGGCGACCTGCCCGTGATCCCGACGCAGAGCGGCTGCTACCTCTTCCACGGTGAGGACGACGCGGTCCTCTACGTCGGCAAGGCGGTCAACCTCCGCAGCCGCGTCGGCAGCTACTTCGGCCGCCAGGCGGGTCACAAGGCTCGGCTCCTCACGGCGGCCGCGCGCCGGCTCGACTTCATCGTCACGCACGACGAGGTCGAGGCGCTGATTCTCGAGTCCAACCTCATCAAGCGGCACCAGCCGCACTACAACGTCCTCCTGAAGGATGACAAGAGCTACCCCTTCCTCAAGCTGACGAACGAGGAGTACCCGACGCTCGTCTTCACGCGCCGCGTCGTCAAGGACGGCGGCACGTACTACGGTCCGTACCCGAACGCCGGCGCCGTCAGGCGCGTCCTCGAGCTCGTGTACAGCGTCTTCAAGCTGAGGAAGAACAGCGGCGTGCCCATGGAGACGCGCAAGAAGCCGTGCCTGCGCTACCACATGGGCCGCTGCCTCGCCCCCTGCGTCGGTTGGGCCGACAGGGCGGAGTACGCCGACGTCGTGTCCGACGTGAAGGCGTTCCTCGAAGGGCGGGTCGGAGAGATCGTCGAGAAGCTCGAGGTGCAGATGCGCGAGGCGGCCGTGCGCCGCGACTTCGAGCTGGCCGCCACGTACCGCGACCGCCTGGACGCCCTCAAACGGCTCACCGGCTACGACAGCAGCGTCGTGATGGCGGGCACGGACGACCTCGACTTCCTAGGCGTGGCGAAGGCGGGCGACCACGCCATGGTGCAGCTCTTCCAGATGCGCTCCGGCCGCGTCGTCGGGCGCGACAAGCGCCTCATGACTAACGCCGAGAGCGCCTCGGACGCCGAGGTGCTCGAGCGCTTCATGAGCGAGTACTACGGGCTCGCGACGCAGCTACCCCCGCTCGTCCTCGTGCCCCAGACGGAGCTGGACCAGGACGTATGGCAACGGTTCCTGACGGCGCGCGCGGGCCGCAAGGTCGAGGTGCGCACGCCGCAGCGGGGCGACAAGGTCGAACTGCTCGGGCTGGCGCAGCGCAACGCCGTCTCGGGCGTCGAGGCGGAGATCGCGCTGCTGGAGCGCCGCGGTGAGGCGCCCGGCGTCGGCGAACTGCAGCGCCTGCTCGGGCTCGAGAACCCGCCGTGGCGCATCGAGGGCTACGACATCTCGAACCTGATGGGCACGCACACGGTCGCCAGCATCGTGTCGTTCGAGGGCGGCAGGGCCAAGCGGAGCGACTACCGGCGCGTGCGGGTGCGGGAGCTCGACAAGCCCGACGACTTCTACAGCATGCACCAGGTCGTCTACCGGCGCTTCACCGGCGCGCTTGCCGATAGGCTGCCCCACCCCGACCTGCTCCTGATAGACGGCGGCAAGGGGCAGATGAGCGCCGCCAAGCGCGCGCTCGAGGAAGCGGGCGTCACGGTGCCGCTCGTCGGGCTAGCCAAGAAGCAGGAGACGCTCATCACCGAGCGCGGCGAGGAGGTGCTCGTGCCGCACAGCCACCCGGCCCTGCGCCTGCTCATCAACGTGCGCGACGAGGCGCACCGCACTGCCGTCGGTTACAACCGGCAACGGCGCGGCAAGTCCGCGACGCGCTCGCTGCTCGACGACGTGCCCGGCATCGGACCGAAGAGGCGCGACGCGCTCCTCGCCCACTTCTCGAGCCTCGAGGAGCTCAAGGGCGCGGACATCGGCGTGCTCGCGGCCATCCCTGGCGTAGGGCAGGCGGCCGCGCAGGCCGTGAAGAGCTACTTCGAGGGGTCGGACGACTGACGCCCGGCGTCGCCGGGCACGGCGGTCGCGTCGTCGTGCGCGGTCGCCAGTACCGTTGGCGGCGCTCCCGAGGACGCGGGCGCGGCCCCCGCGCGGCTGCTCGGCCCCGGTTGCCACTCCGCGCGCGGTAGCTCCATCCGTACGTCCATGCGTCCCTCCGCGTCGGGGCGCCGGTCCACCTCGTGGAAGCCCACCTTGCGGAAGGCGCGTTGGGCGCGCAGGTTGTCGCCGAACGTGTTGAGCTTGACGGTGCGCAGGCCGAGGACGTCGAACGCGTAGCCGAGGAGGGCGTGCATGGCCTCGGGCCCGTAACCGCCCGCCCAGTGGGTGCGCTCCCCGATGATGATGCCGAGCGTGCCGACCTCGCCGCGCACGTCGTAGAGCTCAGTCGTGCCGATGAAGTCGTCGCGCTCGTCGAAGATCCCGAACGTAGCCCTGTCGGAGCGCTTGGAGTCCGTCTTGAGGAGGCGCTTCAGCAGCCATAGCGGCATCCGGTTCGGCGGGGTGCCGTTCAAGTAGGCGATCTCCGGGTCGCGGAAGTGGCTCTGCAAGCGGCGCCAGTCGGCGTCGGCGAACTCCTCCAGCGGCCGCAGCGTCACGCGCCCGTAGGCTGGTCTCATACGCGTACAAGTGTATAGCCTCGGACAATCCCGACAAACCAGCGTTTCCTACATGCCGCGCATTAGGTTGGACGGAACCCAGGAGGTCGCGGAAGGGCGTTGAGAACATGCGCTACGGAGTCGTGGGAGGTTGGAACTCGGCAGCGTCGGTGGGCAAGGGGGCGGCCGGCGCGACCGTCATCACGTTGGGCGCGCTGCGCGTGACCAACCGGCGCTTGACGCGCCCAAAGCCCCTGTTGTTGCTCGCCTATCTGGCCCACGAGGGGCCCACCGACCGCGGGCGCCTCGCCCGCCTCTTCTTCCCGGACGCCCACGACCCGCGCGACGCGCTCTCCACCTCGCTCGGGCGGCTCGGCGACCTCGTCGGCAGAGGGGGCGTGGGCGACGAGCGCGTGGAGGCACGGGTCGTCGTCGACTCGCACGCGTTCCTGGCGGCCGCGCTGGAGTGCGATGCGCCGGTGGCGTTGGAGCTCTATCGCGGCGCCTTCGCCCAGGGCCACGACAGGACGCTCGGACCGGAGCTGGAGGAGTGGGTGCTCGCCACCCGGGAGCTGCTGGCGTCGGTCGCCCGCGACCTGCACCTGCAGGTGGCGCGGACCAGCGCGGCTCGCGACGACAGGTGCGCCGCGTGGGACCATGCCCAAGCGGCGGTCAAGCTGACCGAGGCGCACGCCCTCGAGCCGACGGGCACCGTCAGGCTGCTGCACGACCTCGCCAACGCGCGGTACCTGGTGCCGGACGCCTGGTGGCGCGGCCTGGCCTCGGAGCCGGCCGACGTCCTCGCGGAGCGCGGTGCAGGGCACTTAGCCTCCGTCGCCGCGGCGCCCGACGAACGCGCCGAGCCGCCGCGAGGCTACCGCTCGGCGGTCGGAGCTAGCCGTGCGAGCGCTGCCCGGCACAACTAGTCGCGGTTCCGCCCGGTCCTTGGTGAACGGTCGGTGCCTCTCCTCGTTTATGGTGATGACATGCCACCCGGCGGTAGCGGGGACCGGAGGCTCGACCTCCTGGTCGAGTACTTCAGTGGCCTCGTCATCGGAGGCCGGGGAGACCTGGCGCGCGGCAGGCACCTGTACTCGCTGCGGGCCCTCGACGCGCTCTGGGATCCGGACGGCGTGCTCCGGCTGCCTTACCGCCCCAGCAGGAACCCGGGGGCGTTCCTGGCCATGACCTTCGACCTCGTCGGTGACGCCTGCTACGGCTACTCGCTGCTCCTCGACGGGGGCGGCGGCGCGTCCGAGCTGCTGGCGACGCGCGTCTCCGCGCACGTTCGGGCTCGCCTGCAGGCGCCCTGGTCGCGGCTCGTGGCCGAGCTCGACCGCCTCGGCCTGCCGCACCTCGGAGCCATGCTGGCCGGCTTCGTTCCCGCGATGCTGCGACGTTCGCCGGCGAGCGGGCTGCCCGCCGAGCTCACGCGCCTCCGAAGCTGGATGACGCCCGCGCAGACCGAGGCGTTCGATCCGGAGGCGCACATGGCCGGCCTGTCGTTCGCCACCGTCCTGCGGCTGCTCGGGTGGGAGGGTGGGTCCTCGGTCCGCTCGGGCAGGGAGCAGCACCCTACGGGCGGTGACCTGCGCGCCCTGTTGCGCCGGAAGCTCGACCGCCCCTGGGCGGCCGCGCTGAGGCTCACGCGGCACCCGACCTGGCTGGACGTGCTGGCCGGCATGCCGGTGCCGGCGGAGGATTTGGCGGCGCAGAGGGGTGAGCACGACTTCGCCGTCGCCTACTCGCTGGCCACCGACGCCCCCGCGCCGGGCAGGCGGTGGGACGCGCCGGAACCGTTCGTGGCCGAGGCCGGCCGCGAGGAGTTCGTCTTTCTGACCGGCCGCGGGGCCGAGGAAGAAGCCGTCAGGCGCACCACGCGCCTCGAGCGCTGGGGCGCCAGCCTCGTGTTCCCCGAGGCGTACGCCCTAGTGGACGCCTCGTTGGTCGACACGCCCGAGCTGAGGCTGCTGCACGCCGGCGGCGGGTGGCGGGCGGCGATAGCGGAGGCGGAGGACGCGCTGGCCGCGCTCCGCAGTGAGTTCATCCAGCGCGTCGCGGCAGAGCTGGTCAAGGCGGTGGATCCGGGACCGACCGACCGGGGGACCCCCGGTGAGGAGGCGGTGGCGTGAACAGAGCGGAGCGTCACCTCGCCATCGAGAGGCTGCTCGACCTGGCCGTCGCCCTCATCGCGCCCCTAGACGGACCGGTCGAGGCGGCGGAGGCTCCTCCCGCCCTGCCGCCGCTTGCACTGCCGCCGCTTACGCTGGCGCCGCTTGCCCTGCCGCCGATCGCCCTGCCGCCGATCGCCCTGGCGGAGGCCCTGGAGGCGACTCGGCTAGACAAGCGGGGAACCCCCTTCGACGACGGGCTGGCGGTCGGCGCGCTGCGCCTGCTGGCCGAGGGGCGGCAGGCGGAGGCCCTCGCGTCGCTGAGTACGCTGCTCGACGCCCCGCTTCAGGCTTCCGGGCTGGAGACCCGCCTCGAGGAGCTTGGCGCGCGTCTGGCACGCGCGCGTGGCGATGAGCGACTGGCGCTGCGCTTCCTGGAGCGGCGCGCCGCTTACCGTCGGCGTCATCGACCGGGGCACGCCGTGGAGTCGGTCACGAGGTTGCTGGCCGACCCCGCTTGGCTCGGCGACCTGGAGGCCATGCTGGGCGCCGGCCCCGACGAGGGCGCTGCTGACGCCCGCGTCGACGCTTATCTCGGCGTGGGCGGCGCGTCTGGCCGCGACGCGGATCAGGAGGCCGAGCGCGAGGCGGGCTTCTCGGCCGAGTGGGCTTCTCGGCCGAGCGCGCACCCCCCTCTCGCGCAGGCCCCGCTCTGGCAGGCCGAGGGCCGCTTCGTACCCCTGGCGCGCGAGCCGCGCACGCCCGGCGATGGGGAAGGGAGGTCGCACGACGGCGGCTCGCCGAGCGAGCACCAGGACGGCGCCGGCCGCGACGGCGCCATGGCCTACCTGGTGACGCTGCACCACCTTGAGGACGCCCGTACGGCCGACTTCTCGGCGCACCGCATCGGTTGGCACGAACTGGAATCCGGACTGGCCGGCGTGAGCGACCTGGTGCTCTCGTTCGAGCGCGGCGCCGAGCGCCTGCTCAGGCAGGTCGATCCCGAGGTCCTGAGCCTGCGCCTGTTCTTCGGCGAGGGGCCGGGGTACGACGAGTTCTCCACGGCCGCCGGTTCGCTCTTCGACGTCGAGGTGAACCCGGCCGAGCTGCGCATCTACGTCAAGCTGCGGCGTCCGGCCGCGTGGTCGGCCACTGGCCTCCCGGCCGCCGAGCTATGGCGCCAGCTCAGCTCGTGCGTGCTCATAACGGAGCCGGGGTGAGGGCGGAAGACCTCCTCAGCGGCGTCGTGCGCATCTGGGCGCGCGGCGAGGCGGACGAGGAGGCTAGGATCGTCGGGACCGGCTTCCTGGTGGCGCCCGACCTGGTGCTTACCTGTGCGCACGTGGCCGCGCGCGCCTGGGGCGCCGAACCCAGCGAGCCCGAGGGCCTCGGGCGCATGGTGAGGCTCGACTTCCCCGCCAGCGCGCCGCTCGAGTTCATCGAGGCCTCCGTGGTGTTGTGGCTGCCGCGGCGGCCCGCACCCGGCGGCGCCTACGACCTCGCGGGCCTGGAGCTGGTCGGCAGGGCGCCGGCGGGCGCCAGGCCGCTGCCCCTGGCGGTGGAGGACGCCCCGTGGGGCCGACCGTGCAAGGCCTTCGGCTTCCCCGCGGGCCGCCCGGACGGCGCCTACGCCGCCGGCGAGTTGCGGGAAGTGCTGGCCAACGGCTGGCTGCTCGTCAAGGGCGGCGCGGAGGCACGCGAGTTCACGCGCCCCGGTTACAGCGGCGGCCCGGTCGTCACCGACGCGGGCGTGGTGGGGTTACTGACCGAGGGGGACCGCGACGTGAGGGTGCGCGAGGCCGTCATGCTGCCCGTGCGCACCATCCTCGCCGCATGGCCGGCGTTGCACCAGGTCTTGTCGCGCTCCCCCTACCCGGGGCTGGCCGCGTTCACCACCACCGACGCGCCGTGCTTCCACGGCCGCGATGCCGTCGCGTCCGAGCTGGCGGCCGCGCTAGCGGCGCCGCCTCACCTGGTCGTGCTGGCCGGGCCCTCCGGCAGCGGCAAGAGCTCGCTGCTCGCCGCCGGCGTGCTGCCGCGGCTGGTGGCCGGGCCAGCGCGCGTAGGGGCGGGGCCGGCCGCGCCAGTCGGGAGCGGTGATGGCGCCGGCGCTGAGAAACCCCTCGGTGGTACGGGCGACGGGGAGCCCGGCTGGCTGGCCGCCCTGTGGGCGCCTGGCAAGGCCCCGTACGCGACCCTGGCGCGCGCCCTGCTCGCCGCCAGGTACCCGGACGCCGATGGGCCGCACGGCGCCGTCGAGGCGGCGCGCTTGGCTCGCGACCTCGATTCCGGGCGCGTCGCGCTGGCGGACTTCCTCGCCCAGGACCAGACGGACCGCTGGGTGATAGCCGTCGACCAGCCCGAGGAGTTGGTGCTGGACGCCAACGGCAACGGTGGGGGTGCCGGCGCCGCTCCGGTCGTGCCGGCCGCGATCACCATGCACGCCACGCCGGCCAGGCGGCTCTTCGAGGCGCTGCTTGAAGCGCATGCCGACGAGCGCCTCGGCGGTCGCCTGAGCGTCATCATCGCCGTCCGGACCGACGACCTCGACAACTTGTTGCGCTTCCCGCAGCGGCGGCCAGGGGCGGCGGCGAGGTGGTGCGTTACCTGGGCAGCGTCGAGGACCTGCGGGAGGTCATCGAGGAGCCCCTCAGGCAGGCGGGCTTCGCGGGGCTGGAGCCCGGGCTCACCGACAGGCTGCTGGCTGACGTCGCCGACGTGCCCAACCCGCTGCCGCTACTGCAGTTCACGCTCGCCGAGCTGTGGCGCAACCAGCACGCGGGCCGCCTGACGCACTCCGCGTACGACGACCTCGGCGGTGTGCGCCGCGCCATCGCCAACCACGCCGAGCGCATGGTGGCGGCCTTCGGTGAGGACGACCTCGCCGCCGCCAGGGACGTGCTGCTGCAACTGGGGCGGCCCGGCCTCGGGGACGTGGTGGCCCGGCGCGCCGCCCGCTTCGACGAGCTCGGGGAGCGCGGCAAGCTGCTGGTGCCGCGCCTGGCGGCCGCACGGTTGGTGGTGACGGACCGCGACGCCGACGGGGTGGAGCGCGTCGAGGTGGCCCACGAGGCGCTGTTCGAGCACTGGCCGAGGCTCAAGGCGTGGTGGCAGGAGTCCGCCGGGTTCAGGCGGTGGCAGGAGAGCATGCGCTTCGCGTTGCGCGCCTGGCGCGAAGGCGGTGAGGACCCCGTCGACCTGCTGCATGGACCGCGCCTGCGCAGCGCCGAGGCCCACCTGCGCGACAGGCCGGCGGCCTTCAACGCCGCGGAGCTGGCGTACGTCATGCGCTCCGGCGAGCGGGAGCTCGAGGAGAGCGAGGCCGCCAGCGCCGCCCTCAAGCGGCAGCTGCGCCTGAGGCGCCGCCTCAACCTGGTGTTGGCCGGCGGCTTGGTCGTGGCGGCGGGTCTGGCGGCCGTGACGATCACGCAGGTCTCGTCAGTGCGCCGGCTGAGCGCCGAGGCGGCGCGGCTGCTCCACTCCGCCACCGACGCCAACGCGGCCCTCGGCGCCCTCACCCTCGAGCTAGAGGAGTCGTTGGGCGAGTCCCAGTCGATCCTGGCCGCCCGCCTCGGTATCGAGGCCGTGGCCATGTCGACGGCGCCGACGACCTTCGGAGGCGACATGCGCCTTGCGGCCCTGATGGCCGCCCACGCCGTGCGCCTAGACCCGAGCCCGGCGTCGCTCGACCGCCTCTTGCGCGTGCTGCAGGCGCACCCGACCTACCGGGCGACGCTAGCTGTGAGCGCCTCGGCCGTGGCGCTGGCGCCGGACGGGCGGTCCGTGCTCGTCGGCCGAGCCGACGGGTCGCTGCAGCTGTTCGACGGGCTCACCGGCGCGCGGCTCGGCGAGGCGGTGAGCGGGCACGCGGGGGCCGTAACGGCCCTGGCCTATGGGATTGGCGGGGCGGTCGTCAGCGGCGGGCAGGACGGGCGCGTGATCGTGTGGGCCGCGGGCGACGGCCTGCGGCGCGTGAGGGTGCTGGGGGAGGGCCGGTTCGGCCCCATAACGGCGCTGGCCGCGACGAGCGACGGCGCGTCGTGGGTGGTGGCGGACCTGACGGGCACGCTGGTCACGTTCGACGCGGCGAGCGGCGCGGTAAGGGCCGGGTCAGACGCGCGGCCGGCGGTGCCAGCCCAGCAGCCCGTCGGCGACGCGCTCTTAGCGGACCGTGGTGGCGGGCAGGGGGCGGCGCTCGCTGCCACGGTCTATCGCGACGGGGGCATACCGGTGGCCGCCTCTGCCGTGGACGGCCTCGACCAGGCGGCGCTCGCCTCCCACCGGCAGTACGCCGCGCTCGTCGCCGTGAGCCCGGGCGGCCAGCTCGTGGCCCGTCCGCGCGGCAACGGCGTCGCGGTCCTCGACGCGACGACCCTGCGCGAGCTGTGGTCCGTGCCGGCGGAGCCAGACGCGCTGGCTGCCGTCACCTTCAACGCCGACGGCTCCGAGCTGGTCGTGGTTACGGTCGACGGCAGGCTCCAGGCGTTCGACGTCGGTCGTGAGGGCAAGGGGGCCGTCAGCGCGTGGGTCTCGCGCGTCGGCGACCCGCGCGCCGTCGCGTACGGGTCCGAGCCGGGCGAGCTGCTGGTCGGTACGGGCGATGGCAGCGCGCGTTGGGTCGACTACCGGAACAGGGAGCTGCCCGGGCAGCCCGTTCACGGGCACGATCAGCCGTTGAGCGCGGTGCTCGTCGGGCCCGAGCTGATCGTCACCGTCTCGGTCGACGGCCGGGTCGTCACGTGGGACCGCGCCACCCGGCAGGACCTTGGCGGCGTGGTCGCCGCGGTCGATCTCCAGCCCCGCGCGGCCGCCCTCGACCCGAGCGGCGCGTGGCTCTACCTGGGCGCCGGCGGGGGTGAGGGACGGTTGGCCCGGCTCGAGCTGGCCACCGGCGCGGTCGTGGCCGAGGTGACCGGCACCCACGCTGGCGAGGTGTGGGACGTAGCTGTGAGCGCCACCGGCGACGCCGTGGCCACCGTCGGCCGCGACGGTCACCTGGACGTGCGCGACCCAGCCTCGCTCGAGGTGGTCGCCACGCCCTTCGAGTACGACAGGGTCGTCGTGCGGGTCTCTCAGCACCCGACCGAGGAGGCCTGGCTGGTCGGGGCCAACAAAGGGCTGGTGGTGCAGGTGACCAATGGCGAGGGAGACGTTGCCACGCTGCGGCCCGCCGCCGTGAGGACCTGGGCGCCAGGCGCGGTGGTGGCCGTCGACGGCGGGAGCGGCAGGCTGGCCGTGGCGCTCGAGGACAAGCTCGAGCTGTGGCAGGGCGGCGCCGTGGTGGCGAGCGCCAACACCGACCCGGGGCGTAACGTGCAGGAGCTGCAGTTCATCGCCGCCGGCACCGAGCTCCTCAGCGCCGGGAGCGCCAGCGTGACGCTGTGGCGGGTGCCTTCGCTGGAGCGCGTAGCGACTTGGACGAACTGGGACCGCGCCGCCGCTTCGCCCGACGGCGCCTTGCTGGCGCTCGGCGACCTCGGCGGTAACGTGCGCCTCCTGGACGCCCAGACCCTGACGCCCATCGGTATGCCGCTGCCCGGCGGCGGCGAGCCGCTCGCAGCGCTGGAGTTCACGCGCGACGGTCGCTCGCTGGTGGTGGTCGATATCCGCGGTGAGGTCCGGCTCTGGAACACCAGCGTGGCGGGCTGGCTCGAGGCCGCCCGCGGGCTGGCCTGGCGCGACCTGAGCAGGGAGGAGATGGCCAGGTTCCTGGGTGTCGACTCTTACGAGCCGGTCTGCGCGCTATGAGACCGCGCGCTATGCGACCGCACACGATGACCCTGCGCGCGGTTTGCGGGCGCGCTGGGGGCGGGCACGCACGGCGGCGAGCCGTCGGCCCTTGCGGCTGGCGGCCGGTGCTCGCCGCCGGTGTGGCCGTCGGTCTGGCCGCGGTGGCGCTCGGCGCCGCCCACGCTCAGTCCGGCTGGGCCGTGAGCCCCTACGTCGCCGTGCCCGGGGCCGAGTACTCGGTCCTGGGCGCGCAGCCCGGTTGCGGCGGGCGCGCCGTGGTGGCCATAGAGGTCCGGCGCGCCGTCGAGGGGTTCGGGTTACGCACGCCTGACGCGAGCTCGGAGCCCTCGCGGCTCGCGCGTGCCGTGGGCGACCTGCTGAACACGCTCGGGTTCGAGACCATGAACCAGGACTACGCCGAGTGCGCCGAGGTCTGCGCCGCGATCCCGTTGACCGCGACCCGCGTGACGAGCCTGCTGGGCTACGTCACCGTCGTGGGCGGGGGCGCGTTCGTCCCCGTGCCGTTCGACCGCTACACCGACCTGTTCCACTGGGAGCCGGAGGTCGACACCACCAGGGTGGGCGCTGACGGGCGGCTCGTGTGCGTTGGGGTGAGGAACTGGGGGCCCTCTGAACGGACGGCGTTCCTGGTGGTGGGGTACGAATGAGCGCGGTTCGAGCCGAAGCCTGAGGGTTACCTACCAACGGACCAATAACCCCTGAGGCACCTCCTTGTTCGAACCGCACTCCTTCCACTTTTGAACCCGATGGTCGGGGCCTCCACGCCGGTGACCGTGAGCCGGTTCGTCCGGCGCCTACCGGGGCCCGTCCGTTTGCCGCTCGGGGTCTCGATGACTGGAAGGAGAACAACAAGGTGAGCACGTTCAAGAACGCTGCCTCCCGCCTCCGCAGCGCGCCGCAAACGCAGGCGCTACCCGGGCGAGAGGCCGAGATGAAACGCAACGACGCCGGTGGGATGGTCTTCACGGTCTCACCGTGGCAGCAGCTCACGCGCTTCCTGATCCTGGGCAGCGAGGGAGGGTCTTACTACGTGGACGAGGCCAAGCACACGCAGCTCAATAGCGACGCGCTGCTCCGGCTCATCGCAGAGGACGGCGAGCGGGTGGTGCGGGAAGCCATCGAGGTGAGTGACCAGGGCAGGGCGCAGAAGAACGACCCGGCGCTGTTCGCGCTCGCCATGGCCATCACCACCGGCGACGCCGACACCAAGGCGGCGGCAGCCGACGCGCTGCCGAAGGTGGCTCGCACCCCTACTCACCTATTCCACTTCGTCGCCTTCGCCACGGCAGCAAGAGGCTGGGGGTCCGCCCTCAAGCGCGCGGTCGCTCGCTGGTACCGCTCGCAGAGCCCCGAGCGCTTGGCCGAGCAGATCACCAAGTACCCGTCACGCGACAGTTGGTCGCACCTGGATGTCCTACGCCTATCTCGAGGGTTCGACCTCACCAACCCTGCCCTCCGTGATCTTTACGACTGGGTGAACGGGAAAGCGCGAGGTTACAGTGGCTACCTCGGCGTGGTGGACCAGGTAAGGAAGTTGGAGGTTGGCAAGGGCAACCTGCCCGAGCTGCTCGGACTCATCACGGAGCACCGTCTGCCCCGTGAGGTGCTGCCGACCAAGTGGTTGGCCATGCCGGAGGTGTGGGCGGCGTTACTGCCTCACATGCCCATGCACGCCCTCCTCCGCAACTTAGGCACGCTCAGCAAGCTTGGGGTGTTCGGTGACCGGGGGCTAGTGCGTCACGTGACGGGACGGCTGACCGATGCGGACGTCCTGCGTAACGCCCGGGTCCACCCGCTGCAGATGTTGGTAGCTGCGAAAGTGTACGGGCAAGGCCGCGGCGTACGAGGCCGTGGCGAGTGGCGGTTCATCTCGCAGATCGGTGATGCCCTCGATGCCGGCTTCTCGCTTGCCTTCCGGGGTCTGGAGCCCACCGGCAAGCGCTTCCTCCTGGCATTGGACGTCTCCGCCTCCATGAGTTGGGCGCCGTGCGATGGCGCCCCGCTCATGGCGTCCGAGGCCGCGGCCGGCCTGGCCGTAACCGTTGCCAGGACAGAGCAGAACTACGACATTATGGGCTTTGCCGCCGACTTCCGTGACCTGCGCATCTCGGCTCGCGACAACGTAACCGACGTGCTGAGCAAGACCAGCGGGTACACCTTCGGTGACACCGACTGCTCCGCGCCAATGAGGTGGGCCCTTCAGCAGGGCGTGAACGACGTGGACGTGTTCGCGGTCATCACGGACAACGAAACATGGGCGGGTGGTCAGCACGTCGCCCAGGCGCTCGAGGAGTACCGGCGCAAGGCCAACCCGTTGGCGAAGCTGATGGTGTTGGCTACCAGCTCTACCTCGTTCAGCATCGCCGACCCTGCCGATCCGTTCCAGTTGGATGTTGCTGGTTTCGATGGCAGCGTCGATAGCGCCCCGTATCCTCTGTAAATTGGGTGGCTCTGCGACTTTCTCGTGAGAGAAGGGAGCCATCGCTCCTCCAAAATGGGAAGTGGACACAACCCTGGAACGGAGTGAACGATGACTCAACTGAAGGATAGTGCTT
>CAUJFI010000003.1 GCA_963170125.1 Deinococcota bacterium | reverse complement strand
CAGGGCCGTGGAGCTCTGCCCGAGCCACGGCTGGACCGCGTCGGCGAGCCCCAGGCGCTTGAGCCCCTGGGCGAGAGCCCCCCAGGTGGGGGTGAGGAGCATGCGCCAGAGGAAGCCGACGACGACGAGCGAGAGCGTGTGAGGCAGGAAATATATGGCCTGGAACGCGGCGAAGCCGCGCGCCTTGCGCGCGAGCAGCACCGCGACGAAGAGGCCGAGGGTCGTCTGGATCACGAAGGTGACGATGAAAAAGAAGGTGTTGTGCGTCAGCGCCGCGAAGAAGCGCTCGTTGTACGGCCAGCGCGTGAGCACCGTGCCGAAGTTCTTGAGGCCGGCGAAGCCACGCCTCACGAAGCCGTCCCACTCGAACACGCTGTAAGTGAGCGACGAGAGGAGCGGGTAGGCCATGAACAGGCCGTAGATGACGACGGCCGGCGCCAGGAACATGACCAAGTGACCGTTCTTGGACCACCAGCTTCGCTTGGTGTGCATCCTCGCCTCCTATCGCGGGTTCCGACGGCCTCACGCTAAGGCTGGGGCGCCGCTAGGCTAGCGGCGCCCCAGGGTGTAACGGAGGTCAGTGGTTCACTGGAACGCTTCGAACCACTCCGCGACGCCGCGCTGGATGTTGGCGGCGACGTCCTCGACGGTCTTGTCGCCCGCCATGGCGGCCTGCATCTCGTTCTGCAGGAGCGTGGAACCGCTCGGCTGGCCGAAGCGGAAGGCGGTCAGAAGGAGGAAGGGCGTGCCCTTGGCGTTCATCAGGTCGACGATGTTGCCAAGCGCCTCGCTCGTCGGCGTGGTGCCTGGCACGGCCGAGATCTGCTGCAGCTCGTCGGTGAACATCTGCCCGTACTGCTTGCTGGCGAGGAACTGGATGAACTTGAGGGCCTCGGCCTGGTGGCTACTGGCGGCGTTGATGCCGTAGGAGCCGTCGACGTAGTAGCTGACGCAGCTCGCGTCCGCGGCAGCGTCACCGGGGACAGCGAAGGCGCCGACCCTTAGGTCGGGGTTGAGGCTCTTCATGTTGCCGAGTTCGTAGGAGCCGCCCACGAGCATGCCGGCCTGGCCGAAGGCGAACAGGGTCTGCATGTCCGTGTAGGCGACGCCCATGTAGTTGTCGGCCATGTACGGGCGCAGGTCGAGCATGCGTTGGAGGGCGCCCGTGAAGCGGGCATCGAGGAAGTTCGTCTTGCCGGTCGTGATCTCCTGGAAGAACGGCGTGCAGCCGTAGAACGTGGGCGCCACGCCGCCGAAGAGCGTCTCGAGCGTCCACGGTTCCTTGGCGCCGTTGGCGAGGGCGTAGACGCCTGAGGCCTTGAGCGCGTCCCCGACCGCGAGGAACTCGGCCCACGTCGTCGGCACGCTCAGGCCGAGGCTCTCGAACATGTCGACGTTGTAGAGCACCTGCACCGTCTGCAGCGCGAACGGCACGCCGTAGACACCGCCGTCGGCGCGGTTGGTGGCGCCGAGGAGGATGCCGGGGTCGAAGTCGCCGAGTGCAGGAACCTTGTCGTCCAGGCGCACGAGGAGGCCGGCCTGGGCCAGGGGCTCCATGCCGCCGTACGCGCGCAGGTGGACGATGTCCGGCCCGCCGCCGCCCTGCAGCGCCGTGGAGACGATGGTGTTGTACTCGGTGTTGAGGTACGGCGTGAACGTGACGTTGATGTCCGGGTTCTGGGCGTGGAACTCGGCGATGAACTTCTCGTAGGCCGCCACGTCCTCCGTGCGCCAGCTCCAGAAGGTCAGGTTCGTCTGCGCCAGCGCGGACGTGAGGAACACCGCCGCGAGCAGCAGGGCAGCCATGCGGATGGGTCGCATCATGCGTGCACTCCTTATGAGAACGATCTTTGCGGCAGCGACCCCGCCGGCATCCCAACCGACGGTGGCTCGTGGCCGCGCTTGTGTATCGCCATTGTTTATACCTTTCATATACCACTTTTGTCAACGCACCCCGGCTCCGGACCTCTCGCAGACACGACGTCAAGGGACTCACGTCCCCCTCATGACCCAGGTCAATCCCAGCCGGCCAACCTCAGCGCTATAACTTGGACATGTGACTCCACGTTTAGAGGTGACGAGGTCCGCCGCGTAGCCACCACGCAATCCAACCCAGGGCGGACCGAAGAGATGGAGGCCCCCGCATGCAGAAAGCCATCGACCTCACGCTGTCGCTCGTAGCGAGCCTGGCGTCCCTCGCGCTGTCCTGGCCGTACTGGCGCTCGTTCAGCTACTTCGCCGAATCGCGAACGGCGTGGTGGCTCTACATGGTCATCGGCTACGCGCTGGCCGTGTTCGTCTTCTACGTCTTCTTCCGAGCGCTGCGCACCCTCTTCAGCCACGACGGCCACGAGGGGCACTCCCACCCCGCGCACGAGCACGACCATCACGACCACGGGACCGCGCTCCCGGGAGACCACTGATGGCTGCGGACGCCGACCGGGCCGAGTACGGGCGCCGCCGAACGGCGCTGCTCATTCTGGCGCTGATGATCATGGTCTTCATCGTCCTGTCCGCGTTCTCGTTCGTTGGCTCGCGCGACCAGGTCACGCCGGACGCGGTCACGTACGCGGAGGTCTTCGGCGCGGTGGACGGCAAGCGCGTCTTCCAGAGCTACAACTGCATGGGCTGCCACACGATCGTCGGTAACGGGGCGTACCTCGGCCCCGACCTCACGAACACGTTCGAGTCGGCCGGGCCCGCATGGCTCGCCGCGTTCCTCCCGTCGGCCGGAACCTGGCCCACCGAGGCGGCCCTGCGCGTCCAGCTCCAGAGCCAGAACCAGGTGACCGAGACGGGCATCACGGACCTCGCCGCCTACTACGCGGCTTACCCCGGCGCCAAGGAGCGCATCGAGCGCCGCGGGGGCCAGCCCACGTTCATGCCCAACCTGACGTTCAGGGCGGGCGAGGTCAACGAGGTCATCGCCTTCCTCAAGTACACGTCCCTGATGGACACGGAAGGGTGGCCACCCACGCCGAAGGTGAACGGCCTCGAGTTCCCGCAGGCTGCCAAGGCCAGTAACGTCGTGGCGACCGCGGGCGCGACCGCGAGCACTACAGCGAGCGCCACGACGAGCGTGGACACGACCACGACGGCCGGCGCGGCGGCGGCCGGAACCACGACCTCAGGCGCCCCGGCGCCCGCCGACCTCGCCGCGACCGGCCTCGCCCTAGCCGACCAGTACGGCTGCTTCGCCTGCCACGCCAAGACGGAGGCCCGCCTCGTCGGGCCGGGCTGGGGCGGCCTGTTCGGAAGCGACCAGCCCCTCGAGGGCGGCGGGAGCGCCAAGGTCGACGACGCCTTCCTCACCGAG
>CAUJFI010000002.1 GCA_963170125.1 Deinococcota bacterium | reverse complement strand
GGCGCGGTTGCTGGCGGTGGCGTTGGCGGCGTGGTGGCGCGCGCGGGGGTGATGGAGGGGCCGGGTCGCGGCGGGGCCGTGGGAGCTGCCCAGCCGCGACCGGCGTACTGGGAGCCCGCCCTAGGGGACGGCAGGGTGATGGGCGACGAGCGCCGCCAGGTACTGCGTGCGCGACTCGAGGCCGAGCTTGCTGAGGATGTTCGAGACGTGAGCGTTGACGGTCTTCTGCGCCACGCGCAGGTGTTCGGCGCTGGCCGCAGTGTCGAGACCCTGGAGGAGCAGACGGGTGACCCGTAGCTCCATGTAAGTCAGGCCACTGCGCCACTGGTACGTTCGCAAGGAGGAGGCCGCCGCGTAGATGCCGGCCACCAGCATGCGCATGTCGCCTACCTCGACGACGCCGGAGACGTGGTGGCTCGCCAACATGTCGAGGTAGGCGGGGTGGCTGGCTTGGGTGACGATCACCGTCTTGGCGCGCTCGACGCTGTTCATCTCGGTCATGCGCGTCATGGCCCAGGTCAGGGGGAAATCGAGCACCAGCTGGGCCGCGGCCGCCTGCCACCTTGGTGGGGAGGCCGTGATCTGGTCGAGAGCTTCCTGCACCAACCGGTGGTAGCTCTCGTCAGCTGCGATGATGTTGACCGACGGTGGCTTGCTGGCCATGATCTTTCCTCCCGAGTTAGTTCTCCCTTATGGGGCTCTCATGTTTCATTCCTCCAGGTAACACGCTCGTTACAGCCGGAACGCGACAAAGCTCGGTTCGAGCGGGTCGGATCCGTCGTCGGACGCCGGTCGGCCGCCTGGGGAGGTGCGCCTAACTGTCTTGGGCGGTTGCCTAACTCGTTATGCCCGCGGGTCCCACAGGTCCCTGAGCCCGTCGCCGAGGAGGCTCCAACCGAGGACCGTCCACACGATGGCGAGGCCGGGCACGAGGGCGGGGTAGGGGCTCATGGCCATGAAGCCTTGCGCCTCGCGCAGCATGTTGCCCCAACTCGGCACGTCGGGTGGAGTCCCGAGGCCGAGGAACGAGAGCGCGGCCTCGGCCAGCACGGCCACGGCGAGGCTGAGGCTCGCCTGCACGATCAGCGGCCCCAGGGCGCCCGGGAGGATGTGGCGCAGCAGGAGCCGGCCGCTTCGCACGCCGAGCGCGCGGCCGGCCTCGACGTAGTCGCGCTCCTTGAGGCTGAGCACGCTCGAGCGGGCGATGCGCGCGAAGATCGGCACCGAAGCGCTGCCGCTGGCGACCATGGCGGTCAGGGTGCCGGGCTTGTAGACGGCGGCGAGGAGCAGCGCCATCAGGATGGCGGGGAAGGCGTACGCCACGTCGACGAGGCGCATGACGACCTCGTCGAGCACGCCGCCGAGGAAGCCGGCGACGGCGCCGAGGAAGCCCCCGACGCTCAGGGCAAGGCCGACGGCGATGAAGCCGACGTAGAGCGTGGAGCGCGCCCCGACGAGCACGCGCGAGAACAGGTCGCGCCCGAAATGGTCGGTGCCGAGGACGTACGTGCCCGAGGGCGGCTTGAGCTGACTCACGAAGTCCATCTTCAACGGGTCGGTGGGCAGCCAGGCGAAGCTCAGGAGCGCGGCCGCGGCGACCACGCCTACGAGCACCGCTCCCACTATCAGGTTGCCCCGCCCCGCGAGCCGCACCCGTCGCCCGGCCATCAGGAGTACCTGATGCGCGGGTCGAGGAGTCCATACGAGAGGTCGACGAGGAAGCCGAGGAAGACGATGGTGGCGGCGTACACGAGGATCTCGCCCTGGAGCAGGGGGAAGTCGCGCGTGCCGATGGCCGTTATCGCCAGCCGGCCCATTCCGGGCAGCGCGAACACCTGCTCGATCACGATCGAGCCGATGAAGACGTTCGTTAGGGAGAGGCCGAGGATCGTGATGATGGTGACCATGGCGTTGCGCAAGGCGTGCTTGAGCACCACGCTGCGCCGGCCGAGCCCCTTGGCCCGGGCGGTGCGCACGAAGTCCTGGTTGAGGACCTCGAGCATGGCGGCGCGCGTCATGCGCACCATGACGGCCGCCTGACCGAGGCCGAGCGCCAGCATGGGCAGGACGAGGCTCTTGAGCCACTTGGCGGGGTCGGTGGCGAACGGCGTGAAGCCGCCCGCCGGGAAGAGCCGCAGCTCGACGGCGAAGTAGAGGATGAAGATGAGCCCGAGCCAGAAGCCGGGTATGGCGGCGCCGAGCTGCGAGAGCGCCACGACGAGCGGGTCGACGAACGTGCCGCGCCGCACCGCCGCCAGGATGCCCAACGGGATGGCGAGCAGCGTGGCGATGAGGGCCGCGCCCAACGACAGGGGCACGCTCACCTTCAGCCGCCCGCCGATCAGCTTGGCGACGGGCTGCTGGTAGTTGAGGCTCTCCCCGAAGTCGCCCCTGAGCACGCCGCCGAGCCACGCCACGTAGCGGCGTGGCGCCGGCACGTCGAGCCCGAGCTTCGTGCGCAGGGCGGCGCGCGCCTCCTGACTGGAGTTGAGCCCGAGGATGATCTCGGCTGGGTCGCCCGGGATGGCCACGATCGCGGAGAAGACGACGAGGCTGGCCAGCAACACGCTGACGATGGCGGTGAGGAAGCGTCTGACTGCGAAGGCCAGCATCGGGTCGCTCGTGTCTCCTACGCGCGGGTGTCGGGCTACTCGCGCGGCGTGGGCGTGGCTCGAGGGTTCAGAGGCGCGGTCGGGCGGCGCCGCGGAGGGCGCCGCCCGAATCGTGGTCTGATGACGTGTACGTCAGGGCGGGGCCCCAAGGCTCAGTTCGTCTTGAACACCTCGGTCACGTCGATGGCTGGCGTGGGCTGGTCGGTCCAGAAGCCGTAGACGTTCTGCTTGGCGGCCATCAGGACGGGCGGCGAGAAGAGCCAGACGTTCACCGCGTCGTTCGCGATGATCTTGGCGATCTCCTGGTAAGCGGCCGTCTCGGCCGCCGTGCTGCTGGCGGCGTCGGCCTCGCCGAGGAGCTCGCCGATGCGCGGGTTGTCGTAGTGGTAGTAGTAGCCGGGGTTGGCGTAGACGTTGATGTCGCGGGGCTCGGAGTGCCCGATGATCGTCATGTCGTAGTCGCCACCGAGGAAGATGCGCTGGATCCAGGTGCCCCACTCGACGACGCTGAGCTCGACGTTTATCCCGACCTCGCGCAGCATCTGTGCCACGACCTCGCCGCTGCGGCGCTCGATGTTGTATGGCTCGGGCAGCTCGAAGTGGATGGTGAAGCCGTCGGGGTAGCCGGCCTCGGCGAGGAGTTCCTTGGCGCGCTGCGGGTCGTACGGGTACGTACCGGAGAGGTCGATGTAGTAGGGCTCTGACGGGCTCATGTGCGAGCCGATGACGGTGCCGAGGCCGAAGAAGGCGCCCTGCACGATGGCCTGTTTGTCGATGGCCATGGTGATGGCTTGCCGCACGCGCACGTCGTCGAACGGCGCGCGGGTGTTGTTCATGGCCACCGTGATCTCGGTGGTCATCGTGCCCTCGGTGCCCTTGAGCTCGGGGTTGCCGCCGAGCACGAGGTACTGCTCGGACGTCACGCCCGTCAGGTCGACGTCGCCGGCCTGCAGTGCCGCGAAGCGCGTGTTGGGATCGCCGATGATCTTGAAGACGGCCTTGTCGAGGTACGGCACGCCGGCGACGTAGTAGTCGGCGTTGCGCTCCAGCACGACCTCGCTGCCTTCCGTGTAGGAGGCGAACTTGAATGGGCCCGTGCCGATGGGTTGCGAGCGCTGCGTGTCGGCCTTCGCGGCGGGGTAGATGATCGAGTCGGGCCGCGCGAGGTTGTAAAGCAGGCCGCGGCTCGGCTGGCTGAGGGTGAAGACGACGGTGTGATCATCCGGCGCCGCGATGCTGTCGATGGCCGCGTAGTACTCGGGGTGGGTGTGACCGGACTCCGGGTCGCGGGCGCGCTCGAACTTGGCCACGACGTCCGCCGCCGTGAAGGCGCTGCCGTCGTGGAACTTCACGCCCTGGCGCAGGTGGAACGTCCAGGTGAGACCGTCACCGCTGATGTCGTACGACTCGGCGAGGCCCGGCACGATGGCGCCTGTGCGGTCGAACTTGACGAGGCCCTCGAAGACGTTGTTGTAAACGACGCGCGGGATCTCCTGCGAGGTCGAGGCGGTCGGGTCCCAACCGGGCGGGTCGGCCGTGATGGCGACCGTGAGGGTGCCTCCCGTGACCGGGGCGGGGTCCTGGGCGAAGGCGCTGCCGAGCAGCAGCGCGCTCGCAAGCAACGCCGCGGCGAGCGCCTTGCCGCCGAGACGAGCGAGCGGGAAGCGGATGGCGACCATAAGGTGTCCTCCAGTCGACCGGTAGTCGAGGAATGGTCCCCGGCGGTTCAGGGCACCGACTCCGGTCTTCAAGCGTGTGACGAGAGATAAGTTACCGCAGCCGCGGCGTACAGGCGAGCACTGGTAACGACCTCGCCCAGGCGCACGAACTCGTCTACCTGGTGCGGGATCGTCCTGTCGCCCGGCCCGACCGTCACCACCGGGATGTCGCGCCACGCCCAGAGGAACGTGCCGTCCGTCGCCCCAGGCACGCCGCCGTAACGCGGCGGCGTGCCGAGCACGGCCGGGTAGACGCTCTCCAGGGCGCGCACCAGCGGGTCGTCCGCCTCGGTCTGGGTCCAGGGGCGCGACTCGAACACGTCCAGGTGGAAGCGCAGGCGCTCCGTGAGCGCCTCGAGCCCGGCCGCGATGCGGCGGAGTTCCGCCTCGATGGCGGTGTGGTCCTGGCCCGGCACCGTCCGGATGTCGAGCGCCAGGTACGCCTCCTCCGGCATGACGTTGAGCTGCGCCTCGCCCGAGGCGGGGGAGCGCACCACGGTCGGCGTGATCCACGGCAGGCCGAGGTACTCGTGGGAGCCGAGGCGCTCCTGCTCGCGCCGCTCGAACTCGCGCAGGGCGACGATGAAGTCGGCGACGCCCCGGTTCGGGTTCACGCCCGCGTACGGCATGGCGCCGTGGCTCATGACGCCGACGACGCGCACGTTCACGCGCATGGCGCCCTTCTGGAAGAGGCAGAGCTCGTTCTCCTCGGGCTCGGCCACGATGCAGCCGTCGACGGCGTCCGCCCAACCGTTGTTGATGAAGGCTTTGATGCCGAGCATCATGCCCTCCTCGTCCGCGACGATGCCGAGGCGGATGCGGCCGGTTAGGTCCGGGGCCACGCGCATGACGGCCTCGAGGGCCGCTATGCACGCGGCCACCCCGGCCTTCATGTCGGCGCTTCCGCGCCCGTGGAGCACGTCGTCGTCGCCACGGCGCTCGATGCGCCCCTCGAAGGGCGGGACCCGCCACTTGCTCGGGTCGCCCTCCGTCACGACGTCCGTGTGCCCCTCGAACATGAGCGTGCGGTGCCGAGACTCGTCGAAGCCCGTGCCGTGCCAGTCGCAGATGACGTTGGGGCGGCCGGGGGCCGCCTCCTCGACCACGGGCGCGAGGCCGAGCGCCCGCAGCTGGTCGGCCACGAACGCGGCCGCGGCCGCCTCCGTCGTGCCGAGCACGGCGTCGTAGACGCTCCTGACGCGCACGAGCCCCTGCGCGAGCTCGGCCACCCGCGCCGGGTCGACCGCGGCGGCGGCCCGCTCCGCGAGGTCGGTAGGGTAGGCGCTCATAGCGGGCGGCCGGCGGTCCGCGCGGCCTGCGCTCTCGTCGCGGCGCTCACAGGGGCGGGGTGAAGCGGCCATCCTGCGCGGTCCAGCCGCCGTCCACGTAGAGGAGGGAACCGGTCACGAACGAGGCCGCGTCGGACACGAGGAAGACGACCGCCCCGACGAGCTCGCTCGGCTGCGACCAGCGCCCGAGCGCGCTCTTGTCTGCGTAGGCTCGGTACCACTCCGGCCGGTCCTTGATCGGCTGCGTGAGGGGCGTCTCCACGACGCCGGGCGCCACCGCGTTCGCCCTGACGCCTTTCGGGCCGAGCTCGGAGGCCAACGCCCTGATCATCTGGAGCGTGCCGGCCTTCGTCGCGGCGTAGACGCCCTGGCCCGGCTCGACGACCTGCGAGCGGATGCTCGAGAAGAAGACCAGGCTGCCCTTGCCCTGCTCGGCCATGCGCTTGCCGGCCGCGCGCATCACGTTGAAGCTGCCCTTGAGGTTCACGTTGATGACGCGGTCGAACTCGTCGCCGGTCAGGTCGAGGAGCTGCTTGCGGACGTTGATGGAGGGCGTGCACACGACGGCGTCCAGCCGCCGCATCCCGTCGACCAGCTCGCTCACGGCGGACGCGTTCGTGATGTCGACCGCGGCGGCGCTGGCCGCGTAGCCGGCCGCCCCAAGCTCGGCGGCGGCGGCCTGCGCCGCGCTCCCGTTGCTGTCGGCGCACGTGACGAGCGCGCCGAAGTCGGCCAGGCCCTTGGCGGTCGCCCGTCCGATGCCGGAGCCGGCGCCGATGACCAGGACCTCGCGTCCCGTGAGGTCGAACAGTTCGCGGTAGTTCATCAGATGTTCCCTTTCCAAGCAAGGTTCGAGAGCTTCAGGCGCGCGTCTCGGTGAACGGCGCGCCCGCGGTTCCTCAACGAGGACGCGTCCTCGTTGGCCAGGTGGCTGATGCGATTGTAGCCCCGCGTGGCGTCGAAGCCCACGAGCACGCGTTCTGCGGGCGCGGGCACCCCGCCGGGATCAGAGGTCCGCGCCGCCGGGTGGCGGCCACGTGCCGCCGAGGCGCAGCCAGGCCTCGACCATGTCGGTCGGCACCTGTGCGATGAACGTGACGGCCTGGTCGTCGTGCGGATGGGGCACCGTCAACCGGTAGGCGTGCAGCGCCTGACGCTCGAGGACGGCGGACGGCTGGCCGTACACCTCGTCCGCGAGGATGGGCGCCCCGACGTGGGCGAGGTGCACGCGGATCTGGTGCGTCCGCCCCGACCTGGGGATCGCCTTGATCAACGTGTGTCCAGGTAGCCTGCCAAGGACGCGGAAGCTCGTGGTCGCCGCCTTCTGGTTCTCGCCGCCGACGGTCATCATCTGGCGCTTGACGGGGTGGCGGCCGATCGGCGCGTCGACCATGAGCCCGTCCGCGACGTCGCCGACCACGATCGCGACGTACTCCTTCTGCGTGAAGCGCTTCTTGAACGAGTTCGAGAGGTGGCGGTGCGCCTCGTCGTTCTTGGCGACCACCATGACGCCAGACGTGTCCTTGTCGAGCCGGTGGACGATGCCGGGTCGGTACGCCTCGTCGCTCGGGTCCTGCCACTCCTTGGAGAGCGGCATGCGCCCGAGCAGGGCGTTCACGACCGTCCCGGAGCGCAGTGTCGCCGTCGGGTGCGCGACCATGCCGGGCGGCTTGTCGATGGCCACGAGGTCATCGTCCTGGTAGATCACGTGGAGGTCCGTGGCCTCGGGCTCGACGAGCAGGGGGCGCGGCGGAGGCAGGACGACGCAGACGATCTCCGTGCCGAGCAGCTTGGCGCTCGCCTTGCCGATCGGACGCCCGTCGACCGTGACGTACCCTTCGCTGACGAGTTCCTTGGCATAGGTGCGCGAGAGCTCGAGCGCTTGGGCGATGGCGACGTCGAGCCGCTCACCGGCCGGGGCTGAGAAGGTCCTGAACTCCACGTGGGAGAGCATAGCGCTGCCGGGTCGTCGCACCGACCGCTAGGCAGCCGTCCCGGACGCTCACGCGGGTGGGTGGCGCTATACTGACGCCGCATGGGACAACCGAACGACGTCCGGGACACGCGAACCGACAGGCAAGTGAGCGTGGCGAGCCCGCTCGCCGGGCCAGTGGCGCTCGACGCCATGGGCGGGGAGCGGATGCCGGAGGCCGCCGTGGTCGGCGCGCTCGCCGCGCAGCGCCTCGGCCACCCCGTCGTGCTCGTCGGCGACGAGGCCGCCTTGCGCGAGGAGCTGAGGAAGCATGGCGGCGACCTGCCGGTCGTGCACGCACCGGACGTCATCGGCATGGACGAGCACGCGACGGACGTCAGGCGGCGCAAGGGGTCCAGCGTCATGGTCGCCATGCGCCTCGTGAAGGACGGCAGGGCCGCCGCGTGCGTCTCCATGGGCCATTCCGGAGCGACGATGGCGGCCGCCACGTTCGAGCTTGGCCGCGTCGCTGGCGTCGACCGCGCAGCCATCCTAGCCGCGCTGCCGACGTCCAAGGGTGCGACCGCGCTCATCGACTCCGGGGCCAACGTCGACTGCAAACCTCAGTACCTGCAGCAGTTCGCCGTGATGGGTAGCGCCTACGTCCGCACGACGTGGAACGTCGCCGAGCCGACGGTGGGGCTCATCTCCAACGGCGAGGAGCCCGGTAAGGGCAACGAGCTCACCAGGGCGGCGCACGAGCTCCTGCGTGCGACGAGCGGGATCCGCTTCGCGGGCAACGTCGAGGGCAGGGACCTCTTCACCGGGGCGGTCGACGTCGTCGTGACCGACGGCTTCACGGGCAACGTGATCCTCAAACAGGCCGAGGGAGAGGCCAAGGCCATCTTCTCCTGGGTGAGGGACGCGCTCGGCTCGAGCTTCGGCGCGCGCCTCGGCGGCCTCCTTGTCAGGCCCGCGCTGCGCGGCCTCGCGAAGCGCCTCGACCCTTCCGAGTACGGCGCGCAGCCGCTCCTGGGTGTGAACGGCTACGCCTTCATCGGCCACGGCTCCGCCGACGCCAAGGCGGTGACGAGCGCCGTCGTGACCGCCCGGAAGGCGCTGGCGGCGCTCGCCGTCGAGCGGTTGACCGCTGCGATGACGTCGCTGCAAGGCCAGCGGCAACCGGCGGTCGACGCGGCCCCCTGAGCGCTGAGCCGACCGGAGACCCCACCGGCGGTCGTCCGCCAGGTGACGTAGAGGCGCGCTAGGGCGTGTCCGGCAGGCTGGCGCGCACCCACGCCATGGCCCCGACGGGCCTTCCGCCGCTGGTCGGCAGCGTGAGCTCCGGGACGCTGACGGTCGCCGTGCGCAGGTCCTCGTCGTAGAGGTCCCGGCCGCTCAGGAAGTCGATAAGCAGGACGCTGCGTTGCCCGAGCACGTACCCGAAGCTCAGGATCGGGTCAAGGGTGCCGGCGGCGGCGGCGAACGAGCTCGACCCCACCTCCGGTCCCGTTGGCGTGCGCAGGACGGTGGTCCTGCCCGGGTCGAGCACCATGAGCTCCGAGGCGACGCCGAAGGGGTCGGCGATGAGGCGCGCCCCGGGCTGCGCGCCCTGGGTGAGGCTCACCGGCGAGCGCGTCGCCGTCGGCTCGCCGAGGTCGACGGAGCCGACGCGAGCGGTGCTCAGCCCGGACAGCACCCGCGCGCCGCCGGCACCTTCGCTGCCAGCCATGTCGAGGAACGTCGCGCCGCCCGTCTCGCTCGTGGTTATCCGAGCGCGCTCGTACCAGGCTCCGGAGTCTGGGGCGTCGACGGACAGGTCGACGGCGAAGACCTGGGCGTCGCCCGTCGCGCGGACGAGGAAGTACGCCGACTCGCCGCCCTGCGACTGGTCCGTGTACGGGCTCGTGGCCAGGACCTCGGTGCTGCCACCGAGCGGCGTGGCCGTCCGCTGCCGCGTGTCGACGAGCCACTGGACGGCGAAGCCCGACAGCCCGCAGGTCGCCGGGTCGTCCAGGACCACCGCCCACCGCCCCAGGCGCGATACCTGCAGCGCCGTTGGGCACGCCTGCCTGGCGATGCTCGCGTCGACCAGCAGGCCGCCGCCCGGTTCGCTCAACGTGAGGGCCGCGGCTGTGTCCTCGGCGAACGCGGTCGGCGACGAGACGGCGATCCCCTCGACGTCGAAGCGCTGCAGGTACGCGCTCACCTGGGGCGCGCCGCCGGCGGACGCCACGCTCCGCGACAGCACCCAGGCGGCCGCCCGCGCGCCCGCGCGGTCCTCGAAGTCGATGGCCACGGCGTTGGCCGAGAGCGGCCTCTCGCTCCCCGCCACGTAGCGGAGCCGCGGGCTAGCCTGTGGCCCGGGGTCCTCGAGGAGCGCCAGCTCCGGGCCGGAGGTGCCGGCGATGCCGACGATCAGCAAGGTAGGCGGGCGCGGTTCGGATGTGCCCGTGCACGCGCCGAGGAGCAGGCTGGCGGCGCAGGCAAGGAGCAGTATGCGGTGAGCGTTCATGGTCGCCTTTCCGGTATCACCCAGCCGGTGTCGAAGACGTGGCCGAGGCCCTGGGTCGTGCCGGGGGTCGTCAACGTGATGGCCAGGGCGCCGGTCCTGGAGTCCCAGGAGCCGTACAACGCCCAGCAGCAACGGTTCCAGACCGCGACGAAGCGCGGCCTGAGGTCGATGCCGGTCGTCGAGCCGCCGGTCACGTTCCAGATGTCGTCTATGACCATCCCGACGTAGACGGTGTCAAGCGGCCGCGCCATGAGCGCCACTTCCTGTAACGTCAGGCGCCCGGTGGCGACCGCCTCGGCCGCGTAGTCGTACGTCCCCGTGTACCCGAGCGTGCCCTGGAGCCCGACCCTGTCCCAGAGGTCGACGCCGAACGTCAGGTTCGCGCGCCGCAGGTACGTCGTCGGCTGCTGTTCGTCGTGCCACAGGAACTCGACGAAGCCGTCGACGCCGAAGCGCACTGGTCCTGCCACGCGGTCGACGACGAGCGCCCTCCCTGTCAGGGTCGAAGACCGGTAGCCAATATCCCGTCCGGCCGCGGCGAGCGCTGGGTCGGCGATCGTCGTGTAGCGCACTTGCCAGTCGGGGCTGCCGGAGGCGGGGGCGCCCTCGAGTGTGAACGCGAGCTGGCGCGCGTACGGCTCCGGCTGCGGCAGGCCGAGCCAAGCCGTGTCGAGCCAGAGGAGGCCCTCGGCCTGCGCTGCGGCGACCCCGGGCCACACCAGGCGCAGCTTGCTGGCGGACAACCGACCGCTCGGCAGCGAGATGCGCTCGCTCGCGTCGAACTGCAGACCGCCGAGGGTGACGGCGGCATCGACCCCGAAGGCGCTCACCAGCCCCAGATCGAGGTCGCGCGCGTAGGTGACGGCGAGGCCGGGCACCGCGTCCGTGTGGGCCAGCGTGCCTAGCGTCAGCTTGACCTCGAGGTCGTCGAAGTGATCGGCGGGTCGGCCGGTCGCCGGGGTCGGTGGCGAGTACCGGTACGCCGTGGTGGCGCTGAGCTCCACGACGCCCTGCACCCCGATGCTCGCCGTCGCCGAGGTCTCCGTCGTGTCGCGCGGCTCGCCAGTGAGGCGGTCGGGCGTGCTCATGAGGTCCTGCGAGTGCTCGACGGTGAGGCTCGCTCGCACCGTCCCTCGGCTCGTCAGCGTGAGCGTCGCGTCCAGCGTGCCCGGGTCGCCGGCCTCCAAGTCGTACGAGTTCTTGACGGTGAGGCTGACCCAGTTCAGGTTGCCAAGGAGCGTCAGGGTGGACTCCAGGGGCGCCCAGCCCACCTGCGTCGGATCGCGGTCGTCGAGGATCACGTAGCCGGCCGTCTGTTCGAAGCGCAGCCAGGCGACCGGGTCGAGGCGCAGCCTGGCGCGCACGTCGCTACGGTTGCGGTACGGGAGGACGTCGAAGCGGTACGGCGTCTCGCCCTCGCGCACGTTGCGCGTGTAGGTGACGCCCAGCGCGCCGAAGCCGCCGAGCGCCTGCTGCACGGTCAGGCTGCTCGCCCAGTCGACCTGCCTCTCGCCCGTGTCGTAGTAGTAGCCCGTGAAGTCCGTGCGGCCCTCGAGGCGCGCGCCGGACCAGAGGTCGAGCGGGGTGAGCGCGAGGGCGTGTGACTCGACGACCCTCCCGCCCGTGCTGATGGGCGACACGGCCGCCGACCGGTTGAGGGGGTTGCTGCGGTCCTGGAAGGCGCCCACGTCCACGAAGAGCCGCTCGAGCTTGAGACCGCCGGCTAGCGGGTCGGTCGGGAGCGTCTCGGGCGTCAGGCGCAGCCGCGCCAGCGTCTGCAGGGGAACGGTGCTGCCGGCGTAGCTCGGCGTCGTGACGGTGTCCGTCGGGTCGGAGTCGACGTAGACCTGGCTCGTGAAGCGGCCGATGACGCCGCTCCTGACGTCGCTGGCGCTCACCTCCGCCTCCCAGATGCCGGGGCGGCGCGCGTCGTCGCGTCGCAGGGCGAAGCTCGTCTGCGGCAGGCCGAGCACCTCTTCGTCGGCGTAGTCGAGCCGCACGCTGAAGATCGGCTCCGTCCGGCCGGTGACCGCGCCGGCCGTACCACCGGCACCGTAGGTGAGGAAGCCCGGGGTGTAGTCGACGGCGAACGCGCCCTTGCCGCGCTCCGTGTAGTAGCGGTGGTACAGGGAGCCGCCGAGGTAGCTCTCGACGACGCCCCCGCCCAGGAGCGCGTCGCCGAACCAGCCGCCGCCCGGCAGCACGTCGGCGTAGTAGCGGACCCCGATGTCGCCGTAGGCGTCCGCTCCGGAGGCGTAGGGCCAGTCGATGGCGAGGAGCGCCCGGTGCGTCGCGTCGCCGGTGGCGTACTCGAGACGCGGCTGGCGGTCTTGTGGCCCGATCGGCAGGACCATCACGGGGAGGTACATGACGGCGACGCCGCGCACGAGCACGGTGGCGCCGAACGCGACGAGCCGGTCGCCCGGGTAGATCTCGACCTGGTCGGCGGTGAAGGCGTAGTCCTCCAGCTCCTGGCCGCACCGCGTGCAGGGGCTGAAGAAGCCCATGGCGACCCTGATCAGCCCCGGCACGCGGCTGGCGCGGTCGCCCTGCACGTCGATGGCCTCCGTCACGATGAGCACATCGTCACCGATGAACGTCTCGTCGCGCAGGTCGATCACGAGGTCGTCACCGGTCACGGTCTGGCCGCCCGATGTGAACGTCCCCGTACCGATCACGCGCACGACGCGGTTCGTGAGGTCGACCTCGACGTGGTTCGCCCGGAGCTCGTCGGAGTCGATGCGCACGACCAGGTCGTTCCCGGTCAGCACGTAAAGCGCCACCTCGGTGCCGTCAGGCAGGGTGACGGTGCGGATCTCGAGGCGGCTGTCTGGGTCCGAGGCCGCGTCGATGCTGATGCGCGCTGCGCCCGCCCACGCGGCGAGGAGCGCGAGGACTAGGGCGCAGCAGGCCGAGCGCGCCCGGCGCGCTAGGTTCCGGGATGGTGCTAGTGCGGACGGTCGGCGGGCGCGCGGTGGCACGGCTCAACGCCGCCTGGCGGCCGCGAGCAGCAGGCCCCCGGCCAACAGGTACAGGGACACGGGCGCCCAGCCGGCCACCCAGGCCGGCACCGTGCCCTGGGCACCGAGGAGCTTGGCCACGCTCCAAGTAGCGTAGTAGGCGAACGTGAGGAGGAGGACCGCCAGGAAGCCGAGGCCGGCGCCCCGCTTGAACGTGAAGAGGCCGACGGCCGCGGCGAAGAGCGCGAAGGCGGCGGCCGCTAGCGGCTCGGCCAGCTTGCGGTGCAGCGCCGTCCACTCCGCCGCCAGGTCGCTGCCGCCGGCGCGGAGCCGCTCGACGAGTTGCGCGAGCGGCAAGTAGACGAGGTCCGGGTTGGAGGTGGAGGCCGCCGCCAGGCCCCGCACGGGCAGGGTCGCTGTGGCGGCGGCCGTGTCGAGCGTGAGCCGCGCGTCGCGCAGCACGCGCATCCGGATCCCTTCGAGCCGCCAGACGCCGGCTCCGGGGTCCGGGACGCCGCGCTCGGCCGTTATGACCTCGCGCGGCCCGCTGCTGCCGCCAGGGGTGATGACGGTGACGTCCTCGAAGAGGCCGCCTTCACCGACCGCGCCGACGAAGATGCTCCGCCCCAGCGAGTCCGTGAAGAACGTCCCGGCCCTCACGAGCGTCTCGGGGCTGACGAGCAGGATGTCCTTCTCGATCTCGGCCGCGCGCCGCTCGCTCCACGGGACGACGAGCTCGCTGTTGACCATGGCCACCGCGCTCACCGCCAGACCGAGACCGACGAGCGGGAAGATGAACGCTCGCGGCGAGAGCCCGAGGAGGAGGGCCGCCTTGACCTCGCCGTCCTCGCCCAAGCGGGTCATGGCGAGGAGGGCCGCGAACAGGAGCGCGAGCGGCAGCCCGGGGGCGGCCGCGGCGGGGAGCTTGTAGAGGAGGTAGCGCGCGAGCAACGAGACGCCGACGCCCCGCGCGAGCACGTCCGCCAGCACGTCGAGGAAGAAGTAGAGGAGCAGGAGGAGCACGAGCGCCACGACCCCCACCGCGAAGAGCGGCAGCGTCTCGGCCACGAGGTAGCGCCCCCAGCGCCTCACGAGCGCAACGTCCGCGCGGCGAGGAGTCCGGCCCCTACGGTCGCGAGGGTCGGGGTCAGCCAGGCGGCGAGCACCGGGCCGACCGCACCCGCCTGGAAGAGGTTGCCGGCGAGGATCCAGGTCGCCCAGAAGGCGACGAGCAGGACGATCGTCCAGGCGAACCCGGCGGCCCGCCCGCGCACGCGCAGGGCCAGGGCGGCGGCGAAGGCGGCGAAGATGGCCGAGCTGAGGGCGTCGGCCAGGCGGCGGTGCAGGTCGTACGTGAGCTCGCGCGTGTCGCCCCCGGCGCGCTGCACGGACCTCAAGGTGCGCCACACCTGGTCGAGGCTCAGGTTGGTCGAGCGCACGAGCGTCTCGCCCGGGCTCGACTCGAGCGCGAACGGCAGGCCGACGTCGCCCGTGCGCACCGGCGCGGACCCAGGACGCGTTACCTGGGCGTCCGTCAACCGCCACGTCTTCGCGCTGGCGTCCCACTGACCGCTCCTGGCGCTGTACAGCGTGCCGTCCGCCAGCTGAACGACCACGCCCTCGAGGTTGGCGAGCGTGTGATCGCCGGTGAGGGAGCGGACGCGCGCGGCGTAGTAAACGGCGTCGTCGATCCGGTAGGCGGAGTCGATCTGCACCTCAGCCGGGGGTCGCGCGTAGACGAACGCGTCGATCCGGCGCTGGTAGGCGGCCTCGCCGCGCGGTTCGAGGAAGCCGTTGTTGACGAGCGACAGCGCTCCGATCACTACCCCGAAGAGGACGAGGGGCCGGAAGAGGCTCATGGGCGGCACGCCCATCGCGTAGGCGGCCTTGAGCTCGCTGTCCTTCGCGAGCCTGCCCCCGGTCAGGAGCACCGCGAAGACGACGCCGACGGGCAGCGCCAGGTGCAAGAACCACGGCGTGCGGTAGAGCAGGAGCGCGCCGATGTCGGAGGCGGAGGCGCCCTGCTCGACGAGGAAACGCGCGAGGACGCTCAGGAAGTCGATGGAGAGGAGCAGGCAGATTGCGGCCACGCCGAGCGGGTAGAGACCGGCCGTCTCTCGCAGGAGCGCTCTCTGCAGGCGTCTCGGCACCCGCCGAGTATACCGAGGCCGGATGTGACACCGATATGCGCGTGCTGCGCGGACGATTCCCCTCCCGGGGGCATGAGAGGGGCTTTACTGAAGGGGCGGCGCGCCCGCGATAGGATGGCGGCCGTGACTGGGACGCTCGGCCTCTTCTCGCTCGTGGACCTGTTCCAGCTCCTGGCGGCGGCGAAGCGCACGGGGCGGCTCGCGGTGGATCACCCGTCCGGGCTCGCGCGCGTGTACTTCGACCGCGGCAAGGTCGTGCACGCCGAGTTCTGCGAGCTGACGGGGGAGCGGGCCGTTTACGCCCTCTTCGCCGACGAGCGGGGTACGTTCGAGTTCCGCATCGGCCTCACTGCTCCCAATGACTCCATCACGGTCGGCACCGAGAACCTGATCCTCGAGGCCGTGCGGTTGCTCGACGAGGAGCGGCGCTCCACGGGCCGGGAGGAAGTGCCGACCCTCTCGCGCGACGCCGTGCCCGCCCTGCCGGTGGTCGGTCCTTACGGGCCGCGCGCGGTCACGCTCACGGCCGACGAGCAGCGCGTGCTGGCCCACGTGGACGGTCACCGGACCGTCACGCGCATCGCGGTGGACCTCGGGATGGAGCCAGAGGAGGCGCTCGTGATCTGCGACAGGCTCATCCGCACGGGCGTCCTCAAGCTGCAGAACCGGCGTGCGCGCACCGCGCGGCTCGTGACCCGGCTCGCTGGGCAACGCCAGGCGCCCGGCAGCGTCGGCCTCGACCCGTCCATCGTGGAGGCCTGGGAGAAGGTCCTCGGCCACACCGTGAACAAGGTCGTCTGTCGACGGAACGACGGCAGCGTCCAGCTCTTCTCCGCCTTCTCGGCCAAGGGCGCGGGCCCCTACCTCGAGATCGGTCGCGATACCCTCGTGAGGGCCGACCTGCGCGTCAACGAGGCGCTCCTCGTTAGGCCGTACGTAGAGGAAGCCTGATGATCACGGAAGCGAAGCAGAAGCAAGGTGGGCGGGGGCCGGGCGACCGGCCTCACGTGCTCCTCCGCTGGCGCGCGCTGAGCTTCCCGGCAGACTGGGACGCCGTGTTCCGAGCCCCCGCCCCGGTCGCGGGTGGCTTGAGCGTCGAGGTCGGCTTCGGCGACGGTCGTTTCACGGTGGCGCGCGCCCTCGCCGAGCCGGACATGCGCTTCATCGGCTTGGAGGTCTCATCGGGGAGCCTGCAGCGCGCCCTCAAGCGCATCGAGCGCTCGGGCGCGCGGAACGTGCGCCTTGCCAAGGCCGGCGCGCAGGTCGCCCTCGAGCAGCTCTTCGCGCCGGCGTCGCTCGACGCGATCGTCGTCAACTTCCCATGCCCGTGGCCGAAGGAGAGGCACGCCAAGCACCGCCTGCTCAGCCGCCGCTTCCTGAGCCTGGCCGGCTCACGTCTGAAGCCCGGCGGCGAGGTGCGGCTCGCCACCGACCACCCCGAGTACCTCGGCTACGCCCTCGAGGAGGCCGCCGCGACCGGGCTGTACGCCGTGCTAAGGCCGGAGGCCCCCCCGGGGGTCTTCGAGACGAAGTACGCCCTCAAGTGGCGAGACCAGGGCAAGCCACTTCACTACGTCGTGTTCAGGCGCAACGCGTCTGAAGCGCCGGAGCACCCGCACCTAGAGAGGCCGGACCCGATGCCCCACGCGCTCCTACGGGGCGAGCTCCCGCTCGACCCCCCGTTCGCCAAGGTCGTGCTCCCTTACGCCGAGGGACACGTCATCCTGCACGAGGCGCTGCGCTCGCTCGGCGGCGAGGACGGCCGCGGGCGCGTCCTCGTCCGCGCGACCGTCGAGGAGGAGACGTTGCGACAACAGCTCATGGTCGTCGCCCAGGAACGCGGCGCGGGCGAGGTCATCGTGCGCCTGGAGACGTTCGGTGACCCGCTCGTCACACCGACGGCCAGGGGCTGCGTGCACGCCGTGACCGAATGGCTGCTCGCGGCGGGCGACCTGAGCGTGAAGGCGAGGAACTACTGAGATGGCTGGTCGCGAAGCGCTCACGGCGGTGGAGCGCTGGCGGGCGGAGAAGGACGCCTTCCTGCGGGACCACCCGCGCTCGCCGCTGCGCGCGGTCGCCGGTTTCGGCGGCCTCGCCTACTACCCCTACGATCCCGCGGCCAGGGTGGTCGCGAACCTGGAACGAGCGCGCTCACCGGAGCGGGTCAGGTTGGCGACGAGCAGCGGCGAGGAGCGCGCCTACCTCGCGTTCGGCCTCGCGCGCTTCACTTTGGCGGGCGCCGACGCCGCGCTGACACTGTTCGCCTCCGTCGCCGAGCCGGACGGCCCGCGCCTGTTCCTGCCCTTCGCCGACGCTACTTCGGGCAACGAGACCTACGGCGCCGGTCGTTACCTCGACCCGTCGCTGGCCGCCGGTGCGACAAGCGAGGTCGTGCTCGATTTCAACTACGCCTACCACCCGTACTGCGCGTACGCGGAGGGTTACTCATGCGCCCTGCCCCCGGCCGGGAACCGGCTGGGCGTCGCGGTCCGCGCCGGCGAGCGCCTCGCCGCGAGGACCGGGACGTGACGGCGGGGCCGCACGCTGGACCCTGCGTGCTCACGGCCGCGGGCTTCCAGGCGTTGCACGGCTTCACCACGCGGGCCGGCGGTCAGGCCATCGGCGGGAGCGTCGGCCACTACGCGCGCTTGAACCTCGGTCTCAGCTCGGGTGACGAGCGCGCCGTGGTGGAGGGCAACCGCGACGCGCTCCTCGGACGCCTCGGCTTCGCGCGGAGCGAGGTCTGCTGCTTCGACCAGGTGCATGGCGACCGCGTCAGCGCCGGCGACCCAGGGTGGTTCGTCGAGGAGGCAGACGCCGCCGTCACCGCGCGCGACGACGTGCTTCTCGTGGTGAGCAGCGCGGACTGCGTGCCGCTCCTCTTCCACGACCCGGTCGCGGGCGTGGTGGGCGTCGCCCACTGCGGCTGGCAGGGCACGGCCGCCAAGCTGGCGGCCAAGGTCGTGCTGATCATGGCCGAGCGCCACGGCTCCGACCCGGCCGACGTGCGCGTCGCCCTCGGCCCGTGCATCCGCGGCGGCTGCTATCAGGTCGGGGAGGACGTCACTTCCCGCTTCGCCGCCGCCGGTCACCCCGCTAGCGTGTGGCGCCCCGACCCGAGCGCGCCGGGCCGCTTCCTCCTCGACCTGCCCGTGGCCAACGCGCTCGCGCTGGCCGAGGCCGGCGTCCGGCAGGAGAACCTCCTCGACCTGGGCCGGTGTACGCACTGCGAGCCGGCCGAGTTCTACAGCCACCGGCGCGACAAGGGGCTCACGGGGAGGCATTGGGCCTACGTCTCGCTCCGGGGCCCCGGCGACCCCGGCCCGGAGGACGCGTCCGGCGGAGCCGCCGCGCTCGGCGGGGCGGGCCGGTTCCAAGGTACCGGCGCGCACCGAGGGGGGCGAGGTTAGCGTGGCGCCCACGTCCCGGTCGTCGGTCGACACGGCCAGCGCCCCCCGCTTGGTCTCGGGCGTCGAGCTGGTCGCGAGCTTGGCTCGCGGCGCGCCGCGGCGCATGGAGATCGCGGGCTTCAGGCGCGCCGCGGTGCTCGTGCCCGTCTTGGAAGGAACGGCCGGCCTCGAGCTGCTCCTCACGGTGCGCGCCGGCCACCTGCGCACTCACGCCGGCCAGATCGCCTTCCCGGGCGGGCGCCTGGAGGAGGGCGAGGACGACGTTACGGCGGCCCTGCGCGAGACCCGCGAGGAGGTAGGCCTCGACGTGCGCCCGGAGCAGGTCATCGGTCGGCTCTCCGACCACCCGTCGCCGGCCGGCTACGTCGCAACGCCCCTCGTGGCGCTCCTCCCGTGGCCCGAACGCATCGCCGCGGACCCGTCCGAGGTGGCCGAGACGTTCACCGTGCCCGTCGCCGACTTGCTCGCCAGTGTCCCCACTCACCGCCTGGGTGAGCTGCGCAGCTACCGGCGCCGGATCTACACCTACCGGTGGGGCGGGCGCGAGATCTGGGGGTTCACGGGCAACGTGGTGCACGACCTGCTGCTCGTCCTTGGCGGGGCGACGGACGTGGGGCTGGGCGACCCCTTCCAGCCATGAAGACGCGCGAGCTCCGGGTCGTCAGGGGCGATGAGCGCTACTCGTTCTCCACGGGCGTGCTCGTCGAGGCCCTCCAGAGCGCCGGCGTGCCGACGGAGGAGGCCATCGTGCTCGCCCTCGACGTCGAGGCGCAGCTGCGCGACAGCCCGTCACGGCGCGTCGAGCTGAACCAACTCATGCGCCTCCTGGCCGACGGGGTCAGGCGCCGCGTCTCGGGCGTGGCCGCCGCGCGCTTCCTGCGCCAGACGCCGCCGTTCGTGCCCATCGTCGTGGTCGACGGTGCCACGGCCACGAGCACCAAGCCGGGCGGCGAGCGCTTCTCCCGCCGCCGGTTGACGTCCGCCATCGAGAAGGTCGGGCTGGGCTTCAAGGAGGCCAACTTCGTCGCCTCCCAGGTCGAGCAGGGCGTCAGGAGCGACGGGCTGGAGCAGCTCGAGAGCGATGACCTGACGAGGCGCGTGGCCGTCGTCATCGAGGGGCGTTACGGCCGCGACCTGCGGCTGCGCTACGAGGCGGCCACCTCGAGCAGCTTCGAGGTGCGCGTGATGGGCCCGGCCGGCACGTCGCTGCCCTTCTCGCGCGGCATCCTCGCGCAGTCGCTCACGGCCGTCGGCCTTAGCCCCGACATGTCCCACAACCTGGCCAAGCGGGTCGAGGTGGCCCTCTACGCCCTGCATCAGAGCGTGGTGCGTCGGGACCAGGTGCGCGCCGAGGTGGTCAAGCTCCTCGCCATGGAGGCCGGCGACGAGTACGCGCGGCGCTACGCGGTGATGCGCGAGGCGCGCAACCGCGAGCGGCCCATCCTCGTGCTGTTCGGGGGGGCGCCGGGCGTCGGCAAGTCCGCTATCGCCTCCGAGGTCGGCTACCGGCTCGGCATCCCGCGCATCGTCTCGACCGACTCCGTCAGGCAGGCCCTGCGCTCGCTCATCGGGCCGGAGCTCAGCCCCATCCTGCACTCCAGCACGTACGACGCCTGGCGCTCCGAGCTGCTCCCCAGCGAACTCGAGACGGCCCAGCCAGAGCGCATGCGGGTCCTGCGCGGCTTCCTGGCCCAGGTGCACCAACTGAACCCCGCCAACACGGCAATCCTCGAGCGCAACGTCTACGAGTCGACGTCCATCGTCATGGAAGGGGTGCAGCTCGTGCCAGGCATCGCGCCCGCGCGCGAGTTCCGCGACGCGACGCTCATCCAGCTCGTCCTCTCCGTCACGGACGAGGACGACCACCTCAGGCACTTCACGGCCCGCGAGGGCAAGACGCAGTCGCGCCGCGCCAAGCAGTCGTACCTCGACCACTTCGCAGAGATCCGCGTGATCCAGGACTACATCACGCAGCAGGCCGAGCTGCGCGGCATCCCGGTCATCGAGGCGGCCGACTTCGACGTGGCGGTCGACCGCTGCATCGATCACGTGCTCGACGTCATGCTCATGGAGCAGGTCGGCGGCGCTGCCGCGGGCGGACCCGGCGCGGTCCCGTCGACCGACGCGCCCTCGGCTAACGCCCCCGGCGCGCGCGCCGGCGAGGGTTCATCCCCGTGAGCATGAATAATGTTATCGCTGTGACCGGGGCGCGCCCCTAGACTTCCCGAGGAGACCCATGTCGTCGACACCCGCCATAGCCAGCGACCGTCTCACCAAGGCATACGGCAAGAAGCAGGTGGTCAACGACCTCACCTTCCGCGTGAACGCCGGTGAGGTGTACGCGCTCGTCGGGCCAAACGGCGCCGGCAAGACGACGGTCATCCGGCTCGTCACCGGCCTCGCGTTCCCCACCTCCGGCTCCGTCAGCATACTGGGGGAGGACCCGCACAAGCGTCCGGCCGTCAGGCGTCGGCTCGGCGCGGTCGTGGAGGCGCCGGCCGCCTTCTACCCGTACTTGACGGGCCGCGCCAACCTCCGGCTTCACGCCGCCCTGGCAGGGGGCGTGAAGGACGCGCGGATAGAGGAGGTGCTGGCCCTCATGGAGCTGAAACACGCCGCCGACCGCAGGGTCGGGGTCTATAGCCTCGGCATGCGCCAACGCCTCGGCGTTGCCGCCGCCGTGCTCACCCACCCCGAGGTCCTCATCCTCGACGAGCCCGCCAGCGGCATGGACCCGCTCAGCCTGCACCTGGTCCACGGGGTGTTGCGCAAGGCGGCCGAGGAAGGCACGGCCGTGCTCCTCTCCACCCACCACCTGGACGAAGTGGTCGCGTACTGCACGCGCGTGGCGATCCTCGAGGAGGGCGCCCTGATCGACGAGGTGAACCTCTACGACCGCCGCGACCGCTACCGGTTGCGACCGACCTCCGTGGCGGATGCCGTGAGCCTGCTCGAAGGTCAACCGTTCGTGCGGCACGTAGCGGCGCGTGGCTCGGAGATCGTCTTCATCCCACGGGCGGCCTCCGATCTCGCCGAGGTGACGCGGCATCTGGGTGAGGGTGGCGTCGGCGTCCTGGAGATGCAGCGCGACGTCTTCGACCTCCGCGGCTACTACCGCGAGCGCGTGCATAGCGAACGCGCCAGGCGTACGGGCACCGGCACCAACGGCGGCCTGCCGCGCTTCCCCGGGGAGGCGTGATGAGCGTCCTGCTGCGAATGGAGTTCGCCAAGCTCTGGCGGCTGAGCAGCGTGCGCTTCGGCCTGCTCGTGCTCCTGGTTTTCCCCCTCCTATGGGCCTACGCCCCCGGGATCTTCGACGTGTACGGCGTCTTCCTCGTGTCCGCCTACCAGGTGCCCGCGCTCGGCCTGCTCTCTTCCATGCAGTTCCTCCTGCCGCTCCTCACGGCCATCACGGCGGCCGAGCTCCTGGGTGTCGAGATCACCAACGGCACGCTGCCGACGGTGCTGCTCAGGCCGGTCACGCGGCCCAACTGGCTGGCGGCCAAGCTCGTGGCCGCGGCCGTCTACCCGTTCATCATGCTGACTGCCTTCCTGCTCGCCTCGCTCCTCGCCGGCGCCCAGTTCGGCTTCGGTCAGTTCGTCGGCGGTACCGGGCTCGGCGAGGCAGGGCTGCTCGGCTCAGGGGTCCTCGGCGCCGGCGCCGCGTTGGTAGAGCTCGCGCGGGGCTACCTCCTGGCCGCCGTCGCGCTCGTGCCCGTCGCCATGCTCGCGGTGTTCCTGACGGTCGCCTTCATGAACGCGGCCGGCGGCGCGCTCGCTACCCTCTCCGTGCTCATCATCATGCAGCTCTTCATCGTCTTCCCTGGGCTCGAGCCGTTCCTGCTGACCACGCAACTGCAGACGTACTCGGCTCCCGCCGCGGACCTCGCGTGGGCCGTCGCGCTCATCGTCTTGTACTCAGCGCTCTTCGCGGCCGCGGCCGTCGTGCTGTTCGAGCGGAAGGACTTCTAGTGCGGGAGCGCCACGCTCGGCGCGGCGTGCCGCGCCAGGCCAGGCTCATCGCCCCCCTCGTAGCGGTGTGCGCCGCGCTCATCGGTCTCGCCTCGGCCCAATCCATCGCCTACACGGTGCAGGTGTTGGCCCTCTCGGATCGCGACGCGGCCTTGGGCGTGATGGGGGACCTGCAGCGCCAGGGCTACCCCGCGTACGTCACGCGCTCCACGTCCGCGCAGGGTGACGTGTTCCGCGTGCGCGTCGGGGCGTTCGTCAACCGGCCCGCAGCGGTCAACTACGCCGAGGCGATGCCGTCCATCAGCGGGGGCAGGCCCGTGCCGGCGCTGGCGGAGTCCATCCCGCCCGGCATCACCCCGTTGGCGCCGCGCCTGCTCCTCGAGGAGGACGTGAGCGGCATGGAGGCGCGCCTCCTCGCGTTCCCGACCGGCTCCCTCGTGCTCAGGCTGCAGTGGCGCGTGCCCCTCGCGCAGGCCGAGTACGTCGTCATCCAGGGGGGCGAGGTCGAACGCGTGCGCGCCTGGCGGTTGGCGGAAGGCCCCGGCGGCGAGCGGTTGCGGGTGCGCGAGCTTCCCCTGTGGCCGGACACGTGGCAGCAGGACAGCCCCGAGGTGCGGCAGGCGTTCGCCGCCAACCTCGTCGCGCTCGTCGCCGAGCGCATCGGCGTGCGCGCTTCCGAGGTGGACGCGGCGCGCTACCGGCCGCAGGGCGACGAGGTGCCGAGGCTCTTCGTGGTCGAGCGGGTGCCGGCCGGCGGCGACACTCCCGAGCTCCTGGGAGTCGGCCTGCCGGCCAGCGGCATCACGGCGGCCGGCCCCATCGCCTACCTCGGGATCGACCCGACCCGGCTGCCCGGGCTGCCGGAGGGCGCGCGCGTGGACCTTGCCAGCGGGAGCGTCCTCGGCGACCTCGCGGTCGTGCCGTGGCCCCTGAGCGAGCCCGGCACCGAGTCGGGAGCCGACGCGGCCGAGGGCACGTCCGCGGACGTCGAGAGTACGCCTGCCGAGCCGGAAGGGTCAGCGACCGCCGCCGTCGGCGACGGCACGAGTGCCGGTCCTGACGGCGCGGGCGAACCGGCCGGAACCGCCGGCTCCTCGGCCGAGGCGGCGACGGGAGCCGTGACCGGGGACGGTTGGAGCGCCTCGCCGGATGGCGAGTTCGTGCGCCTCACCACCGTCGACGCCTCCACGGGGGCGGCGGTGAGCTGGCGCGCGGGCGTGGGGAAGCCGGTCTGGTCAGACGGCCGTCGCCTGCTCGCCCTGCGCTCCGGCAAGTTGCTCGTCTACGACTTCCTGCTCCGCTGACGGCCCAGCCGGGCCCGGGGGCACCCCCGGCTCAGACCGGCGTCATCCCGGCGGCCGTTCCGGCGCGTTCCGCTTGCGCGACGGGCTCGACGCCGTGCTCGACCAGCCACTTCTCGACCGCCATGGCGGCGCGCGTGCCGGCGCCCACCGAGGTGCCGAGCTGGCGGTAGATCTCGTCGGCCACGTCGCCGGCCGCGAAGACGCCCGGTACGCTCGTGTAGACCTCGTCTCGCACGTCTACGTAGCCGCTCGCCCTTAGGCTGAGCACGCCACGCAGGAAGCCCGTGTTCGGCTCGTGGCCGATGTACACGAACACACCGTCCGTCGCGATCCGGCCGGTGGCGCCCGTGACGGCGTCCTTGGTCAGCACACCCGTCACCTGGCCGTCGGCGCCCTCGACCTCCGTGACGAGCGTGTTCCACACGAACGTCATCTTGGGGTTGGCGAACGCACGCTCCTGAGCGGCCTTGTTGGCTCGCAGCTCGTCGCGGCGATGGACGACCGTGACCTTCGACGCGAACTTCGTGAGGAAGTAGCCCTCCTCGACGGCGGCGTCGCCGCCCCCGACCACGACGACCTCCTTGCCGCGGTAGAAGAAGCCGTCGCAGGTCGCGCAGGTCGACACGCCGCGCCCGTAGAGCTCGTCCTCGCCGGGTACGCCCAGGCGGCGCGGGTTGGCGCCCGTCGCGATGATGACGGCGTGCGCGTGGTAGTCGGCGGCGAAGCCGCGCACGAGGAAGCCGCCCCCCGGGTGGCGTTCGAGGGCTGTGACCTCGTCCATCGCGATGCCGGCACCGAACTTGGCCGCCTGGGCGACCATCCGCTCGCTGAGCTCGGGACCGCTGATGCCGTCGGGGAAGCCAGGGTAGTTCTCGACCTCGTCCGTCTGGGCGATCTGACCGCCCGGCAGGCCCTTCTCCAGGATCACGGTGGAGAGCTGGGCGCGACCGGCGTAGACGCCGGCGGTCAAGCCTGCCGGCCCACCGCCGATGATGACGACGTCGTGACGGAACGTTTGCCTAGGTGCATGCCTATCCATGCTTGTCGAATCTAGCACCGGTCGGCGTCCGCCCGCTCGCGCCGCGCTACCCTGGCGAGGCGCCCGGACCGGCGTCCCGTCGCCCTCGTGGTCTCCCTCACATTCGCGTTTGGCGTCGCCGGCGGGGGAGATTTGTCATACGCGGTGTGTGAAGCCGGTGCTAGCGTTCTCATCGGAAGAGGACGGGAGAGTCGCCCGAGCTGTTACCGAAGGTGGGGTAGGGAACCCCAACTGGTACTCAGCGCAAGCGCAGGTGGCTTCCTGGTCTTGAACGACTAAGGAGGCGTCTGACACGCCATGTCACTTGAGAACAGCACGAGCCCGGATCCTGGGAGGGAGCGCGCCTCGCCGCTGAACCCTCGGGCAGTCGAGCGAGCTGGTGGAGCGGAACCCGCCATGCTCGAAGCGATCAGGCGCCTGTTCGAGGGGGAGAGCTACTGCATCTCCGATCTCGCGACCGTCGGTCACCCCGTGGTGCACGCCTCCGAGAAGCTGGTCGAGCTGACGGGGTACTCCTTCGAGGAGTTCCGGGGCCGCAGCCTCGGGTTCCTCATGCGTAACGACACGGACCAGGACGGTGGGCGCATGCATGACGCCGCCACCGCCGAGGAGCCATTCACGTCCGTCGTGCGCATCTACCGCGCGGACGGCAGCCTGCTCTGGACCGAGCAGCGCCACTACCCCGTCCACGGCGACGACGGCGCCGCCGCTCACGTCCTGACGCTCTTCCGCGACGTCACGTCCGAGGTGCACGCCGGCGGAGCGCAGGCGATGCAGCTCGAGCTGTCCGGCTCGCTGGAGGGCGACGGTCGCTTCTTCAGCTACGCGCTCCTGCTGCACGACGACGGCCGCAACGAGGTCGTGTGGGCGTCGGACGCATGGCACCAGTTGACCGGTTACGCCGTCGAGCACCTCAGGTCGCAGGGCCTCAGGCGCTTCATCCACGCCGAGGACAGGGCGCAGCTCGACGAGCGCCTGCAGGGCCTGCGCGAGCAGGAGCGACGCTCTGACCAGTACCGCCTCGTCACGTACGGCGGGAAGGTCATGTGGGTCGAGGACTTCGCGTCCCGCCGCTGGCGCAGCGACGAGGCGGGCATCACCGCGGTCTACGGCATGGTGAAGGACATCACCAACGCGCGGCGCGAGACGGCCAACCTGTGGCGCCTTGCCCACATCGACCCGCTCACCGGTCTGCCGAACGCCCACCTCCTCGAGGACCGGGTCCAGCAAGCGCAGCTGCACGCGCGGCGCAACGGCACCGGGATCGCACTCGCCATCCTCGACCTCGACAACTTCCGCTTCGTGAACCAGACGTTCAGCCAGCGGCATGGCGACCGGCTCATCATGGAGGTGAGCAGGCGCCTGAGGCGCACCTTGCGGCGGACCGACACGCTCGCCCGCCTGGGCGGCGACTCGTTCGCCCTCCTGCTCGGCGACCTGCCAACGCAGCGTGCCGTCCTGCCCGCGCTCGAGAAGGTCCTGGCCGCCGTGCGCGAGCCGTACGCCGACGGGAGCCTCGTCCTGCAACTGGCCGCGAGCGTGGGCGTCGACGTCTTGCACGACGGCACCCGCGCCGCCAGCCACATGCTCGAGCGCGCCACCGCCGCGCTCGTGCGGGCCAAGGAGACGAACCGTGGCGGCTTCCGCTTCTACGACGACGAGGTGGACCTCGCCATGCGCTCACGCATAGCTACGGAGCGCGAGCTCAAGCGCGCCATCGCCGAGGACCAGCTCGTCTTGCACTACCAGCCGCGCGTGCAGCTCGACGACGGCAGCATCAATTCCGTCGAGGCGCTCGTGCGCTGGGTGCACCCGGTGCGCGGCCTACTCAAGCCGGCGGACTTCGTACCGCTCGTCGAGGAGTCGCAGTTGGGGCCGCGGCTCTTCGAGTGGGTGGTCGAGCGCGCCTGCCGCCAGGCGAAACGGTGGCAGAGCCAGCGCACGCCCCGGCGCGTCGCCGTCAACGTGAGCCCCTCCGCCCTCGCGCATTGCAACCTCGCGGGCGTGGTCCAGTCCGTGCTCTCGCGCTACGACCTGCACCCGGGTCTGCTCGAGCTGGAGATCAGCGAGCGGACGGCCCACGACACCCTGGCCACCGGCTCGCCGAAGCTGGAGGAGGTGCGCGCCATGGGCGTGCAGGTGGCGCTGGACGACTTCGGCGTCGCGCACTCCTCGCTCACGCAGCTCCGCTCGCTTCCGCTGGACGGCCTCAAGATCGACCGCTCGTTCGTGGCCAAGATCGACTCGCGCACGACGAACCAGGACGTCGACCTGCTGCGCGCGATCATCGCCCTCGGTAAGAGCCTGCGCCTCAGAGTGACCGCGGAAGGGATCGAGACGAAGGAGCAGAACACGCTGCTGCGCTCGCTGCACTGCGACGACGGCCAAGGCTTCCTCTTCAGCCAGCCCGTGCCAGCGGAGTACGTGATAGCGACGGCCTGAGCGCGCGCCACCGTCCGTTACCGTGTGTAACTCGTGCAACGGTTACAATCTGTCGCTTTCGATCCTTCGGCGTGGGGGCTTTGGGCCGCGGCGCCGTCCCATAGGAGCCGCAGATGACGGACAACCCTCTACTCTCGAACGCCTTCGAGATTCCCTTCCCTGACATCGAGCCCGAACACGTCGGGCCCGGCCTGCGCGCGGCGCTCGCCGAGGCCGAGGCCGGGCTTGCTCGGCTGCGCGCGAGCACGGCGGAGCCAACCTACGCGAACACCGTCCAGGTCCTTGACAACATCGTCGAGGGCGTCGTGCGTCCGTACGTGCTCGCCCGTCACCTCATCGGCGTGGCTACGACGCCGGAACTGCGCCAAGCGTTCAACGACGTGCTTCCCGCAGTCAGCGGCTTCCTCGCGCGCCTCGGCACCGACCCCGAGCTCTGGCAGGCCGTGGCACGCTACGCTGACACGCCCGAGGCCGGGCAGCTCGACGGCGTTCGGCGCAGGAACCTCCAGAAGGTCCTGGCGGAGTTCAAGCAGTCCGGCGCGAGCCTGCCCGAGGCCGAGCGCAGGCGCGCCGAGGGCCTGCGCGTCGAGCTGGCCCAGCTCACGACGAAGTTCGCCGAGAACGTGCTCGACGCCACCAACGCCTTCGAGCTGGTCGTGGCCGACGAGCGCGAGATCGCTGGGCTCCCGGAAGGCCCCAGGCGCAGGGCGCGGGCGGACGCCGAGTCGCGTGGCTCGAGCGGCTACCGCTTCACCCTCCAGGCCCCGTCCTACCTGTCGTTCATCAAGTACGTCGACGACCGCGAGCTGCGTAGGCGCATGTACGAGGCTTATAACTCCGTCGGCACGGCGGAGCCGCACGACAACCGCGGCGTCATGCGCGACATCCTTGCCAAGCGGCGCGAGCTCGCCGTGCTCCTCGGCTACGCCGACTACGCCGACCTCCAGACCGAGGACCGCATGATGAAGAGCGGCCTGCGAGCCGCCCAGTTCGAGGAGGAGCTCGTCGCGAGGACGCGGCCGTACTTCGAGGCCGAGATGGCGGAGCTGGAGCGCTTCGCGGCGACCGAGCTCGGTGTCTCCCACCTCGAACCGTGGGACCTGGCCTACGCGTCCGAGAAACTGCGTCTGGCGCGCTTCGACGTCGACGACGAGGCGCTCAGACCGTACTTCCCGCTACCGCGCGTCCTGGCGGGCCTCTTCGACCTCACGGAGAAGCTCTTCGGCGTGAGGGTGTCGCCCGTGGCCGGCGTGCCGACCTGGCACCCGGAAGTCGACGTCTACCATCTACACCACGAGGACGGCACGTTCCTCGGCTCGTTCTACGCCGACTGGTTCCCGCGCCAATCGAAGCGTGACGGCGCGTGGATGAACGGCCTGAAGACCGGCGGACCGACGCCGGACGGCTTCGAACCTCACGTAGGGATCGTGGCCACGAACTTCACGCCCGCCGAGGACGACCGGCCGGCGCTCCTCACCCACGCCGAGGTCGAGACCGTCTTCCACGAGTTCGGCCACCTGCTCCACCACGTGATGTGTCGCGTGGACGTCAGGGCGAGGGCCAGCGCCGGGGTGCCGTGGGACTTCGTCGAACTGCCGAGCCAGATCATGGAGAACTGGACGTGGGAGAAGGCCGCCGTCGACCTCTTCGCCGGCCACTTCGAGACGGGCGCGCCGCTACACGCCGAGCTGTTCGACCGGCTGGCGCGGAGCCGCAACTTCATGGGGGCCGTCGCCCAGATGCGCCAGCTGGAGTACGGCACCGTCGACCTGGCGCTGCACCGAGACTACGACCCGGCTGGCGTCGAGGAGGCTCCCGACTTCGGCGAGAAGGTGATGCGGGGCTTCCACATGCGTCCCGACTTCGCCCGCGGTGGGCGCCTGGCGCGCTTCACGCACATCTTCGCGGGCGGTTACGCGGCCGGCTACTACTCCTACAAGTGGAGCGAGGTGCTCGACGCCGACGCCTTCAGCCGCTTCGCCGCCGAGGGGATCTTCAACGGGGAGACGGGCAGGCGGTTCGCCGCGACCGTCTTGGAGCGGGGTGACGCGGACGACGCCGACCAGCTCTTCCGCGACTTCATGGGCCGCGACCCCGACCTCGACGCCCTCATCCGTCGCAGCCTCGGCGCGGGCGCCGTTGGCGGTTAGCGGCAAGGCGGTCTGGCGAACGGGTCGGTTCAGGGCGGGACGAAACCACCAGCGATTAGCGCAAGCGCCACGGTCGTGCCGCCAGCGTACTCGCCGAGCCCCTCGGAGCCGCCCTGGCTGCGCAGGTAGGTGGCGTAGATGGCGTCGGTGGCGCGCTGCAACGCCGGCGTGCGGTAGCGCCGCGCCGCCGCTTCCGCCTCATGCGCGTCCTGCCGGGCGCGCTCCGGCCAGGCGGCGAGGTACTCCCGCGCCGTGTCGGAGCTCGCGGCGCCGAGGAGCGAGCGGGCCAGGCCGAGAGCGGCCGCGTAGCGCACGTCCGGGTCGTCGCACGCGAGGCCGGCAACCAACCCGACGGCCTCCGCCTCCGCCTCCCGGGCGAAGCCCGCCGTGTGCGCGAGCTCGTGCAGCGCGACCGCTAGGCCAGCGGCCGCCGGCAGGCCCGCGTCGACGTGAGGCTCGAGCAGCCAGGGCGAGACGATGCCGGCGTAGCCGCCGCGCAGGAGCGTGCCGGCCGGCAAGGTCTTGAAGCGGTCCGGCACGGCCGGCACGTCCGCGTCCGCCGCGGCGGTCGACCGACGCGCCCCAGGCGCCAGCGTCGAGGGCAGGAACTCGCGGCGCAGGGCGCCGGCGGTGCGCGCCACGCACCGGGCGGCTGCGGCCCTGAGCGCAGCCGGGAGGTCGGCCGCCGAGCCCGTCACCGAGCTCCCGGTGGCGCCCGTCGCGGAGCTCGTCGCCGGCTCCCACGCCGCGCCGGCGGCCGGGTAGTCCCCCGCCGCGGCGGGGGACGTGGCCACCAGAACCGCGACCAAGCGGTACGCGAGGCTCGTGCCGCCGGTGTCGGCCGCCCACGGGTCGATCTGCCAGTCGGACCAGCGCTCGGCGACGGCGCTCTTGAGGTCGCTGACGCGGTAGGCGAGCCCGAACGTGAGCGGGAACGCGGCCACGAGGAGCGCCGCCGGCCACGCGAGCGCGAGTAGGAAGGGCCGCCATCGCCGTCGCCCGACGCCGCCTCGCGCGCCGCCGCCCCTCCGGCGGCCGACGAGCGCCGCGAGCGCGCAGAGCGCGAGCGCCGCGAGCCAAGCCGCCAGCAGCGAGGCGGAGAGGCTCCAACCCACGGCGGCGTCGAGTCGCGCCGTGACGCGCGTGAGCCGCGGGAACCACCAGCCCATGAAGCCGGCGTCGAGCCAGGCTCGCGGCCACGGGCCGTACTGGAGCACGAGGCCGGCGGCCGCGACCGCCGCCGCGGCGACCAACTGGCGCCGGGTCACCACCCGCCTCCGCCGCCGGGCCGCCTTCCGCGACGCCCCGCTCGCGACTCGCTCCGGGGGCCGTTGCGGCGTCCGGTCCCGGCTGCGTCGAGATGTCCGGTGCCTCGGCCCGCGCGCCACCCTTCCGAGCGGAGGAAGGCCTCCAGCGGGGCGGTGTGCCAACCCTCACCGGCGGGCCGGAGCCAGCGGGAGGTGAGGGGGAGCCGGGAGTGCGTCTGGACGGCCGACACGCCGAGGAGCGTGAAGGCGAGGCGCGCGCCGGCGTCCAGCACGGCGCTTCGGGCAGCCGGCACGAGGCAGGTGCCGGCTCGCTCGATCAGCTTGAGGTGCGCCACCCCCTCCGAGGCGTGCGCCTCCAGCCCGGCCAGGACCCCGAGCGCGGGCATGGCCGCGGGCGCGAGCGGCCACGCTGCCAGCGCCGCGCCGGCAGCCTCGTCGCCGATCGTCGAACCCGCCCCGCCTCCCGCCGGGCCCTCCTCCATGAGCACGAGCGCGAGCTTGCCGTCGACCACGTCGCCGAACACGCCCAGCCCACCCTCGCGCACGCGGTGGCGTGGCGCCGGCCGCGGCAAAGCGGCCTCGTAACGGGCCACCAGCTCCTCCTCCAAGTGCCGCAACCGGCGTCTGACGCGCTCGGCTTCCCGCTCGGTGAGATCGACCGGGTCGGCGAGGCGTGCGAGCAGGGCGGCGCGCTCCTCCTCGAGGGTGGCCAGGTCGTCGTTCTCACTGCGTGCGGAGTTCGTCGCGGGGCGCGTGTCCGCCGCCTCCGCCCCGGCCTCGGTCGGGTCCTCGCTGGCGACCGCCGGTGCCGGCTCGCCGCGCAGGTATGCGTGCACGTCGCGGTAGCGCACGACGCGGTTGCCCTCGAGCGCCCAGGCCTCGTCCGTGAGGCGTTCGGCGAGCCGGCGATCGTGGGTCACGAGGAGCAGCGCCGAGCCGCTAGCGTCGAGCGCCTCGCTCAGCTGCACCTCGAGCGCCTCGACGGCTTGCAGGTCGAGGTCGTTGCTCGGCTCGTCGAGCAGCCACAGGTCCGCGCCGTGCGCGAGTGCTAGGGCGAGCCCGGCGCGGGCACGCTCTCCGCCCGAGAGTCGGTCCGGGGCGTGGCGCCACACGCTCGCCGGGACGCCGATGCCGGCGAGCAGCCGCGCGGCGCGCGCCGCGCCGACTGCCGCCGCGACCTGGCCGAGGACGTCCTCCCCGTCCGCTAGACCGCGCGCCTCCTGGTCGACGAGCCGCAGCCGCAGGCCGGGAAGGTACTCGAGTTCGGCGGCGGGGCCAGCTGGAGAGAGATCGCCTGCCAGGCAGCGCAGGAGCGTGGTCTTCCCGCTCCCGTTCGGTCCGAGGATCGCGACGCGCGGGCCCCGCCGCACCTCGAGGGTGGTGTCCTCGAGCAGCCCTGGCACGCTCAGGTGGCGCGCCGTCAGCAGCGTGGCGTTCCCCGCGCCGCGGGGACGGCCGTGCCGTGCGGCCGCCGAGCCCGCCCGGCCCCCCCGCCCGTCGCCACCGGGAACGGTCACGAAGCGCGCGTCCTCCTGGCGGGCCGCGGTCTGCGCCTCGACGCGGCCGCGCAGTGACGCCCCCTCCCGCTGCGCCGCCCGCCTGCGCGCTGCCGCCTTGCGACCGAACGTGGCGAGCTCCGCCGCCATCGTCTCCAACCGCTCGGCCTCCTTCTCCAGTTCGCGCTTGCGCTTGGCGCCCGCGCGCTCGGCCGCGTCGAGGCGCTTGCGGGCCGTCGAGTACGCGCCCTTCTCCAGGCGCAGCGTGGTCGCGCCGCCCGCGGGCACCAGGAACGCCGTGCCGTTGGTCGCGTCGTCGAGGAGCGCCCGGTCGTGGCTGATCACGACGACGGCGCCGTCGTAGGCGGCCAGGCGGCGCGTCAGCCACTCCCGCGCGGCTAGGTCGAGGTGGTTCGTCGGCTCGTCGAGCAGCAGCGTGTCGGCGGCCGGGGCGAGCGCGGCCGCCAGGGCGAGCCTGCGGCGTTCGCCGGACGAGAGCTCTGCGACCGCGCGGTCCCACGTCGGCGGCGGGAAACCCAGGGCGGCGAAGAGCTCGCGCGCCCGCGCTTGCGCGGCGTAACCGCCCCGCCGCTCGAACTCGCCGAGCAGCGCCCGGTGCCGGGCGAAGGGGTCGGCGTGCGGCTCGGCGCGCGCGCCCACCTCGGCCGCGAGGCTCGCCTCCTCGGCGCGCAGCAGCGCTTCCAGCTCCTTCACGCGCCGGATGGCCGCCCCGGCGACTGCCGCGATCGTCGCGCCGGGCGTCGTCGGGGTGGCCTGCGGCAGGAAGGCGATCTCGGTGCCGGGCGCGCGCCTCACGCGGCCGGTCGTGGGCTGCAGCGCTCCGGCGAGGAGGCCGAGCAGCGTGCTCTTGCCGCTTCCGTTGGGGCCGACGAGCCCGACCCGATCGCCCGCCTGGAGGCGCAGGCTGACGCCGGTGAGCAACTCGGCGCCGCCCAGATCGTAGGCGACGCCTTCCGCTCGCAACAGCTCCACCTAGACCCCGGCTGGCGCCGGCTGGCGCTGTGGTGAGCTGGTGACGGCAAGCTCCACCCGACAATCTTAGCCGCCGCCCCACCGAGCTGGGTGCGGCTATGCTGCGCACATGAAGCGCTTCACGGGCGCGGGAGCCAACCAACCGTTCGTGTGCCTGGAGTGTGGCGCCAGCGTGCCCCCCCTGACGGCGGGCGGTTACCGTAACCACTGCCCGTTCTGCCTGCACTCCTTGCATGTAGACATCGATCCTGGCGACAGGGCCAACCCCTGTCGTGGGGTCCTCGAACCCATCGCGGTGGAGCGCAGCCAGAAGAAGGGCTGGGTGATCGTCCACCGGTGCCGCACCTGTGGCGCCACCTCCCGCAACCGCGCGGCCTTGGACGACCCCGGGTGTCCGGACGACTTCGACCTCGTCATCGCCTTGGCCAGCGGGGCCGTGCCGCTCTAGGGCGGAGCCCGCGCGCTGGTATCCTGACCCCCGGAGGCCTCAAGCACCCCATGACGTACCGACATCTGACGCTCACTGAGCGCGACGGCGCCCTGCGGGTCGCGCTCGACCGCCCGGAAGTCCTCAACGCGCTCAACCTCGAGTTGCTCGCGGAGCTCGCCGACGCCCTCACGGGCCCAGCCGCCGAACCGCGCGTGCGCGCCGTGCTCCTCACGGGGACCGGACGGGCGTTCTGCGCCGGGGCCGACCTGGGCTCAACGGCGGTAGACGCCGACATCGGCGCCGTCCTCGAGGGGTACTACCACCCGGTCGTCAGGGCGGTCGCGGCCCTTGAGAAGCCCGTCGTCGCGGGGGTGAACGGGGTCGCCGCCGGTGCCGGGCTCAGCCTCGCGGCGGCGTGCGACGTGCGCGTCGCGGCCCACACGGCCACGTTCGCGCTCGGCTTCACCGGGATCGGCCTGGCGCTCGACGCCGGCTCCAGCTACTTCCTCTCGCGGCTCATCGGACCGGGCAGGACCCTGGAGCTGGCCTTCGGCAACCGCAGGGTTGACGCCGCCGAGGCGCTGCGCATCGGGCTGGTGGAGCGCGTCCTGGACGGCCCGGACTTCGCGGACGACGTCATGGGGGTCGTGCGAGCGCTGGCCAGCGGACCGACGCTCGCCTACGCTCTCGTAAAGGCCGAGGTGCGCGCGGCGCTCGACAACACGCTGGGCGAGCAGCTCGCCTTCGAGGCGGAGGCGCAAGCGCGCGCCGGCGCCTCGGACGACGCGCGCGAGGGGATCCGAGCTTTCGTCGAGAAGCGCGCGCCGCGCTACGGAGGTCGCTGAATGCCCGTCGCCGACACCATCCTCTACGGCTCCGTCCTGACCATGGACCGAGACCGCCCGCGGGCGGCCGGACTCGCCCTGGCCGGCGGCAAGGTCCTCGCCGTGGGCCAGGCGAGCGACCTGCACGCGGTGGCCGGGCCGGACACGCGCGTCATCGACTTCGGCTCGGCATGTCTCATGCCGGCTTTCCACGACGCGCACGTCCACCTGACGCGCCACGGCATCGAACTCGACTACCTCGACCTCTCGTCCGTGACGAGCTTGGGCGCCGGCTGTGAGCTCATCCGGGAGCGAGCGGCCCGGAGCGCGACGGACGGCTGGGTCATTGCCACCGGCTTCGCGCTGCAACGCTGGAACCTCGCGACCGTCGGCAGGGAAGAGTCGGACGCCCTCGAGGCCGCCGCGCTCGGCCGCAAGGTCCTCATGCATAGCCAGGACCATCATTCCGCCTGGGCGAGCCGCGCGGCGCTCGCGGTCGCCGGCCTCAGCGGGGCGACCGACCTGGGACCGGGCGGCAGGATCGTCCTCGACGAGCGCGGTGAACCCACGGGGCTGCTCCTGGAGGAGGCGGTCGACCCCGTCTCCGACGTCGCCTCGCGGCCGACGCGCCACGACCTGAGGGCGGCGCTCGCGAGGGCCGGCAAGCACCTGGCCTCGCTCGGCGTCGCGACCGTGCACCACATGGCCGCCGAAGGCCCCGACCTGTGGCGCGAGCTCGCCCTGACGGCCAGCGACGACGCGTACGAGCTGCGCGTCTGGGCGTGCATCCCGCACCAGCAGATCGAGGCGGCGGCCGCCATCGGCGTCGCCACCAACCAGGGGGGCGACAACTTCCGGGTCGGCGGCGCCAAGTTCTTCGCCGACGGCGCGCTCGGTAGCCGCACGGCCTGGATGCTCGAGCCGTACGCCGGCACGAGCGAGGTCGGCATGGTGATGGACGGCCCTGACGTGATGCTGCGACGTATGCCGCTGGCGCTCGCTGCCGGCCTGGTGCCCGTCGTGCACGCCATCGGCGACGCCGCCACGCGCGCCACCCTCGACGCCTTCGAGGCCACGGCGGAACAGTGGCGTGCTCTCGGGCTGCGGCCACGGCTAGAGCACGCGCAGCACATGCACCCGGACGACGTCAAGCGCGCCGGGCGGCTCGGGGTCGTCGCCTCCATGCAACCCATCCACCTGACGTTCGACCTGCCGTCCATCACCGCGTTGCTGCCGGACAGGCCGACGAGAGCGTACGCGATGCGCTCGCTCGCGGCGGCGGGCGCGCCGCTCGCCTTCGGCTCCGACACGCCGGTGGCTAGCCCCGACGTGTTCGTCGGGCTACGCGCGGCCTGCCGCAGGGCGGACGCGACGGGCGAACGCCTCAACCCGGCGGAGGCGTTGTCGCCCGACGCCGCCCTGGCGGCCTACACGACGGGCGCGGCCTACGCCATCCAGGCCGAGCACCGCTCGGGGATGCTCAGACCGGGCTTCGACGCCGACATCGTTGCGCTCTCGCACGACCCGCTCGTGTCGCTCGACGGCCTCGAGGTGCTCGCCACCATCAAGGGCGGCGCTTTCACCTACACCGCCTAGGTAAGGCAGGCCGCCGCGAGCGGCCCACCTGCCGCGGCTCGGTGCGGGGCCGACGGCCCCTCAGCCCACGCTGAGCGGCAGCTCGTGCACCAGGCCGCGGGGCGGGCGGTCCAGGAGGAAGAGCACGGCGTCGGTCAGTGCGTCAGGGGCGATCCAGGCGGCCGGGTCGGCGTCGGGCATGGCGCGCCGGTTGCCCGGCGTGTCCAACGCCCCCTTGGGTACGAGGAGCGCGACGTTGACGCCGCGCTTCGCCACTTGCGCCGCCAGCGAGCGGAAGTAGGCGGCGAGGGCCCCCTTGGCGGCCGCGTAGGCCACCGAGCCCGGCGCCGGGGAAGCCCCGGCCGCGGCCCCGACGGCGACGAGGGCTCCGCGGCCGGCCGCGAGCATGCCGGGCAGTACCGCCGCGCAGGCGTTGACCGCGCTACGCAGGTTGCCGTCCAGGGCGCGCTCCAGAACGGCGGCCGCGTTGACGACGCCGTCGGCGGGCCTTGGCCCGGGCTCGAACCTGCCCGCCAGGTGGATGAGCGCCTCGGGCGCGCCGTACGCGCGCTCCAGCCGCCCCACGGCCTCGGCGACCGCCTCCGGTTCCGCCAGATCGACGCCGACCACGGTGACCGCCCCGCCCAGCGCCGCGAACCGTTCCATTACCCGCTCCTCGGTCCCTGGTCTGACCGAGGCGGCGACCAACCAACCCGTCGCCGCCAACCGCGGGACGACGGTCGCGGCGAGGTCCCCGCCCGCGCCCGTCACGAGAGCCGTGCGCCGCTTGCCTGAAGTCGTCTCGAGCATGCCGGAGTGTAAGGCCGACGGGGAGGGAACGGGCGCGTTGGCTATACTCGCCCATGCCCGCGACTCGCTCAGAGCCGGTACCCACTCACCGCCCCGAGGGTTACCTAGATGCCCTCCTGGCCAAGGCCAGGGCCGCTTCCCGCGCCCTGCCCGCCGCGGACCGCCCGGCCGCCCTGACGGCCATCGCGGAGGGTCTCTTGTTGGACGCACCGACGATCCTGGAGGCCAACGCCGCTGACGTGGCGGCCGAGCAGGCGCGGGGCACCGGCGCCCCGCTCGTCGACCGCCTCCGCCTGTCGCAGGGGCGCCTAACCGCCATCTCGCGGGCGACCCTGCAGGTCGCCGACCTGCCCGACCCGCTCGGCGCCGTACCGACGGCGTGGACGTTGCCCAACGGGCTGCGCGTGCGGCGCGTGAGCGTGCCGTTCGGGGTCATCGGGATGGTCTACGAGTCGCGGCCCAACGTCACGGTCGACGCCGCGTCCCTGGCCCTGAAGGCAGGGAGCGCCGCCGTGCTGCGCGGCTCCTCCAACGCCCTCGCCAGCAACCGGGCGCTCGTGGCCAGCATGCGCGGCGCCCTAGGCCGGGTCGGGCTGCCGGAGGACGCCGTGCTGCTGATCGACTCGCCCGACCGCGAACTCGTCACGGAGCTCCTGCGCGCCCGCGGGCGCGTCGACCTCGTCATCCCGCGTGGCGGCGCCGGCCTGATCCGGCACGTCGTCGACACCGCCAGCGTGCCGGTCATCGAGACGGGGGTGGGCAACTGCCACCTCTACATCGACGCGGCCGCCGACCTCGCCATGGCCGGGCGCCTCGCCATGAACGCCAAGGTGCAGCGGCCGGGCGTCTGCAACGCCATCGAGACGCTGCTGGTGCACGAGAGCGTCGCCGAGGCGTTCCTGCCGCGCGTCGCCGCCGACCTCCGGGCGGCCGGGGTCAGGCTCTACGGCTGCCCCAAGGCGCGCGCCATCGTGACCGGCATGGACGCGGCCGGCGACGCCGAGTGGGCGAAGGAGTTCCTCGACCTCGAGCTTGCCGTGCGCGTGGTCGCGGACCTGGACGAGGCGTTGGAGCACATCGCCCGCTTCGGTACGCAGCACACCGAGGCGATCGCCACGCGCGACGTCGCCGCCGCCGAGCGGTTCAGGCGCGAGGTGGACGCCGCCGTCGTGATGGTGAACGCTTCCACGCGCTTCACGGACGGCTTCGAGTTCGGTTTCGGCGCCGAGATCGGCATAAGCACGCAGAAGCTACATGCGCGCGGGCCCCTGGGGCTCGAGCAGATCGTCACCTACAAGTACCTGGTGGACGGCGACGGCCAGGTGCGTGGCTGACGGCCGGCGGTGACCTGCGGTCGTCCGCGCTACACGGCGACCACCCTGGAGGGACTAGGCAGAAATGCCGTCCAGGACGATGCATAGCGTTTGACCCACCCACATGTTTGCGGGTACAATAGCGTTGTTAGTGCGCCACGGAGGTCTAGTTGAACGGTCACGAGAACGGCAACGGCAGCGGGGACGGTAACGGCTACACTGCCGACAGCATCAAGGTCCTGCGCGGTCTCGAGGGGGTACGTAAGCGCCCGGCCATGTACGTGCAGGGCGGCACCGGGGTGGACGGCTACCACCAGCTCCTCACCGAGATCATCGACAACGCCATCGACGAGTTCCTGGCCGGTTACGCCGACACGGTCGAGGTGACGCTGAACGCCGACGGCTCGGCAACCGTGACGGACAACGGCCGCGGCCTACCGGTGGATATGATGAAGCGCGAGGGGCGCCCGGCCATCGAGGTCATCTTCACCGAACTCCACGCGGGCGGCAAGTTCGACGCCGGCGCTTACAAGGTGTCCGGCGGCCTCCACGGGGTCGGTAGCTCGGTCGTCAACGCCCTCTCCAACTGGTTCGTCGCGGAGGTGCGGCGCGACGGCAAGCTCTACCGCATCGGCTTCGAGAACGGGGCGGTCTCCGAGCCGCTGCACGTCATCGGCACCGCCCCGGCGGGGGTCTCCGGCAGCACCGTGACGTTCCATCCCGACCACGGCGTCTTCAAGGAGATCGAGGGGTTCGACTACAGCCGCGTCCGCCGCCGCCTCCGCGAACTCTCCTACCTCACGGGCGGCGTGCGCATCGTGCTGACTGACAACCGCGGCGCCACCCCGCGCACGGAGACGTTCCACGAGGTCGGCGGGGTAGCCGCCTACGCCACGTTCCTGGCACGCGAAGGCACGGCCCTCTACGACAAGGCCATCGCCATCAAGGGCACGGCGACGGTCCCGACGGACGGGGGCGCCCACGACGTCGAGGTCGACGTCGGCCTCATCCATACCGCCGGCTACGGCCAGACCGTCCTCACCTACGCGAACATGATCACCAACCGCGACGGCGGCACGCACCTGACGGGTTTCAAGAGCGCATACACGCGCGCGCTGAACAACTACGCCAAGGCGAAGAACATGCTGAAGAAGGGGGAGGCGGCGCCCACCGGCGACGACTTCCTCGAGGGCATCGCCTGCGTGATCTCCGTCAAGCTGCCCGACCCGCAGTTCGAGTCGCAGGCCAAGGTCAAGCTCCTCAACGCCGAGGCGCAGACGGCCGTCAACAGCGTCGTCTACGAGAAGCTCACGGAGGCCCTCGAGGAGAACCCCAAGGTCGGCAGGGCCATCATCGACAAGGCGGCCCAGGCCGCGAGGGCCCGCGAGGCGGCCCGCAAGGCGCGCGACCTCGTGCGGCGCGCCAACCCATTGGAGAACGACGACCTGCCGGGCAAGCTGGCCGACTGCCAGTCCCAGGACCCGTCCGTCAGCGAGGTCTACATCGTCGAGGGCGACTCGGCGGGCGGCACGGCCAAGCAGGGCAGGGAGCGCCGCTTCCAGGCCATCCTCCCGCTACGCGGCAAGATCCTGAACGTCGAGAAGGCCAACCTCGGCAAGATCCTGAAGAACGCCGAGATCCGCGCGATGATCGCCGCCATCGGCGCCGGCATCGAGGGTACGGGCGACGACGCCCACTTCAGCATCGAAGACGTCCGCTACCACCGGATCATCATCATGACGGACGCCGACGTGGACGGCTCGCATATCCGCACGCTGCTCCTCACGTTCTTCTACCGTTACATGCGCCCCATCATCGATGCCGGCTACCTCTACATCGCGCAACCGCCCCTCTACGGCCTGCGCATCGGGCGCCAGAAGGAGATGCAGTACGTCTACGACGAGGCCGCACTCGCCCAGGTCCAGCGTCAGAACCGCGACAAGAAGCTCGAGGTCCAACGCTTCAAGGGCCTCGGCGAGATGAACGCCGAACAGCTCTGGGAGACGACCATGAACCCGGAGACGCGCATCCTCAAGCGCGTCACCATCGACGACGTACTCGAGGCGAGCGAGACCTTCGAGATCCTCATGGGTACCGAGGTGCCGCCGCGCCGCGAGTTCATCGAGACGAACGCCCACCTCGCGCACCTGGACGTCTGAGCCGGCTCCGACGGCCGGGCGCTACGAGGAGGGGGGCCCCCCGGGGGTTCGCGCCGGCCCCCCCCCGT
>CAUJFI010000001.1 GCA_963170125.1 Deinococcota bacterium | reverse complement strand
CGGGTCCTGCGCGGTGGGTCTGCGCGGCGCCACACCCTCCGCGGCACGGGCGAACGCGCTGATGTGATCGGGCGTGGTGCCGCAGCAGCCGCCCAGGATGTTGACCCAGCCGCGCTCGACGAACTCGCGCAGCACGGACGTCATGCTCTCGGGCGTCTCGTCGTAACCGCCGAACGCGTTGGGGAGGCCGGCGTTGGGGTACGCGATCGTGAACACGTCGGCCAGCCCGGCGAGCTCCTCGACGTGCGGCCGGAGCTCCTTCGGCCCGAGCGCGCAGTTGAGGCCGACGGCGAGGAGGTCGGCGTGGCTTACCGACGTCCAGAACGCCTCGAGGGTCTGGCCGGAGAGGGTGCGGCCCGACGCGTCCGTGATGGTCCCGGAGACGATGAGCGGCACGCGGCGCGGCGCCTCGGCGGCGGCGTCCTCGCATGCCAGGATGGCGGCCTTGGCCATGAGGGTGTCGAACACCGTCTCGACGAGGAGGAGGTCGACGCCGCCCCTTATCAACGCGCGCGCCTGCTCGAAGTAACCCTCGTAGACCTGCTCGAACGTCACCTCGCGGTAACTCGGGTCCTCGACGCGGGGGCTCAAGCTCAACGTCTTGTTCGTCGGGCCGATGGAGCCGGCCACCCAACGGGGGCGATCCGCGGTCGAGAACGCGTCCGCCGCCTGGCGCGCCAGGCGGGCGCCGACCTCGTTGATCTCCGCCACGACGTCGCCCAAGGCGTACTCGGCGAGGCCCAGGCGCGTGGCGTTGAACGTGTTCGTCTCGATGATGTCCGCGCCGGCGCGCAGGTACGCCTCGTGGATGGAGCCGATGAGCTCTGGCACCGTGAGCACCAGCACGTCGTTGGCGCCTCTAAGGTCCTTTGGGTGCTCCGCGAAACGCGCGCCGCGGAAGTCCGCCTCCGTTGGGCGCGCCGCCTGGATCATCGTTCCCATGGCGCCGTCAAGGATCAGGATGCGCTCTTGCAGTTGCTGACTCAGGGCGGCCGCGGCGTCGGCTGGGGTACTCATGAGGGGCAATAGTAACCCCGTTCGCCGTTCGGGCCGGTGGCGGCGCTGCGCGGGGCTGCGTAGCTCTGCGTGGCGCGATGTTGCGTGGCGCTATGATGGCGCATGGCGCACGACGGCGAGCAGTCGCCTCCCACAGGGCAAGGCGCTCCTTCAGAGGGTCTTGCGGACGCGAGATCGAGGCAGCCGGCGGAGCATGCGCATGTGGATGCGTACGGCGACAGCCCGGTACTGAACCCGAACCTCATCTACAACAACCCCGAGAAGTGGCGCATCGGTCGCGAGATCCTGGAGCGCTACACGGGTGCGGCCCCCGAGGCGTTGCAGAAGCAGATCCTGCTCACGAACTTCCAGTACTACCTCGACCGCTTCGAGGGCATGGCCGACGACGTCGTCACGACGCGCGGCTCCGCCATGATGGCGCGCCACAGCGCCAAGCTGGGCGTGTCGATCATCAACTTCTCCGTCGGTTCGCCCGTGGCGGCGCTCATCATCGAGGTGCTCGCCACCGCCGACCCGAAGTCGGTCCTGTTCCTCGGCATGTGCGGTGGCCTGCACCGGTCGTTGCAGATCGGCGACTTCGTGCTGCCCACGGCCGCCATCCGCGACGAGGGCGCCTCGACGCACTTCATGCCGCCTCAGGTGCCCGCCCTGCCGACGTTCAAGGTCCAGAAGTTCGTCTCGCAGATCATCGTCGAGCGCGGCTTCGACTACCGCACGGGCGTGGTCCACACGACCGACTACCGCTTCTGGGAGTTCGACGAGGGGTTCAAGCAGCAGCTCTACGACGAGCGGGCGCTCGGGATAGACATGGAGACGGCCACGCTCTTCTCCGTGGGCTTCGCGAGCAAGGTGCCCATCGGGGCGCTCCTTCTCGTCTCCGACCTACCCCTGCGGAAGGACGGCATAAAGACGAAGGACTCCGCCCGGGCCGTCTTCCGCGAGTTCACGGACAGGCACATCGAGATCGGCATCCAGTCCATGAGCGAGATCGCGGAGCGTGGGGAGCATATTCGGCATTATCGGTGGTGAGCGGCGACCAGTAGGCAGGGTCGCGAAGCGAGGTCGCTACGTCCCCCGTTCCTTCCTGGTTCGGCCCACCGCTGATGTCGCAGGCGCGCCCGTCCTGTTGGTGCGACGTTTCGATCGGGACGACGGTCGTCGGGTGCCTTTCCTTTCGGCACTCGCCACGCTCGACCTCAGCGACGGGGCACTCTCGAGCTACCCCGAGATGGTCGACGCCATCAATGAGCATGGCGCTCGGTCGAAGAGGGATGCTACCGAACTCTACCGGCGGATGGTGTTCAACATCCTCGTGAGCAATGTCGACGACCACATGCGCAACCATGCTTTCTTGTGGCTCGGTTCTCAGGGATGGACGCTCTCGCCGGCCTACGACTTGAACCCCACGCCAGCCGATGTCCGGCCTAGGGTTCTGACGACGGCCATCGACGGTGAGGAGCGCGTTTGCGATCTGGAACTCGCGCTCGGATCGGCTCAATACTTCGGGTTGAGTCCTCAGGTTGCGAGCGAGATCG